>JBBRQL010000033.1:0-26166 GCA_038226425.1 Verrucomicrobiota bacterium
CAGGGGATAATGATCCGTCCACCGGCACACCGGCTCCCAGTTGCCAGAGCGAATAGGTATTGGGTTCCCTGACGATCCTGCTGTTGATGGTGAGGACCCCGGTGGATTGTTGTCCGCCTTTGACACTGAAGGCGGTGTAAAGTTGAAGACCATAGCCTGGAACAATGAAGACGTTAGCAGTTTGTGAGCTCGGATTGGTCGGGTCCACGGTCCCATTCACGTTGGCTGTGTAGAAGATCGCGGCATTGGCCGTGAGGAGCGCGGCGGCGCAGGCGGCGGTGGCCGCGGTGGTGGTGAGCGAGCGGGTGAGCCCGCCTTTGCGGAGGCGGCTGGAGGAAGCAGGATCGTTGTTCATCCTCCTATCTCCGCAGATGCCGTCCCGCCTGTCTATCGGATGAACATCCGATAGACAAACATCCCGGATCCTGTCCGGGCAAAGGAGCCCAGCACCCGGTGACCGTCGCGCGGCCCACGCGGCAGCCCCATGGTGGTGGCCGCGCCGGTTCCCGGACATGGTCGGACCTTCGGCCGTTTTTGATCCACCGATGTCCACCTCCGTCCGCTCCGGATCCCGGCAGGAGATTTGTTAAGCCGGTGTAAACAGAGCGGACATCCGTCCGGGCCGCGGTATCGTCCGGCCGCGAACACCGCATGAGCACACCGTCCGCCAATTCCGCCCAGCGCATCCTCGTCATCGACGACGACCGGAAGCTCTGCCGCTTGATCCGCGATTATCTGGAGCCGATGGGCTACGCGGTCGAGGCGGTCCACACCGGTCCCGAGGGCGCGGAGCGGGCCGTGGCCACGCCTTGGCACGCGGTCATCCTCGACCTGATGCTCCCGGGCATGGACGGCTTCGAGGTGCTGAAGCGCATCCGCGCCAAGTCCGACGTGCCGGTGCTGATGCTCACGGCGCGCGGCGACGAGGCCGACCGCATCGTGGGCCTGGAGATCGGTGCGGACGACTATCTGCCCAAGACTTTTTCCACGCGCGAGCTGCTGGCGCGTCTCCGTGCGGTGACGCGTCGCGGCACGCGGTCGAAACCGTCCGAGGTGGAGGAGCCGGACGAGCTGGTGGTCGGCGGATTGCGCGTGCGCGTCGCCTCCAGGACCGCGGTGCTGGGCGACCAGGCGCTGGTGCTCACGCCGGTCGAGTTCGACCTGCTCGCATCGCTGGCGAAGTCGAAGGGCCGCGTCCGGTCGCGCGAGCAGCTGCTCGATGAATGTCGCGACCGAAACTACGACGTCTTCGACCGCTCGATCGACGTCCACATCTCCGCGCTCCGCAAGAAGCTGGGCGACGACCCGAAGACCCCGCGCTTCATCCGGACCTTGCGCGCGGCCGGCTACATGATGGTGGACCCGGACGGGGAGTGAGAAGAAAAGGCAAAAGGCAAAAGGATGAAGGAAAAAGGAAAGGCAGACGCCGTGATGGAAGGAGAAGCGGCTCCTTCCTTTTGCCTTTTGCCTTTTGCCTTCGCCCTTCGCCTCCCCCTGTTCGCGCGGATCCTCGGATGGTCCTTCTTGAACCTCGCGTTGCTGGTCGTGGTGTTCTGGGTGTCGCTGCGCTCCGAGTTCCGGCTGGAGCCGCTCATCTCCGGCGTCGCCGGAGAACGGGCACAGCGCACCGCGGACGCGTTGCTCGCGGAGCTCCGCGAACGTCCCGCTGCCGATTGGGACGCCGTGCTGGCGCGACAGGGCGAGGTCTTCGGCGTGCAGTTCCTCATCGTGCGCGAAGATGGCCAACGCGTCGCCGGTCCCGAGATGAAGCTGCCCGCGTCGGTCGCCGCCCGTCTGCGATCGCGCGGCGGCGCAGGACGCGGAGGCCCCGGGACCGGCGACGGTCCGCGCGGCGAACCGCCATCGCCTTCCGACGCGCGGCCTCGGGACGATCCTGAGCGCTTCCGCTCGTTCGGCGAGGTCCGGCGCCGTCCTCCGACCGAAGCACGGGGATTCCTGCACACCACCGGGCCGAGCCGATATTGGCTGATGTTCGAAGCGCCCTTGCCCGGCGGCGGCGGGCCTGAGCGGAGGATGACGCGGCTGCTCATCGTGGCGGACACCCTCGGCGCTGGCGGGCTCTTCTTCGATTTCCGGCCGTGGATCTGGGCCGGGTCCGCGGTGGTGGTGTTGTCGGTGCTCTGGTGGGTGCCGTTCGTGCGCGGCATCACCCGCGCCCTCGGTCAGATGACCCGCGCCACCGAGCAGGTCGCCGAGGGGCGCTTCGACGTCTCGGTGGATGCCCGGCGCGGCGACGAGCTCGGGCGGCTCGGCGGCGCGATCAACCGCATGGCGGAGCGGCTCGCGGGATTCGTGACCGGACAGAAACGCTTCCTCGGCGACATCGCCCACGAGCTCTGCACGCCGCTGGCGCGGATGGAGATGGCGCTCGGCGTGCTCGAGCAGCGCGCGGACGAACGCCAGCGCGCCTACGTCGAGGACGTGCGGGAAGAGGTCCGCCACATGAGCGGACTCGTGAACGAGCTGCTCTCGTTCTCCAAGGCCGGGCTCAAGGCGCGGGATCTCCCGCTTGCCGCCATCCCGTTGCCCGCCCTCGTCGCCCAGGTGGTCGCCCGCGAAGCCGCTCCCGGCGCGGATGTCCGCGTCGAGGTGGCCGAGGGTCTGGTGGTCCAAGCGGATCCCGAGCTGCTTGCGCGCGCGATCGGCAACCTGCTCCGCAACGCGCTCCGCTACGCCGGGCACGCCGGTCCGGTGACCCTCCGCGCGGTCGTCGAAGGCGACCATGTCGCGGTGATCATCGCCGACGTCGGCCCCGGGGTGCCGCCGGAAGCGTTGCCGAAACTGGGCGAACCGTTCTTCCGGCCCGACGCCGCCCGCACCCGCGAAGAGGGCGGCACAGGGTTGGGGCTCGCCATCGTCCGGACCTGTGCCGAGGCGTGCCGCGGCACAGTGACCTTCCGCAACTGCCAGCCCACCGGCCTCGAAGCGGAGCTGAAGCTGCGTCGCGCCGGAGCCCGGGGCGGTGGACCGCAGCCAATGGTCGATGCTCCGGATCGCACGGGCGCATCTTGAAACTACCCCCGCGACAAAGCGGGTGGCGTTCGGCGCCAATTTTAAAGCCGCCGATGGCGGACCCGTCTGCGACCAGCCGGTTGGAAACCGGCGCTCCCGGGGCACTGTCCGCATGCGCCCGATCGCACCGCGTCCGACGCCCGAGCTTGAAGCGGACGACGCGAACCTTTAGGCAGTCCGCCTGTGACCGCACAAGACGCCACATCTCTGCTCGACCGGTTCCAACGGGGTGAGATCCCGCGCGACGAAGTGCTGCGCGCGTTCCAGGCGGCGCCGGTCGCGGACCTCGGGTTCGCCCAGGTGGACCTGCATCGTGCCCTCCGGAAAGGCTTCCCCGAGGTGATCTTCGGCGCGGGCAAGACGCCGGAGCAGGTCGTGGCCATCGCGGACCGTCTCGTCGCGGCGGACGGCCGCGTGCTCATCACGCGCATCACCGAGGTCCACGCTGCGGCGCTGGAGGAGCGCTTCGCCCACGCGGTCCACCACGTCGCCGCGCGTTGCGTGACCATCGAGACCGCTCCGTTGCCCAAGCGGGCCGGCACCATCGCCGTCCTGTGCGCCGGCACGAGCGATCTTCCTGTCGCCGACGAGGCCGCGGTCACGGCCGGTTTCATGGGCAACCCGGTGCTCCGCATCTCCGATGTCGGCGTCGCGGGGCTGCACCGGTTGTTGGCGCGCCTGGACGAGTTGCAACGCGCCGACGTGGTCATCGTGGTCGCCGGCATGGAAGGCGCCTTGCCGAGCGTCGTCGCCGGGCTGGTGTCGCGCCCGGTGATCGCGGTCCCGACCAGCGTGGGCTACGGGGCCAGCTTCGGCGGCCTCGCCGCGCTGCTCGGCATGCTGAACTCGTGCGGCAGCGGCGTGACGGTGGTGAACATCGACAACGGTTTCGGCGCCGGTTACGCGGCCGCGCAGATCAACGCGCTCCGCGGCTGAACGGGCCGTCCACCTAGCCCAGCTTCTGGCGGAATCCGCGGCACGCGGCGGCGACATCGGGCGCGTCGAGGATGGCGGAGACGACGCAGATCCGCGTCGCGCCGGCGGCGAGGACCTCGTCCAGGTTCCGCAGGTGGATCCCGCCGATCGCGAACCAGGGGACCGTCACGTTCGCCGTGGCCCAGCGCACGTAGCCGAGCGTCACAGGCGCGGCGGTCGGTTTCGTGCCGGTCGCGAACACCGGACCGATGGCGATGTAATCGGCGTCCGCGGCCATGGCGCGCTCGGCCTGTCCCGGCGCATGGGTGCTGAGCCCGATCTCCGGGCGCCCGCCTTCGGCCATCAGTTGCCCGATCCGGGTGAAGCCCGCGTCGAAGAAATCTTCCTGCCCGAGATGGCAGACCTCGGCGCCGATCTCCGCGGCGAGGCCGAGATGGTCGTTGATCACCAGCCTCACTCCGGCCGCGCGCGTCACCGGCAGGACGGCTGCAGCCAAGCGCCGTGCTTCGTCCACCGTGGTGCCCTTGGCGCGGACCTGGAGGAGGTCGGAACCGCCGTCGCACAACTGCCGCGCGAGCTCCGCCGGATCGCGTCCGGCCAGGTAGGCGGTGTCGATGAACGTGTAGAGGCGGCAGTCGGCGAGGGACTTCACTTGTAGGGGTGGAACATCTCGGCCTGGAACTCGGGCCGCTGGATCTCGACGACCCGGCGGTCCCGGAGGGCTTCGACGTGGGCGTCCATGTGGGCGATGTTCACGCGACCGTTGTGCACCACGAAGCTCCCGTTGATGGCGCTGCCGCCGGGATGGAAGGCAGCGTTCTTCATCGTGCGGGGGTCCTCGTTCACCAGCAAGATCTTGCTGCTCGGCCGTCGGACGCTGTTGATCTGCGTGCCCTTGGGACCGACCTCCGCAGCGCCGTCGCCGACCGGCGCGCCAGGATCGAGCAAGCCGTTCATGCTGAAGGTCACGCGCAGCGCCTTGCCCTGCGGCCCGGTGCTCGGGCATTGGTAGACCGGGAAACCTTCGGTGAAGGTCTCGCGGTACGGCAACCGTGGACGCGAGAGCACGTAGGGGAACAACGATCCCGCTTCGGCGTGGAAGCCGTATCCGGGAGTCTTCCACTTGGCCCGGTCGTTGGTGTCGGCGTCCGATTGGCCGCCGAAGACCCAGTCAGCGGCGTAGCGCGGGTTGGTGTTTCCCCGGTCGGTCAGGCCGGGCCAGCAGAGGAATCCTTGCGAATCATCGGCGTAGACCAGGATGCCGATCGACAACTGCCGGAGGTTGCTCTTGCAGACGGTGGAGCGGGCGCCCTCCTTCGCCTTGCTGAGCGCCGGAAGAAGCATCCCGGCCAAGATGGCGATGATCGCGATGACGACCAGCAACTCGATCAACGTGAAACCCATCCGGGCTGCGGCACCGCGGTCCGATCGAAGTGCGGTGTGCATGGCGTCGGTGTCCCGGCCGGCCGGGCGATCATTTCTTTGAGGTGGTGTGGGCGCGCAGCCACTCGTTGTCGATCTTGCTGGCCGTGAGCGGCACGCCGCCGTGGGCTCCGTGGTAGTCGCCTTTGAAGCCGGGGTTGTTGAACTTGCCGTCGATCCACTTGTGGCTCTCGGCATGGCCGTCGCCGAAAGCGAAATTGGACGACTTCCCGTGGTAGTTGCCGGGCACGTGATAGACGCCGCTGGCACCGCTCATCTGCACACCGAAGAACGGCCGGCAGATGCTCTCCGGATGGATCTCGCCGAAGACGAAGGTGTCGGATGCTGCGTTCATCTGCGACGCCTTCTTGGGCACGAGATACACCCTGTCGCTGCCCTGGTCGCCCGAGCCGTAGGCGGCCGCGTCGCTCCAGCCGACGAAGGCGTTCATCGCGTAGGTGCGGGGGTTACGGACCTTCTTGCCGTTGATGACGTGCGCATAGGTGTCGCCCGCGCATTTGAAGCTGCCCTTGGCCTTGAGATAGGGCGCGAGCAAGGAGACGCGCTCGTTGATCAGGCCGTCGGCGGATCCTTCGACGAGGTTGCTGTTCTCGCGGCCTTCAACCCACAAGCGCGGCACGAACGACGGCGGCGGATTCGTGAGGTTGATGGTGTCGTTGCCCGAGCCGTTCGGGGCGAAATGATCCTGGAAGTCGGTCGCGTACACCAGCGACGCGGTGATCATCTGCTTCTCGTTGTTGAGGCAGCTGATGCTGGTCGCCTTCTGCTTCGCCTTGCTGAGCGCAGGCAACAACATGCCGGCGAGGATCGCGATGATGGCGATGACGACGAGAAGTTCGATCAGGGTGAACCCGTGCAGGCGGCGTTGCTTCATATGGCGTAAAACTGTCGGAGAACTGTCGTACACTAGACACGGACCGGCTCAGCACAACTCCGAAAGCATCTGCTCCATCTCGGCCAACGGGCCTTCGTGATGTTGCGCCACCGCGAGGTCGCGGGCCCGCGTGAAGGCGGCGACGGCCTCGGCCCGGTCGCCGAGCGCCAGCGCGCAGCGCCCGAGCAGGATCTCCACGACCATCCAACCGGGTTTCCGCGCGAGCGCCGCGGCGAGATGCTCCTGGGCGCCGGCAGCATCCCCGAGATCGAAGAGCGCCTTCCCCAGACTGAAGCGCGCGAGCTCGTTCTGCGGGAATTGGGCGACCATCTGGCGTTGGCGGATGAGCGGGTCGGGAGCTTCGGACATGCGGCGCAAGAGAACCGGGCCGGCTGGACGAAGTCCATCCAAGGCTCGCGTCGGTGATCCGCCAGGAAACGGACACACCAGAGCGGACTGGAAGATCCGCCCGGGACCCTTTTCGGTTCTCAACGGGTCCACCCCTTGTGATCCCCCCAACGGCCCGAAGGCAAGACGCTGGACTTTGTCCGCCGGCATCCGAACGATTCCCCAACACACCCGCCATGATTGCACCAACCGACAATCCCCATTTCCAAGGACTGCGCACGGTCTTGTACCACGCACCGGACCTCGATCAAGCCAAGGCCTGGTACTCCCGGGTGCTCGGTATCGCCCCGTATTTCGACCAGCCTTTCTACGTGGGCTTCAACGTCGGCGGCTACGAGTTGGGCCTCGATCCCGATGCCTCGTCCACACCGGGTGGTGTCGGCGGCGCGGTCGTCTACTGGGGTGTCGCCGACGCCGGGGCCGCGCTCGAACGCCTGCTCTCGGTGGGGGCGACCGGGCGTTCCGGCATCCAGGATGTCGGCGAGGGCATCCGGGTCGCGACCGTGCTGGACCCGTTCGGGAACATCTTCGGCATCATCCAGAACCCGCACTTCGTGCTCCCCCGTCCGTGAATCCGCGAGGGTGGACAGATGGCGCCGAATTTTCCGACGATATCGGCCAAAGACCATGAGAACGACCCTCCTCTCGGCGATTTCTGCCACCAGCTTGACGATTCCTTGATCGGGTCCCGGATGCTGCGAAGAAACCCGGACCGCCGGGCGTGGGCGCCCAGGTCTCGTCGAAAGATTTCTTGAAGTCCTTGGTCGGCAACTGGGAAGGCACCTGCCGGACGTGGTTCGAGCCCTACAAGCTGGCGGATGAATCGAAGGTCACCGGCACGATCCGGCCGGTGCTCGGTGGACATTTTTTCCGGCACGAATACGAGAGCACGATCCAGGGGCGGCCCCGCCACGGCGAGGAGACGATCGCCTTCAACACGGTCACCAAGCGGTTCCAGACCGCGTGGGTGGACGACTTCCACATGAACTACGCGATCATGTCCTCCGAGGGCGAGGCGACCGCGAAGGGCTTCGTGGTGACGGGCCAGTACGATACTGCCCCTGGTGCTCCGCGATGGGGGTGGAAGACCGCCTTCGAACTCGCCGATCCGGACCACATCACCATCACCGCGTACAACGTGACGCCTGAGGGCAAGGAGGCGAAGGCCGTCGAGACGAAGTACACGCGGACGAAGAAGTGACGGGTATCCGGACGCGGCCGGGCCGGCTGGAACGATCGCGCCCCGGATCCGGGCGGGCCGGTGTTCCGGGCTAGGGGCTGCGGAGCGGGAGTTCCTATGGCTTGTCTTGTCGAAGCGATATGAGTGGAGGCGGTCCATACCGCTGTCATCCGGGGCTGTATGCGACCGGAGGATCTCTCGAAGTTCGTTCCGGCGGCATGCGGAGAAGTCTGGTCGTTCGTCCGTGCGGCCGGTCTTCCGAGCAAGGGAGCGGGCATGGCGCGGACGGCTTCCGACGGTCGGGGCAGAGGTGGTAGTTGTCGGTGTTGCGGTTGGTGTGGGGCGGGCGAATTTGTTACTGCCTCGGGTCGGCGGTTGAAGTCCTCGCGACGGGCGTTATCCTTCCCGCGCTGCCATGATGAAGTCGCCTGTCTCGTTCGCGCTGCTTTCTGTGCTCACCGCCGTGGTCGCCCTGGCGTCGCCGAAGCCGGCGGGTCCCGCGACAGTCCCGGCGGAGGGGGTCGATTTCTCGGCCCAGATACGTCCGATCCTCTCGGCAAAGTGTCTCCAGTGTCATGGGCCGGACGAAGGCTCGCGCAAGGCCAAGCTAAGGCTCGATTCCTTCGAGGAGGCCACCAAGGAGCACAAAGGAGGACGTCCGGTCGTCCCCGGCGACGTCGCGGCGAGCGAGCTGGTGAAGCGCATCACGACCCATGACGCGGACGACGTGATGCCGCCGCCCGAGACGAAGAACCCGCTCAAGCCGGAGGAGATCGACCTGTTGCGCCGATGGGTCGCCCAGGGCGGTCGCTACACGCCGCACTGGGCCTGGGAGAAGCCGCGGCGCGCGCCGTTGCCGGAAGTGCGGCAAGCGGCCTGGCCGCGGAACGGGCTCGACCGGTTCATCCTCGCGCGGATGGAACAGAACGGCCTGCGTCCGTCGGCGGAGGCCGACCGCCACACGCTGGTCCGCCGGCTCTCGCTCGACCTGACCGGGTTGCCGCCTTCTCCGGAAGAGGTGGACGCCTTCGTGACCGACCGTTCGTCCCGAGCCTACGAAGGCTTGGTCGATCGGTTGCTCGCGTCGCCCCATTTCGGCGAACGCTGGGCGCGCGTCTGGCTGGACCTCGCGCGCTACGCCGATTCGTCCGGCTACGGCAGCGATCCGCTCCGGCCGAACATCTGGCCGTGGCGCGATTGGCTGATCCACTCCCTGAACCGGGGGCAGCCGTTCGACGAGTTCACCCGCGATGTCATCGCCGGCGACCTGCTGCCGGGTGCCACCGATGAGCAGCGGACCGCCACCGGCTTCCATCGGAACACGATGACCAACACCGAGGGCGGGACCGAGGACGAGGAATGGCGCGTCGCCGCGGTGAAGGACCGGGCGAACGTGACCGCGCAGGTCTGGATGGGGCTGACGATGGGCTGCGCGCAGTGCCACACCCACAAGTTCGATCCCATCACGCAGCGCGAGTACTACGCGTTCTACGCGTTCTTCAACCAGACCGAGGACAACGACCAACCGGACGAGCGTCCGACGCTGCCGCTGCTCTCGGCCGCCGACAAGGCCCGGCGTGCCGAGCTGGGATCCAAGCTCGCTGGGTTGGAAGGCGATCACCTCGCTCCGGACGCGGCGTTCGATTCCGAGCTCAACGCGTGGGCCGACACAGCTGCCAGGCCCGTCGCGTGGCAGGTGCTCACGCCGGTCTCGGTCAGGTCTTCGGCCACGAACGCGCCGGCTTTTGCCGTGCAAGCCGACGGCTCGGTGCTCGTCTCCGGAGCTTCGCCGGCGAAGGACACCTACACGGTCGCGACCCGGACCAAGGCGTCCGGCCTGACGGCGTTCCGGCTCGAAGCCTTGACCGACGAGTCGCTCCCGAAGAACGGGCCCGGGCGCAAGGAAGGGGAGGGGAACTTCGTGTTGCAGGACGTGCGGGCGACGGTCAGGAGCACCGGTGCGCCGCCGGTGAAAGGTCGGTTCGTACGGGTCGAGGCGCCGGGCAAGTCGCGGCACCTGATGCTGGCCGAGGTCCAGGTCTTCTCCGGCCCCGACAACGTCGCCCTCCGCGGGCGGGCAAAGCAATCGAGCACCGCGTTCGACGGCGACGCCGCCCGGGCGAACGACGGCAACACCGACGGGAACTATCACGTCTCCAACTCGGTCTCCCACACCGGCACCGAAGCGGATCCGTGGTGGGAGCTCGACCTCGGCGCAGAAGTGCCCATCGATGAGGTCGTGCTCTGGAACCGCACCGATTCCGGGGGGGAGCTTCTGGCCGACAGCCGGATCGTGGTGCTGGACGCGTCGCGCGGTCCGGCGTGGAGCGGTGACGTCAAGGCGGCGCCGATGCCGACGGCCCGGTTCGGTCCGAACGCGGCACGGTCGCTTTCTCTCCGTGCCGCGAGCGCGGACCACGAGCAGGGCGGCTTCGACGCGGCGCGCGCCATCGACAAGGACGGCGGCACCGGCTGGGCGGTCGGCGGTTCGCTCGGCAGGTCCCACGCGTTGGCATTCGAGCTCGCGGAGCCGTTGACGGCCGACGGCGAGGTCGAGCTGGTCTTCACCTTGAAGCAGGGCCACGGCGACCAGCTCACGCTCGGGCGGTTCCGGCTTTCGGCCACCGCGCAGGCCCCGCCCGTGCGCATATGGCCCGCAGCGGTCCAGGCGGTGCTCGACGTGCCGATGGCGCAGCGGACCTTGGCGCAGCGGAAGACGCTGGCGGACCTGTTCCGTCCGACCTCGAAGACCAAAGGCCCGGTGGCCGCGCAGATCGCGCAGGTCCGCGCCGAGCTCGACGCGATCAAGGGCACGCCGATGCCGGTGATGAAGGAGAACGCCGAAGACCACCGCCGTGTGACGCGCCTCCTGAGCAAGGGCAACTACCTCGTGCCGGGCGACGAGGTCGCGGCCGCGGTGCCGGCGGCCTTCAACGCCTGGCCTTCCGGCTCGGCCACGAACCGGCTCGGTCTCGCGGCTTGGCTCACATCGCCGGAGAACCCGCTCACCGCCCGGGTGATGGTCAACCGGTTCTGGGCACAGCTCATGGGCCAAGCGCTGGTCGAGACCGAGGAGGATTTCGGTACCCAGGGCACTTTGCCTGCCGATCGCGACCTCTTGGATTGGCTCGCGGTCTCTTTCCAGGCGAAGAAGACCGGCAACGGGGCGGAAGATCCTGATCACGCGCCGGCGCTGGGCTGGGATTTCAAGGGGCTCCTGAAGCTCGTCGTCATGTCGGCGACCTATCGGCAGTCGTCCGTGGTGACGCCGGCGCTCTTGGAGCGCGACCCCCGGAACCGCTTCTATGCCCGTGCGCCGCGCCGGCGGCTCGATGCCGAGGGCGTGCGCGACCAGGCCTTGGCGCTGAGCGGCCTTCTCAGCCGGAAGGTCGGTGGCGCGAGCGTCTATCCGGCGCAACCGGACGGCCTATGGCGGGCTGCGTTCAACGGCGAGCGCACGTGGCGCACCAGCAGCGGGGAAGACCGGTACCGGCGGGGGCTGTACACCTTCTGGCGCCGCACCGTGCCGTATCCGAGCATGGCGGCGTTCGACGCCCCGAGCCGCGAGAGCTGCACCGTCCGCCGGCTGCCGACCAACACCCCGTTGCAAGCCTTCGTGACCTTGAACGACCCGGTGTTCGTAGAATGCGCCCAAGCGCTCGGAAGGGACATGGCGTCCGGGGATGGCACGGTCGCCGAACGGGTCCGCCGTGGCCTGAAAAAGGTGCTCGCCCGTCCGGTGGCCGATGATCAGGTGGCGGCGCTGGTGCGGCTTTTCGAGCAGGAGCGGGACGCCTACGGCGCGCGCGGCGACGAGGCGGCCAAGTTGGGGACGGTCCCTTTGGGGCCGTTGCCGGACGGACTGGCGCCGGCCGATGCCGCCGCGTGGACGACCGTCGCGAACGTCCTGCTGAACTTGGATGGCGTCTTGACGAAGGGCTGATCCGGCATCCGGGGGCGAACGCTGGGCCGTCTGGTGACCGTTTCCATGGAGGAGAGTTGTCCGGCCCGGGTCTGCCGGGGGTGGGTCCGGAGCGGCCCTGGCCAAGCCCTGAGGTCGCCGAGGCCCGTCGGTGCCAAGACATAAAGTAATGCAAGCTTGACGCTTCCTGTCGCTCAGACCTAGCGTCCGGTCGTAAACGTTTTACTGGCTGGCTCTCGCCGCCGTGCAAAAAGTCGGTTTTCAAACCGGCTTTTTTGTTACCCCGAAAGGGGCCAGGACGCTGACGTATGAACGCTGAGTTTTTGGCAGTCTTAGAGTATTGGGAGAAAGAGAAGGGCATCACCAAAGATGTCCTGCTCAACGCTGTCCAAGAATCCTTGTTGGCCGCGGCGAAGAAGGCCGTCGGGCCCGCTCGCGAGCTGCGCGTCGCCATCGATCCGAAATCCGGCGACATCAAGGCTTGGGCCCGGCTCGTCGTCACGGAACGGGTCGTCTCGAAGCACGACCAGATGTCGGTGTTCGACGCCCGCCGCGCCAAGTTCCCGGACGCCAAGGTCGGGGATGAGATCGACGTCGAGGTCACCCCGGCCGGGTTCGGTCGCATCGCTGCGCAATACGCCAAGCAGGCGTTGATGTCGCAGGTCCGCAAGGCCGAGAAGGCCATGATCTACGACGAGTTCAAGGACCGCGTGGGCGACATCGTCAGCGGCACCGTCCGGCGGTTCGACCGTTCTGACGTGGTGATGGACCTCGGGAAGTTCGAGGCGATCATGCCGAACCGCGAGCGCGTCCCGACCGAGGAGTACCAGGTGGGCGAGCGCATCCGTTGCTTCGTGAAGGCCGTCGAGATGACGCCCCACGGCCCCGAGATCATCCTCTCGCGTGCCGACCCCAATTTCGTGCTCAAGCTGTTCCGTCTCGAGGTGGCGGAAGTGAACGACAACACCATCGAGATCCGCGCGGTCGCCCGGGAACCGGGGTTCCGCACCAAGATCGCGGTCTATTCCCGGGACTCCAAAGTGGATCCGGTCGGTGCGTGCGTCGGGTTGCGAGGCCAGCGGGTGAAGAACATCGTCCGCGAGCTGAACAACGAGAAGGTGGACATCATCCCTTGGTCCACCGACATCAAGGCCCTCGCCACGAAGGCCTTGGATCCTGCCCGTATCAAGTCCATCCAGGTGGACGAGGCGCGCAAACGCCTCTTGGTCCTCACCACGCCCGACCAGCTGGCCCTCGCCGTCGGCCGTCGCGGCCAGAACGCGCGGCTCGCGTCCCGGCTCATCGGTTGGCAGATCGACATCGAGGCCGAGGCCGACGTGAACGGTTTCGACGCGAAGGTCGACCATGCCGTGCATGAGCTCGCCGCGGTGCCCGGCATCAGCGAGGAGCACGCCCGCGTGCTGGTCAACATCGGCTTCCACGGCGTGCAGGACCTGCTCGACGCGGAGGTCGCCGACCTCGCCGCGGTCCCCGAGATCGGGGCCGCCGCGTCGATCATCCTGGAAGCCGCCAAGGGAGAGATGCTACGCCGGAACGCCGGATCGACCGATGCCGTGACCATCGGGATCGGCGACGCTCCGGTTTCTTGATCAGCAGTCATCGGTCATCAGCGGCCGCCCCGCACAGCACCGGCATGGAAAAGCCGGTGAAGGGTGGCCGAGTCCGCAGGAAGAATCGCTATGCCCGTCCGTATCTACGAGATCGCCAAGGATCTGAACTTGGAGAGCAAGGCCGTGATCGCCAAGGCCAAGGAGCTGGGCATCACCGCCGCCAAGGTCCCGTCGAGCTCGCTCGACAAGATCACCGCGGAGTACCTCCGCGAACAGCTGCTGCCCTTCGCCGCCGCCGCCGCGCCTGCGCCGGCTCCTGAGCCGGAGGTGCCGGTCTTGATCGTGCGCCCGTTGCTCCCCGTCGTCGAAGTGCCTGCCGAACCGGAACCGGAGCCTGTGCGCGGGCCGGAGATCTCCGCAGCTGCGGAGCCCGCTCCCGACGCGTCGTCGCCGATGGTCGCAGAGGCCGCCCACCTGCCGCCTCCGGGCGAAACGTCCGGCAGCCAAGAGGTATCCCTTGCGCCCGTGGGACACGCCGTGGACAGCGGGCACTCGCCCGTGGCTGCGACTGCGGCACCGCAACCTGCTGCCGCGCCTGCCGTCGCGTCGTCGCCCGCAGCACCGGCTGTGCCGCCCGTGCCGCCCAAGACCCAGATCGGACAGTTGGTCGGCCGCGTCGACCTCAAGAATTTCGCCCGCCCCGCCAGCCGTTCGGATGCGCGTCCGGCCGCTCCCGTCCCCAGCCGTCCGCCTGTCCGCGGCGACGACCGGCGTGGTCCTCCGGGCCGCGGCCCTCAGGGACAGCAGCGCGGCCCGTTCCAGCCCTACGGTCAACGTGGACCTGCGCCCGCACCGGCTCCTCAGCGTCCGGCGGCGCCGAGGGTCAACGTCGCGGCCAATGCGCCGCTAATCATCATGCGGCCGCCCATCTTGGTCCGCGAGCTGGCGGAGAAGATGTCGCGCAAGCCCTTCCAGGTCATCGCCGACCTCATGAGCATGGGCGTGTTCGCCACGGTCACGCAGACCGTGGATGCCGAATTCGCCATCAAGGTCTGCGCCAAGCACGGCTTCCGGTTCGAGACCGAGAAGCGCGACAAGGCGACCCATAGCGTCAACGTCCCGCAGGAGCAGACGGTCGAGCTCGACCAGGACGACCAGCCCGAGAGCCTGAAGCCGCGACCGCCGGTGATCACGATCATGGGCCACGTCGACCACGGCAAGACGTCGCTGCTCGACGTCGTCCGCAAGGCGAACGTCGTCGCGGGCGAGGCCGGCGGCATCACGCAGCACATCGGTGCCTACACGATCTCCTATCCGCACCCGGTCTCCGGCGTGCTCACCCAGCTGACGTTCCTGGACACTCCCGGCCACGCAGCCTTCTCGGCGATGCGCGCCCGCGGTGCCAACGTCACCGACATCGTCGTCCTCGTCGTCGCGGCGAACGACGGCGTCATGCCGCAGACGCTCGAGGCGCTCTCGCACGCTCAGGCCGCGAAGGTCCCCATCATCGTCGCCGTCAACAAGTGCGACCACCCTGCCGCCAACCCGCTCAAGGTGCGCCAGCAGCTCCAGGACAAGGGCCTGCTGCCCGATGATTGGGGCGGCGACACGCTCTACGTCGATTGCTCCGCAGTCACCAAGCAGGGCATCGACAAGCTCATCGACTCCATCCTGCTCCAGGCCGAGCTGCTCGAGCTCAAGGCGAACCCCGACCGCAACGCCAAGGGCAACGTGATCGAGTCCGGCGTCGAGGCTGGCGGGCCGGTGGCGACCGTTCTCGTCCGCAAAGGCACGCTGCGCGTCGGCGACATCATCCTGTGCGGCGAGCACCACGGGAAGGTCCGCGCGATGATGAACGAGGAAGGCGCGCGTCTCAAGGAGGCGACGCCGTCCGTCGCCGTCCGCGTGCTGGGCCTCAACGGCATCCCCGAGGCCGGGTCCGAGTTCAGTGCCGTCGAGGACGACCGCGCCGCCCGCGACCTCGCCGAGGAGCGCTTCGATGCCCGCAAGAAATCCGAGTTCGAGGGCGTCCGTCCGCGGCGCCAGACGCTCGAGGACATCTTCGGCCAGATCCGCGACATGACCGCGAAGGTGCTCAAGGTCATCATCAAAGGGGACACCCAGGGTTCCGTGGAGGCGATCTGCGACGCCATCAACAAGATCGATTCCAGCAAGGTCTCCCTCGAGATCCTCCACAGCGCCGTCGGCGCGGTCAGCTCCGCGGACGTGCTGCTCGCCAGCTCTTCGAACGCCGTCATCCTCGGGTTCCATACCCGCGTCGACAACAGCGCCGCCGAGCAGGCCAAGCACGAGGGCGTGCAGATCAAGCTCTACGCGATCATCTACGAGCTCATCGACCAGGTGAAGGAGGCGATGGCCGGTCTGCTCGATCCTCTGCTCAAGGAGCTCGTCGTCGGCCAAGCCGAGGTCCGCAAGGTGTTCAACCTCTCGAAGGGCGGCAACGTCGCCGGTTGCGCCGTCACCAGCGGCCGGCTCGTGCGCGGCAAGATGCGCGTCCGCCGCCGCACCAACCTTATCTACGAAGGCGTATCGCTCACGCTCAAGCGCTTCCAGGACGAGGTCAACGAGGTGCGCTCCGGCATGGAGTGCGGCATCCGTCTCGACGGGTTCGACGATTTCCAGGAAGGCGACGTCGTCGAGTGCTACACCACCGAGAAGGTCGCCCAGAAGCTCTGACCGCGCTGGTCGCGCCCAGGATCGAGATGGAACCCAACCGCCGACTCTTCCGTGTCAAGGAGCTGCTCAAGCATGAGATCGCCGAGTGCCTCCGGCGCGAGTTCAGCATCGATTCCGTGGGCCTGCTCACGGTGAACGACGTGGGCGTCGCGGGCGACCTGCGCTCGGCCACGGTGTTCGTCGGGTTCGTCGGCAACGCCAAGCAGCGCGAGCGCGCCACGGCGGAGCTGTCCAAGCACGCCAAGCGTATCCAGACCGTCATCGGTTCCGGCATCCGGCTGCGGTATACGCCCGAGCTCCGCTTCCAGATCAACGATTCCATCGAGCAGGGCAACCGCGTCATCGCGCTCCTCGACGAGATCGAGCGCTCGACCGCCTCGCCTTCCTCCTCCGCTTCCTGAGTCCGCCGGCCGCATCCGTGCCGGCCGACCCCATGAAACCAGTCCCCAAGACCGTCGAACGCATCCTGGACACGCTCAAGGACGCGCACCGCATCTGCATCGTCGGCCACATCCGGCCGGACGGCGATTGTATCGGGTCCCAGCTCGGCCTCGCGCTCGCGCTGGAGAACGCCGGCAAGGACGTCACCGTCTGGAACCAGGACGTCGTGCCCGACAAGCTCCGTTTCCTCGATCCCGAGAAGCGGGTGAAGAAGCCGCAGTCCGGGCAGACCTTCGACGTCGTCGTCGCCACCGAGTGCGCGAGCTTCGAGCGCCTCGGTCGGGTCGGCGAGCACATCGGCCAGCGCGGCACCTTCATCAACATCGACCACCACGCGTCGAACACGAAGTACGCCGACATCAACTGGGTCTCGCCCCGCGAACCGTCGAGCGGCGAGCTGGTCTACGACCTCTGCGAATGGGCCGGTTGGAAGATCACCCAGCCGATCGCTGATTGCCTCTTCACCGCCGTCAGCACCGACACCGGCAGCTTCCAGTATCCGTCCACCACGCCGGACACCTTGGAGACCGCCGCCCACCTGGTCGACCGCGGCGCGGACCTCGGGAAGATCTGCAAAGAGGTCTACCAGAGCTACCCGCTCACCCGGGTGAAGCTGCTGCGCCACGTCTACAACAAGTTCCGGCTCACCCACGGCGACAAGACCGCCTATTTCTGGCTGAAGCTCGCGGACTACGCCCGGACCGGCGCCAGCACGGAGGAGAGCGAGGGGCTCATCGACCATATCCGTGCCATCGAGGGCGTGGTCGTGGCGGTCGTCTTCGAGGAGGTCGGCGCGAACCATTCGCGGATCAGCCTCCGTTCGAAGGACGAGCGCGTGAACGTGAACGAGGTGGCCGCCCTCTTCGGCGGCGGGGGCCATAAGGCGGCTGCCGGAGCCCGTGTCGAAGGCAGCCACCTTTCCGTCCAACGCCGCGTCCTCGGTGCCGTCAAACGCGCGCTCGCCGCGCAACCCGCCGCACGATGACCCCGTTCTCGGCACTCGACGGAGCCTTGCTGGTGGACAAGCCGGCGGAGTGGACCTCCCACGATGTCGTCGCGAAGCTCCGCAACCATTTCCGCATCGCCAAGGTCGGCCACTGCGGCACGCTCGACCCGATGGCCACGGGCCTGCTGATCCTCGTGCTCGGCCAGGCGACCAAGCTCTCCGAGAAGCTCATGTCCTCGGACAAGGTGTACGAAGGCGTGATGCGGTTGGGCGAATCGACGGATTCCCACGACGCGGACGGCGAGGTCACCGGATCGATGCCGGTGCCGCTGTTGTCCCTCGCGGACCTCGAAGAGGCGACCAAGTCGTTCCTCGGGGACCAGCACCAGGTCCCGCCGATGGTGAGCGCGGTGAAGATCGGCGGTGTCGCGCTCCACAAGCTCGCGCGCAAAGGCATCGAGGTGGAGCGCCAGCCGAGGTTGATCCATCTCTACAGCTACCGGTTCACCGACTACGAGGAGCCGTTCGCCTACTTCACCGTCGCGTGCACCAAGGGCACCTACGTCCGCGTGCTGGCCCACGACATGGGCCGGAAGCTCGGCTGCGGCGCGCACCTCACCCGCTTGCGCCGGACCGCCAGCGGCAAGTTCGATGTCGCCGATGCTCACGTGCTGGAGGACATCCTGAAGTGGACGCCGACCGAGCTCACGCAACACGTCATCCCGTTCCTGAAGCTGAAGCAATACGAGTGAGCCGTGGTCCTTGAGGTCACGGGACACGCATCACGTCCTCCGATGGTCATCGCCCGACATCCGCGCGAGCTCCCGCGCCATCCGCGCGGGCTTTGTCTCGCGATGGGCATGTTCGACGGGGTCCACCTCGGCCATCAGCATGTCGTCCGGTCCGCGCTGCTCGAAGCGGCGACCCACGGCGCTCGGGGTGTCGTGGTCACCTTCGATCCCCACCCGCTCGCGGTGGTCGATCCGGCGCGGGCGCCGCTCCTTCTGCAGACCTTGCCGCAGCGCTTGCGCGCGATCGAGGCGCTCGGAGCGGACGCGGTGCTCGTCAACCCGTTCACGAAGGAGTTCGCGTCGGTGACCGGCGAAGGATTCGTCCGTGGTCTCGCCACCGACGCCGGGCCGCTCCGCAGCATCAGCGTCGGGCAAGGATTCCATTTCGGGAACCGCCGCAGCGGCAACGTGCCGTTGCTCCGGGAGCTCGGAGCGGAGCTGGCTTTCGTCACCCACGAGTGCGCCCCGGTCTCCATCGGCGACGAGCGGGTGAGCAGCAGCCTGGTGCGCCGTTGTCTGCGGGCCGGCCAGTTCGAGCAGGTCGCGGAACTGCTCGGGCGTCCGTGCTCGCTCGCCGGCACCGTGGTCGCCGGCGACCGTCTCGGCCGGCAGCTGGGTTTCCCGACGGCCAACCTCGATGTCCGCGGCCTGGAACTTCCGCCGCACGGCGTCTACGCGGCGCGGGTCCTCGTCCGGAAGCAGATCGTCCCGGCGGTGCTCAACCTCGGCATCCGACCGACCCTCGGGAACACCGGAGGCGAGCTGCGCTTCGAGGTCCACCTCCTGGATTTCCAGGGCGATCTCTACGGCGACGAACTCGAGGTCGGGTTCGTGGCGAAGCTGCGCGATGAGCAGAAGTTCCCCGGCGTCGATGCGCTGAAGGCCCAGATCGGGCTCGATGTCGCCGCTGCCCGCGCGGTCCTGACGGCCTGAGCCGACGGCTCCATGCCGCCTCCCATACCTCCTCGGGAGCGATCGGGGCCGCATCCACCGGACTCCGCGATTGACCTCCGGGCCGTCCTCCGCGCAGTTTCCCGCCCGATGTCTTCGGACCGCTTCACCGTCCGCACCGCCTCCGCGCTGAAACGCGCGGTCGTGGCCGCGTGGCCGTCGATGCATGTCGTATGGGCAAAGCGTGGCTTTGCCGGCGGCGGTTCCCGAGGATGACCTGACACCAGACAACACCTCGTCCTTGGACCCGCCGCGGATCGCTCCGGCGGGTTTTTTGTTTCCCGACGGGCGTGAGCGGTGGTCCTTCCCGGACGATCCCCCCAAGAAAGGACCTGATGTGACGACACCTGAGACCCACGACGAAGGACCCGGAGCGAAGACGCTGATGCTCGGCGCGTTCGCGATCGTCTACGTCGTGTGGGGTTCCACCTACCTCGCGATCCGCGTGGCGGTGGAGACGCTGCCTCCGTTCCTGATGGCCGGCACCCGCTTCCTGGTCGCGGGAGGGATCCTCTTCGCCTGGCTGCGTTTCCGGGGGACGCCGATGCCTTCGAGGCTGCATTGGCGGAACTCGGCGATCGTCGGCGTGCTGCTCCTGCTCGGAGGGAACGGTCTGGTCGTCTGGGCCGAACAGAGCGTGCCGTCGGGGCTCGCCGCGCTGCTCATCTGCCTCTCGCCGGTGTGGTTCGCGTTGTTCGATTGGGCGCGTCCGGGCGGCACGCGTCCGGCCGCGATGACGTGGCTCGGCATCGCGGTCGGCTTTTCCGGCGTCGTGCTCCTCGTCACCGGGCGCCAAGGAGCCTTGGCCGGGGCCGACGTCGGGCTCGGCGGGCTCGCGGCGTTGATGGTCGCATGCGCCTCGTGGGCCGCGGGGTCGGTCTTCAACCGGTACAACGCCAAGCCGGATTCGCATCTGCTCGGCGCCGCCCTGCAGATGCTCTGCGGCGGCGCGGCGTTGGTCGCCGTCGCCGCTCTCCATGGCGAGCTGACGCCGGCGGCCTGGACCGGGATCTCGGGCCGGTCGGTGGCGGCGTTCTGCTACCTCGTCGTGTTCGGGTCCTGGATCGGCTTCAGCGCCTACGTGTATCTCCTCAAGGTCAGCACGCCGGCCAAGGTGTCCACCTACGCGTACGTGAACCCGGTGATCGCGGTCGGTCTCGGCGCGCTGGTGCTCGGTGAACCGGTCACCGCCCGCATGCTCTGGGCCTCGCTCGTGATCGTCGCCGGCGTCGTGCTCATCACGTTGCCCAAGCGCGCTCCAGCGAAGGCTTGAACGAGGCCGGCGCGCGCCGCATAGCTGCCTCCTACCTGCATGAACTTCTCCAAGAGACTCCGGGCCGAAGGGAAAGGATTCCGCCTCGCCGACCGCGACCCCAAGTTCCACGGCGACCTCAGCCGCGAGAGCGCCGAGGCGCTCCAGGCCGCGCAGCTCGTCGAGCTGCAGTCGTTGCAGGACCGTCTCTACGCGGCCGACACCCACTCCGTCCTGCTCGTGCTCCAGGGCATGGACGCCGCGGGCAAGGACGGCATCATCAAGCACGTCATGAGCGGCGTGAACCCGGCCGGCTGCGAGGTCCATCCCTTCAAGGCGCCGAGCACGATGGAGCTCGACCATGATTACCTCTGGCGTTGCCATCAGAAGGTCCCCGAGCGCGGCCGCATCGGGATCTTCAACCGGTCCTACTACGAGGAGGTGCTCGTCGTGCGCGTCCATCCGGAGATCCTGGACCGCCAGCGCTTGCCGACCGGCAGCACGAAGCAGCCGAAGATCTGGGAACGGCGCTACCGGGAGATCCGCGACTTCGAGCGGCAGCTGCACGACAACGGAACCCGCGTGGTGAAATGCCTCCTGCACATGTCGCCCGAGGAGCAGTACGACCGATTCCTCCAGCGCATCGACGACCCGGCGAAGAACTGGAAGTTCGAGGCCGGCGACGTCAAGGAACGCGAGAGCTGGCACCGGTACCAGGAGGCTTTCGAGGAGATGGTCCGCGGGACCAGCACGGACGATGCGCCGTGGCATGTCGTCCCGGCCGACCGCAAGTGGTTCGCCCGCGTCGCCGTCAGCGCCATCCTGCTCGAGGCTCTCAAGGACATCGGTCCGGCATATCCGGAGGTCTCCGACGAGCACCGCGAGGCGCTGGAGAAGATCCGCGAGCGGCTCGTGGCCGGCGGCAAGCGGCCGAAAGCCCGGAAGGGGCCGAAGCCGTGAAAACTTGGTCCGTCCGGTAGGCTGGTCCGCTCACTCCACGAACTCGAGCGGCGGGGCCTTGGGCACGACGCCCATCGCCTGGCCGCGCGCGAGGAAGCGGCGGATGCTCTCACGGCCGCGTTCGCCGTAGTCGAGCGTCCAGTGGTTGACGTACATGCCCACGAACTTGTCCGCCAGGTCGTGCCCCATGTCGCGGGCCCACTGGAGCGCGTGCCCCACGGCCTCGGCGCGGTGGTCGAGGCTGTAGCGGATGCTCGCCGTGAGCACGTCGCTGACCTGCTTGCGCAGCTCGGGCGCGTGGCGCTTGTGGATCACGTTCCCGCCGAGCGGCAGCGGCAGGCCGTCGTTCTCGCGACCCCACCAGACGCCGAGGTCCTCGCACACCACGAGCCCTTCGTTCGCGTAGGTGAGCTGGCCTTCGTGGATGATCAGGCCGACGTCCGCGCGCCCGGACTTCACCGCCGCGAAGATCTCGTCGAACGGCACCACCACGAAGTCGAACTCGTCCGCCCGTCTGCCCAGCCACAGCTGCAGCGCGAGGAAGGCACTGGTCATCTTTCCGGGGACGGCGATGCGCTTCCTGGCGACCTCGTCGCGGTCGAACTTCTCCTTCGAAACCAGCATCGGACCGTAGCCGTCGCCCATGCTCGCGCCGCTCGGCAGCAACGCGTAGGTGTCGCTGACGTGCGCGTAGGCGTGGATGCTGATCGCGGAGATGTCGAGTTCGCCGCGGGTCGCGCGCTCGTTGAGCGTCTGGATGTCCTGGAGGATGTGCTCGAACCGCAATCCCGGGGAAGGCACGAGGTCCTTGGCGAGCCCGTAGAACATGAAGGCGTCGTCCGGATCGGGTGAATGTCCGAGCGTCAGCGTCAAAGGTTGCGACATGCGGACAGGGTACGGTCTGCCGTGCGAAGCACCAGCCGGCAAAGCTGCCGGCACCGTCGAGCCATATCGTTGTCGCCGCCGGTCCTCGCGGATGCCTAACGTCGGGGAGGTGCCGCTGCTCGATGTCCAGAACCTGAGCGTCCGCTTCCCGCTGAAGCAGGGCTTCTTCTCGCGCTCGGGCCGTTCGGTGAAGGCGGTCCAAGAGGTCGACCTTACCGTCGATGCGGGCGAGGCGGTCGGCCTGGTCGGAGAGAGCGGGTGCGGCAAGACGACGCTCGGCCGTGCCGTGCTGCGGTTGGTCGAACCGACGGCCGGAACTGTCCGCTTCGACGGCGAGGACATCACGGCCCTTCCAGCGAAGGAACTGCGGTCGCGGCGGCGGAAGTTCCAGATGATCTTCCAGGATCCGTTCAGCTCGCTGGATCCGCGGTCCACCATCGGCGAGAGCATCGGCGAAGCGTTGGACATCCATCGGCTCGTGCCGGACCGACCGTCCAGGACCGCGCGGATCGGGGAACTGCTGCGGAGCGTCGGGCTCGCTCCGGAGCACGCGGACCGGTATCCGCACGAGTTCAGCGGCGGACACCGCCAACGGATCGGCATCGCCCGAGCGCTCGCGGTCGAGCCGCGGCTCATCGTGTGCGACGAACCGGTCAGCGCCCTCGACGTGAGCGTTCAAGCGCAGGTCGTCAACCTGCTGCAGGACCTCCAGCGCGACCGCGGGCTGGCCTATCTCTTCATCTCCCACGACCTCGCCGTGGTGGAGCATCTCTGCCAGCGGGTGCTGGTGATGTACCTCGGACGCGTCGTGGAGGTCGGGGATGCGCGGGAAGTCTGCCGGGCTCCGCAACATCCTTACACAAAGGCGCTGCTCTCGGCCGTGCCGGTGATGGATCCGGCGGCGAAGCGCTCGCGCATCGTGCTCGGCGGGGACGTGCCCTCGCCGATCGACCCGCCGGCAGGGTGCCCGTTCCATCCGCGCTGTCCGGTCGCCGTCGAGCGGTGCAAGACCGAGCTGCCGCCGCTGCGCGAGATCGGGCCAGGCCGCAAGGTCGCTTGCCACCTGGCCGGCTGATGCGGGAGCCGGCCGGAGCGCCGCTCGATCAGCGTTTCGCGGCCTGCTTCGCCATCGCGGCCTTGGTCTCGGCCAGCAGGATGTCGATGTCCGGTTGCACATCGGCACGGATCTCGGTGTCCATGCGGTCGATGAAGAGGATGCCGTTCAAGTGGTCGACCTCGTGCTGTATCGCCCGGGCTAGCAGTCCTCCGGCCCTGAACGAGAAGCTCTCGCCGCGCTCGTTCTGCGCCGTCACCTCGGCCTCTGAATGGCGCTCGATCCCGCCGAAGATGTCGGGGAAGCTGAGGCAGCCCTCCGGTCCGGAGGCGCGCGGCCCGACGGGTCGCACGACCGGGTTGACGAGCACCAACGGCATGAACGACTCGACATCGGCTTCCTGTCCCGCCAGCCAAAGGCGGCTGGGACGGTCCTTCACGCCGCGGAGGTCGATGGTCGTGAGCTGCACGGCGCGGCCGACCTGCTGGGCGGCGAGGCCGATGCCGTGCGCGTGCTTCATCGTCTCGAACATGTCGGCGACGAGCTGCTGGATCTCGGGGGTGATCGATTCGATCTTCGCGCCCTTCTTGCGGAGGACGGGATCGCCGTATCGGATGACAGGGAGGATCATGAGTAGGTGGCAGGTGACGGGTGACGGGTGACAGGAAGTCACCCGTTGGCCCGCCGCCGTTCGATGGTGGCGATGGTGTTGGTCAGGCCGCCGATGACTTGGCTGAGAACGGCAATCCGCTGTTCGATGACCTCCGGCGGAAGCAGGTGACGGCAACGTTCATAGCGGCCACGGCTTTCTCGGGCTTCGCCGCGTGCGACACGCAAAGACTGCGGGAACTCCTTGCCGAAGCCGCGCCCGTAGCCTTCTTCGATGTTGGCGCACACCGAATCAAGACTTCGGACCAACTGTTTGACGAGTTCACGGCCCCGATAATCGCGCCCAAGAATTTCTGAGTCCCGCCAGAAATCATCGAACAACCGGCGCGCGGTCTGATAGATGCCGAACGACTCCAGACGGTCAACAGGCGGCGCTTCGTTTTCTGGTTGCGGCTGCATATCGCTCGTGGCGCACATCGTTCTTCTGGTCACCGGCCCTCGTCACTCGCCACCTGTCACCTTATCCGCCGGCCAGTTCCGCATGAACGCCACGAGATCCGCGACGTCCGGGCTCTCGGCGGTGCGGACGTAGTGGCCGCTGGTGGCCACGCCGCAGAGCAAGCTCGCCGCGTTGCCGAGGCCGAGCAGCTTGCCCAGGCAGAAGCCGCTGTTGAAATGGTCGCCGGCGCCGGTCGTGATCTTCGGCTTGGCGCAGACGGATCCGGCGACCACCTCCGCCTTGCCGCCGGAGACGGCGAGCGCGTAGGCGGTGGGGTGGACCACGAGGGTGTCGACCGGCACGTGCTTCTGGATCTCGAGCGAGAGCTCGGCGAGGCCTTCCCATCCGCGCGGCTCGGAAGGGAGGCCGAGCACCTTGGCGACCTCGTAGGCCTCCTTCTCGTTCAGGCCGAGGATGCAGTCGAACTTCGACTGGAACTTCACGATAAGCTCGAGCGCCCGCGCGATGTCGGCGGGCAGGCGCTTCTCGGGATCGGCGAGGTCGAAGAAAATCTTCCGTCGCGGCCCGCTGATGGCCGGCCCGAGCTCCTCCTGGATGCTCGCCCAGATGTCGCTCATGTAGGGCAGCATGGTCCAGTTCACGAAGCCGACTAGGTCGGACGACGCGAGCTTGGCGGCGAACTTCTCCTTGCCGAAGCGGGCGGTGATGTTGGCCCAGGTGATCTCCTTGAGCGTGTAGTGCTTCCCGACCATCACCTTGCCGTCGTCGAACTCGAGAGCATCGGTCAGGCCCGCGCCGCAGATGGTGTGGACCTCCGCGCGCGTGGCGAACCCGTCGAACACCGGGTGCAACGCCGGCCATCCGAGAGCGCCGAGGTAGGTGACGCCGATGCCGAAACGGGCGAGCGCGTTGGCCATGATGGGTCCGTTGCCGCCGAGCTTGGTCATGATGTTGACGAGCTCGATGTTGGTGCTGTGGCCGGCGGCGGCACCGAGGCGCGCGGCGTAGGCGGCGATGGTCGGCACGCGGTCGTAGCGCACGGCGTCGTGGCGCTTGTCGACGACATGGAGGATCTCGTCGACGAAGCCGTCGAGCCCGACGAACGCGGTGAGGTCGGGCACGCGGGGCGCGGCGGCGGCGAGCTGGTCCGCGACTGTGGCGCGGAATTCAGGGGAGTTGATCATGGCGGAAAAAAAGGGGTGTCATCGGGGCACGAGGCGGCGGCGAGTGCGGTTCAATCCAGGCTCAGGCCCATCACTTCGAGCACGCGGTTGAGCTCGTCGTCGTTGGTGAAGCGGACCTCGACGCTGCCTTTGCCGGCCTTGTACCGCAGCGCGACCTTCGCGGCGAAGCGCTCGCGCAGCCTGTTCTCGATGTCCACCACGTGGAGGTCTCGCGACGGCGCCGGGACCTGGGACTTGGATCCGTGGACCTCGGGCTTCGGGTTTTGCAACGCCGCGACCAGGTCCTCGGTCTGGCGGACGGTCATGCCGGCGGCGAGCACGCGGTCGGACGCGGTCTTCTGGAGCGCGGGATCGGCGAGACCGAGGATGACTTTGGCGTGGCCGACGCTGAGGCGGCCTTCGCGGAGAGCAGCCTGGATCGGAGCGGCGAGCTTGAGCAGGCGGAGGGCGTTGGCGACGACGGCGCGGGAACGGCCGACCTTCTTGGCGATCTCCTCCTTGGTGAGCTGGAACTGTTCGCCGAGCTGCGCGTATCCGAGCGCTTCCTCGACCGGGTTGAGGTTCTCGCG
>JBBRQL010000034.1:0-25585 GCA_038226425.1 Verrucomicrobiota bacterium
ACCGATCCGCTGACGTTCCCTCCCGCGGCACGGACCATTTCCGAGGCTTCGTCGCGCGACAGGGTCGGCAAGGTGCCGGTGAGCACGAAGGTCTTGCCGGCAAGCGGTTGCGCCGTCGCCGCATCCATACTCCGGACGGACCCTTGAGGCGAGATCCCTAGTTGTCGGAACCGTTCCAAAGTCTTTTGACCGGCCTCGCTGGTGATCCAATCGACAACCGCTTTGGCGGCCACCGGGCCGACCAAGGTCTTGGCCTGCCAATCTTGTGAACTTTGTGAACTTGCCTTGGCAAACCCGGACTCGATCAAGCGCCGCCCGATCGGGTTTCCGAGCCGTTTTGCCTCTGCCTGGCGGCCCTTGCGATCGGACTGCTCGATTTCTGGGAGGGCTTTCTCGTCTTCTCCAACTTTGTTGTCTTCAAACAAGCGCCTCAGATCGCCCAATTCGGCGGCGTCCCGTAACAGGCTTGAAGCTACGAGGGACTCCATGTTCACAAAGAACCCAGCGAGATCGAACGCCGTTTGTTCGCCGACCTCCGATATGGCGAGCGCCAAGATCCACCGGTGGAGCGGGAGCGTCCGGGCCTGGGCCAGCGCCTCGACGACCTTGGCCGCGTTCTTCTCGCCGAAGATCCGCGGTTCTTCGTCGGTGCCGAGGTTTAGCGTCGCGAGCTGCTCCAAGGTCAGGCCGAAGAGATCGAGTGGGCCGTCCACCAGACCGCGCTCGACGAGCTTCTCGGCCACAATCCCGCCGAGCGCCTCGATGTCGAGCGCCTTGCGGTTCGCGAAGTATTCGACGCGGCGCGTCTTCTGTGCCGGGCATCCGGCGACGTTCTGGCAACGCCACGCGACTTCCTCGGTGCCGCCGGCGGAGACCTTGTCCTTCGCGATCGGGCCGCCGCAGGCCGGGCACTTCCCGCCGATGTGCTTGAAGAGGTCGAACTCCTCCGCGCCGGGCGGACGCCGGGTCTTCATCACCTCGAAGACCTCGGGGATCACCATGCCGGCCTTGCGGATGACGACGGTATCGCCGATGCGGATGTCCTTGCGGCGGATCTCGTCCTCGTTGTGCAGCGTGGCGCGCGCGACGGTGGAGCCTTGGACGAAGACCGGCTCCAGCTCCGCGACGGGCGTGAGCACACCGGTGCGGCCGACCTGGACGGTGACGGCCTTGAGCACCGTCTCGGCAGGTGTGATCCACGGCACCGGTTTGTGGACGATGGCGTAGCCGGGCGCGCGGCGCTTGTCGGGGATCCGCGCCCAATCGGCGATGCGGTCCACCTTCACCACGATGCCGTCGATCTCGTATGGCAGCCGGCTGCGCAGGTCGCGGCTCTCATCGTAACCGCAGACCACGTGGTCGCGGTAGCAGGCGATCACCTCTTCGATACCGTCGCACAACCACCAAAGCGTCTGCGTCGGCAGACCGAACTTGGCCAATGCCTCCAGCATCCCGGAGTGCGTCTCGAACGCGATGCCGTCGCAGGCGCCGACGGCGTAGAAGACCGCTCGGACCGGCCGTTGCGCAACGAGCCGCGGATCGAGCTGCTTGAGCGTGCCGGCCGTGCCGTTGCGCGCGTTGGGAAGCACCTTCTCCCCGGCGGCGACGAGCTTGGCGTTCAGGGCATCGAAATCTTTCAGCGCCATGAAGGCCTCGCCGCGGACCTCGAGCAGGGCGGGCGGGTCCGCGAGGTCGAGCTCCAGCGGGATGGACCGGACGGTGCGGAGATTGGCCGTGATGTCGTCCCCGAAGCGGCCGTCGCCCCGCGTGGCGCCGAGCACGAGCTTGCCGCGGCGGTAATGCACGCCGAGCGAGACGCCATCGACCTTCGGCTCCACCACGTACTTCACGCGGTCGCGGCCGAGGTGCTTGCGGATGGTGGCATCGAACGCGCGCAACTGCTCCAGCGTCCGCTCGTCCTGCAGACGGCTGCGCAGGTCGCGGTCAGGGACCTCTTCCTTCGTCGGGACGTCCGAGGCCTCGATCTTCTCCAGCGACAGCATCGGCTGGAGATGTTCGACGCGCCGGAAGCCGTCGGAGGGCGCGCCGCCGACGCGTTGGCTGGGCGAATCGGGTGTGGTGAGCGCGGGGAACTCCTTCTCCAGCGCGAGCAGCTCCGCGAAGAGCGCGTCGTACTCGCGGTCGGAGACGGCCGGCTCGGCCAGCACGTAGTAGGCGTGGTCGAGCCGGCGGAGCTCCGCGGTCAGCGCGTCGATGCGCGTCGATGCGTCGTCGGACGTCATGCGCGCAGTGTGGCCGCGGCCCGGCGCGGAGAAAAGCCCGGCGACCGCTTCGTCACCACTCGATCACCGCCGCGCCCCAGGTGAGGCCGGCGCCGAAGACGACGAGCAGGACCAGGTCGCCGCGCACGATGCGGCCTTGTCGGACGGCCTCGTCGAGCGCGATGGCGACGCTGGCAGCGCTGGTGTTGCCGTAGCGGTCCACGTTCACGAAGAGCTGCGCGGGGTCCGCGCCGAGCTGTTCGCCGACGGCGTCGATGATGCGCTGGTTCGCCTGATGCGGGATGACGCACTTGATCTGCGAGATAGAGAGCTCGCAGCGCGCCAACGCCTCGGTGGCCGCGGCAGCCATGGCGTTGACGGCGTTCTTGAAGGTCTGCTTCCCGTCCATGCGCAGGAAGTGCAGGCCCTTGGCCACGGAATCGGCCGTGGCCGGGCACGCGCTGCCGCCGGCGGGCTGTTCGAGCAGGCCGGCCTTGCCGCCGTCGGAACCGAGGCAGGTGGTGAGCAGGCCGTGGGCGTTGGGACGGTTCTGGAGCACCGCCGCGCCCGCGCCGTCGCCGAAGAGCACGCAGGTGTTGCGGTCGGTCCAGTCGATCACCGAGGACATCTTCTCGGCGCCGATGACGAGCACGGTGTCGTAGGTGTGCGAGGCGACGAAGTGGCTGGCGATGTCGAGGGCGTAGACGAAGCCGCTGCACGCCGCCTCGATGTCGAAGGCCGCGGCCCGGGTCGCGCCGAGCTTCTGCTGCACGAGGCAGGCGGTGCTCGGGAACAACATGTCGGGCGTGATCGTCGCCACGATGATCAGGTCGACCTGGTCGGGCGTGATGCCGGCGTTGGCCAAGGCCCGCTTCGCCGCCTCGCTCGCGAGGTCGGAGGTCGCCTCACCGGCCGCGGCGATGCGGCGTTCCTTGATGCCGGTGCGCGATGTGATCCATTCGTCGCTGGTCTCGACGATCTTCTCGAGCTCGGCGTTGGTCAGGATCCGCGCCGGCACATAGGAACCGACGCCGGTGATGGACACCGTCCGCAGGTGCGGGCGGCTGGAGCGGGGATGTCGGAAAGGAGTCATCGCCGGTTCAGGTCGCGGCGGCCGGCTTCGCGGTCGCCTCGGTCGCCATCGCGATCTCGCGCACGATCGTCTCGTTGAGCTGCCGGTCCACCAGGCGCGAGCTTTGCCGGATGGCATTGGCCAAGGCGAACCGTTTCGCCGAGCCGTGGATCTTGATGACCGTGCCGTTGATCCCGAGCAGCGGCGCGCCGCCGTAGGTGTCGGGGTTCATCCGCTCCTTGATGTGGCCGAGGCCGCCCTTGGCGAGCAGCGCGCCGATGAACCGGAGCGGGTTGGCGGTCAGCTCCTCCTTGAGCAGCGCGCCGAAGGTCTTGCCCAGACCTTCCGAGGTCTTGAGCACGATGTTGCCCACGAAGCCGTCGCACACCACGACATCGACGCCGCCGGTGAAAAGGTCGTAGCCCTCGCAGTAGCCGATGCAGTGCAGATGCGTCCGGCGGACGAGCCCGACCGCGGCCCGGGTGAGCTCGGTGCCCTTGGTCTCCTCGGTGCCGTTGCTGAGCACGCCCACACGCGGCTTCTCCACGCCGAGCATGGCGCGGGAATAGACCGATCCCATGACGGCGAACTGGAGCAGCGTCTCCGCCGGGCACTCCGGGTTCGCCCCGCCGTCCACGAGCACCCAGGCCGCGGTGCGCGAAGGCATGATGCAAGCGATGGTCGGGCGCTCGACGCCTTCGAGCATCCGGAGGCGGATGGTCGCGGCGGCGACGATCCCGCCGGTGTTGCCGGCCGAGATGACGGCGTCCGCCTGACCGTCCTTGATGAGATCGACCGCCCGGAGGATCGAGCAATCCTTCTTCTTGCGCAGCCCTTGGACGGGCTTGTCCTCCATGGTGAGGACCTCGCTGGCATGGTGGATGCGGAACCGCGGGTCGCGGAGACCGATGCGGTCGGCGAGCGGGCGGAGCTCCGCCTCCGGTCCGACGACGGACAGGGTCCGGATCCCGGCGTCGGCGGCGAGGCCGAGCTTCACGCCCTGGAGGAGCTCCTCCGGGCCGTGGTCGCCGCCCATGACGTCCACTGCCAGGCGCATAGAAACGACGGAGCGCCGGCCCGCCCTCGGCGGTGCACGGCGCTCCCAAGGCCGGTCAGGCCTGCGCTTTGACGGTGATGACCTGGCGTCCGTTGTAGTAGCCGCACGACGGACAGACGCGGTGCGGGATGTAGGCCGCCGCGCACTGCGGGCAGGAATTGAGCTGCGGCAGGTGCAGCACGCTGTTGTAAGCACGGCGCATCCGCTGACGGCTGCGCGACGGTTTACGTTTAGGGACGCCCATAAGTCGTGTTCGTTTACAGTTTCAGTCGATCCAGCTCGCCCCAGGGAGACCTGCCGTCGGACGGCGGGACCTCTAGACGCGAATCGCGGGCCTTGGCCTTTCGGGCGAGCCCGCGACAATCTGGTCTGCACAACGGGTTCGCTGGCAGGCCGAGAAAAATGTCCTCCCGCAAAAGGGGCGTCAAGTCGGCAATATCTCCGTCTTTGGGCACGGCCTCCTCGCCGATGAAGGTCGCGAGGGCCGCGAACTGGGGCAGCTCGAGCTCCGATGCGAACTCTTCCAGGCATCGCGCACAGGTGCAGCCCAAGGTGATGGAGAGCTTCCCGGTGACCGCCAGGTCGTCTCCTTGGCGCCGGACCTCGAGGTCGTAGGACATCGGCGAGACGAACTTGACCAGCGGATCCGTGAAATCCGCCGCGAAGTCGTCGACAGCGAGTTCGCCCGCGATCCGCGTGGGACCGGATTCGAGCAGACGGACGTTGACCGTGAGCGGCATGACCGGACTTTCGGTCGTCTGTGACAGGGATGCAACAGGCGGTTGGCCGCCGATCGGCGTCCCGGTCAGCGGCGGCGAAGACGCACGTCGCCGGCGGCGATGGACAGGACGGGCGAGTTCGTCGCCAAGGCCGCGGTCGGGTAGTTGGTCTGCCACGGATGGAAGCTGCCGTGCTGGACCGAGAGCCCGAGGTCCAGCCCGACCTCGCCGAACGAGAAGAGCAGGGCGAACCGTTTGCTCGGGAGCGTGAACCGGCCTTCGGCATCGGTCCGGGCGTGGTCCTGCATCTGGAGCAGTTCTTCGCCGCCGCGCAAGAACTCGCCGGTTCCTTTGCGCCAGGTCCAGATCTTGCGGCCGACCCGCGCCCACTTCACCGGACGGCCCGAGGCGTCGTCCACCACGCGGCCGGTCACGCGGGGCGCGGCGAAATCGACCGAGGGGCCGTTGAAGGAGGCGCATCCGGTGGCGATGCCGCACAGGGCCGCGATCCAAGCGAGTTGTCCGATCCGCATGGGCTGACGGTAGCTGCGTCGCGGCGCCACGTCACGGTCCGGGCCGGACTGTTCGCCAGGAATCGGCTTGTCGGGCCGTCCGGAGATGGTCTGCTGTCGCCGTGGACCCTTTCGCTCCTGCCTTCGCCGGATCCCTCGCGCTCGCGTGGGTCCTCTCGCAAGCGGTGCGACGGGATTGGCTCGAGGTCCACGAGCAGGACCGCGCGGCAGCGTCCCGTGGCTTCTTGCTCTGGGCGGTCCGCGGACTCGTCGGTCCGGTGGCCGGCGTCGCGGTCTGGAACATCTTGGCGCTGGCCGGTCCGCCCTGGGACCTCGAACCGCTCGCGCCGCAAGCGGTCGGCGTCGGCCGCGTGTGGAGCTATTTCATGGGCACGGCCGCCGCCTGCTATCTCACCGCGATGGCGTGGACGGCGATGAGCGAAGCGTGGTTGTTGCCGGTCGTCTTCGGACGGATCCGGCGGCGCCGGGATTTCTGGCAGAACTCGGCGATCCTCGGCGGATTGGTCCTCCCACTATCCGGGTTCCTCGCCTACCGGTCGGCGTGGGCGGTGATGATCGCGGTGCTCGCCGGCGGCCTTTGGCTGGCCGTGCGCGCCGCGCTGCCGCTGGTCCATCGGCCGCAGATCTCCTATTCGCGGGCCATCGCGCGGATGAAGGCGGGCGACTACGCGGTCGCCGAACAAGAGGTGCTGCTCCAGCTCGACGAGAAGCAGGACGACTTCGCCGGCTGGATGATGCTCGCCGAGATGTACGCCCGGAACTTCGGCCAGCTCGGCGAGGCCGACCGCACCGTGCGCGAGCTCTGCCGCGATCCGCAGACCAAACCGGTCGAGGTCTCCAGCGCCTTCAACCGTCTCGCGAACTGGCATCTCGACCTCGGGTCCAACCCCGCCGCCGCACGGCGGGCGTTGCAGGAGATCGTCCGCATCCTTCCCGACACTCCTTTCGCGCGTTCGGCAGAGGCGCGGATCCGCCAGCTCCCCATCGACGTCGCCGAGCTCGAGGAACGGCGGCAACCGCGATCGATCCGTTTGCCTGCCCTTGGCGAAGCACCGGTACAAGGCATGGCTCCCAAGGCCGGCTATGCCGAGATCTCCGGGAAACGGGCAGAAGCCAAGAACCTCCGCGCCCGGCTCGAGGCCCGGCCCGAAGATCTCGCGACCCGGCTCCGTCTGGCGCGCCTGCTCGCGGAACAGCTCGGCGACATGGACGGCGCCCACGCCCAGTTGGGCATCCTGCGACAAGCTTCCGATGTGACGACCGCGCAACGGGCCGAATGGCTAGCCCTGGAAGCGGCTTGGGCGCTGAAGCTCCGCCGGGACGAACCGGCCGCGCGGCGCTTGCTCGGCCAGTTGGTGGTGGAACATCCGGGAACCCCGCAGGCGATCGCGGCGCGGCGCCAGCTCGAGCTGCTCGACAGGCCGGACGAACTGGCGGGCGCCGCTCCAAAGCAGCCGCCCCGCATCGTCGTCCGCGTGTCCGAGGCCTGGACCGGCGGCGCCGTGACGTGACGGCGACGAGCGCTTGATCTGTTCATCGTGACGTGGAGAGGCCAGGGCGTGCGTGCTGCCAGCATCTTGCTGGCAGGGCTCGCCGAAGCCGGGGCCCGGGAAAGTCCTTCCGGCGCATCTCCGTCCGCACTTTCTGCCGGCGAGACGCGCGGCAGCACCTTGGCGGCACAGGCGAACACGGCGTCCAGATGGGAACACGGCGACGCGCGCTTGATTTTTTCCTGCCCAAAGCGGGTCCCGTCACCGATCCTCAGCTTCTTCCCATGGATTTTAGCTCGATCCGACCCCGCCGTATCCGCCGGCCTTCTTGCCTCTCTTTCTGGCTCGGTTGCCTGCTCGCCATCGTGTCGATCGCGCCGGCCGTCGCGGCACCCGTCCGCGTGCTCGTCTGGGATGAGCAGCAACCGCAGCAGCGGATGACCTACTCGAACTGGCTCGGTGGCCAGATCGCGGCGCACTTGCGGACGCGGCCGGACCTCGTCGTGACGACCGCGCGGCTCGACGACCCGGAGCAAGGACTCTCCGCCGCCGCGCTCGATGCGTGCGACGTGTTGGTCTGGTGGGGACACGTCCGCAACGGCGAGGTCTCCGCGGCCAAGGGGCGCGAGATCGTCCGGCGCATCCAGGACGGCAAGCTCTCGCTCCTCGCGCTGCATTCCGCGCACTGGTCGGCGCCGTTCATGGAGGCGATGAACTGGCGGGCCCGCGAGGACGCCTTGAACGAGCTCGCCCCCGCCGAACGCGCCACCGCCGTCTTCCGCGAGACGAATCTCTTCGCCAACCTCCGCACGCCGCCGAAACCCACCGACCGACTTTCGCCCGCGGCGACCTACCGCAAACCGTTCGACGGCCCGGTGCAGATCGACCTGCTGTTGCCCAACTGCTGCTTCCCGGCGTACCGCGCCGACGCGATGCCCGGCCGCGTTCGCGTGGTGATGCCCAAGCATCCCATCGCGCGCGGCCTGCCCGCCGGGTTCACCATCGCCCAGACCGAGATGTACGGCGAACCGTTCCACGTGCCGCCACCGGACGACGTGGTCCTCGAGGAGCGATGGGAGCGCGGCGAATGGTTCCGCAGCGGCATGGTCTGGAAGATCGTGAAGGGCAAGGTCTTCTACTTCCGTCCCGGCCACGAGATCTACCCGGTGTTCAAGAACCCCGACGTGCTCCAAGTGCTCGACAACGCGGTGTACTGGCTGGGCGCTCGGAAGTGATCCACGCTCCGGTCGGCCCCGCCCGGATCGTGCGGGACTCCGGGAAAATCTGTTCTGGCTAGGCGGCGTCCGCGCACGGTACTTTCGAGAACAAATTCCATGAAAGCTTCCCGCCATCCTTCGGCCGCGTTCACGCTGATCGAGCTGCTCGTGGTCATCGCGATCATCGCCATCCTCGCCGGCATGTTGTTGCCCGCGCTCGGCCGCGCGAAACAGAAGGCCTTGGCCATCCGCTGCACCAGCAACATGCACCAGATGGGCATCGGTTATCACCTGTACGCCGACGACAACCGGGATTCGTACCCGGTGTACAACGACTGGGGCACGCTCGGCGGCAAGAAAGGCGTGATGTCGCTGCACGGCGGCCTGACCGGTGCGACGAACCGTCCGATGAACAAGTACGTGTCGGCGGACGAGGCCTACAAATGCCCGGCGGACAAAGGCGATTCGCTCTGGATCTCCACCTTCCCGAAGGGCACCAAGAGCTGCTACGACGCCTGGGGCAACAGCTACCTCACCGTCTGGTCGGTCGAGACTCTCCGGGTGAAGCACGTGACCGGCGATTCCAGCGCACCCAACAGCCCGGCCGGCAAATCGATCAAGACGAGCGAGATCGCGCTCAGCGCCTCGAACAAGCTGGTCCAGGGCGACTGGCCGTGGTGGGCCGACCGCGACAAGAAGGACGCCGCCAGCCAGTGGCACAACTACAAGAGCCAGTACCGCTTCAACGTCCTCTTCGGCGATTCCCACACCGAGTACTTCCAGTTCCCCAAGGAAGCCTACCAGTGGAACTACACCGGTCCGGCGCCCGACCCGAACTTCAAGTGGTGGTGAGCACGGCCGATCCGATGCCCGCATGAGGGGCACCCCCGGCGTTTTGCTCGGCGGTAGCCGAGACGACGCCCCGCTGCCACCGATAAATGGTGGAGAGGTTGGACCGCTCGGTACCGTACTGGTGGATCTGCTCCCGCACGCTCAAGCCGAGCCGTTGCAGCGGTTGTTCCGATCGCCGATCCATTCCTCGTCCGGCGCTGAGGCGAGGTGCGCTGGAAGGTCGCGCTCACCCAGGTTCTGACAAGCCGCCGCGGGCAAGATCGCCCGAGCCGACCGACACGCGTCCGGAGGCCATTTCAAACGAAAGGTCCGAAGGTAGATTCGTGCGATCTGGGCTCCCTGCTCTCGACCGCCTCCGGTACCGGTGCTTCGCGAGGATGTGGTCGCCCGTGTCCGCGTCGGACTGCGCCGGTCAAATCAACCCGTCTTTATGGCCTTCGCGACATCGCGGGGCCTCAGCGCCACTGCGAACGACGCCTCCAGCTCATCAAGATGTCGGTCGAGCGTGAAGAGGCCGGCCATCTTCCGCGCGCCCGCCCTCAGGCCCGCGTACGCCGCAGGATCCGAGAGGCACCGTGCGATGGCATCGGCCAGACCCGAGGCCGTAGGTGGATCCGCCGGAGCCAGGTGCCCGTTGACCCCTTCGTGGAGCCAATCCGGGATGCCTCCGACGCGGAACGCCACGCTCGGCACCCCGAGATGACCGGCCTCGAGACCGACCTGGCCGAACGGCTCCGGCCAGATGCTCGGGACGACGAGCAAGTGGTTTTCGCGGAGCAACCGGTCGCGCTCGATCGGCTCGACCCAGCCGGAGAACGTGCAGCGGACCCCCTCATGACGCCGCGTGATCTCCTCGGCGCGACGGCTCCAACGGATCCGGTCCGGCCCGTCGCCCGCCATGCAAAGATCCACGGGGCGCCCCGATCCCGATCGCACCCTCGGCAAGGCGTCCAAGAGCAGTCCGCCTCCTTTCAAGGACTGCATCCTCCCCATGAACAACAGCCGGACCGGGCCGGACGGACTCAAGGGCCCGTCGCCGGCCCCGGACAACGGTGGGAGCACCGGCAGGTGGACGATCCGGACCCGGTCGCCCAACCCGTGCCGGCGATATTCCTCCGCCATGTGGGCGCTGGTGACGACCAGTGCCCGGCATCGCCGGATCGCGGTCAACCGTTCCGCCGAGCTTTGGTACCCGCGCCATAGGGTCGCCGGGCTCAGGCCTCCGCATCGACGGGGAAGATACAGGGCCAAGCACGCCGCTCCGAACCGCCGCGAGCACGGGGCCGTCTCAGGCCACCGGTGTACCTTAGCCCCGCTGATGCAGGTGCCGAAGTATCCGTGCGCGAAAAAGACGTCGGGCGCGATCTGGCCGGCCCGGCCTTCGAGCCCGATATCGGCGAGGCCGTGGTTGAAGACGACGTCCGGCGCCCACTCCCTCATGCGGGCCAGCCAAGCTTCGGCCCCGATCGTCTCGGAGCAGCACATCAGGATCTCCGGGTCTTCCGAGATCCACGGACGGTCCGCCGGAGCCGCCGTCTCGTGGAACATCGCCAACTGGTGCCCGCGGGCGCGCAAGGCCGGGACCACGGTCCTCAGATAGGTCTCGATCCCGCCGACGACCCGGGCGTTCCCGCTGACCAGGGCGATCTTCACCTCGGCATCAGGTTTGGCGGGTTCGCAGTCATCGCGGCCGGAACTCGACGGCGACCCCGCTGTCCTCGGACCAGATGTCCACCCCGGGCGGCACCGCGTGCGGGGCAAGTCCGAGTAGATCGAGCTCGGCCTGGAGCTCGGCCCGATCGTAGCCGGCGCGCTGCCAGAAGGTCGGGTGCAACTCGATGAACAGCACGAGCCCGGATCCCGCGGTTCCGATGGTCTTGCGCGCACCCCTGAGCACCTGAAGCTCGAAGCCTTCCGTGTCGATCTTCATCACCGTCGGACGGATCCCGCGTTCTTGGCAGAACCCGTCCACGGTCACGCACGGGACCGTGACGGTCGCGGCGGACGGCGCTCCATCCGGCGCCACGTGGTTCGAGCCCTGGACGCCATCCGCGATGAAGCTCAGCGACCCGGGCCGGTCGCCGACGGCGGCACGGACCGGGTGGACCCACGCCGTCTGGCCGTTCATCGCGACGTGCTGGCAAAGGGCCTCGAAGGACTGGAGGGCCGGTTCGAAGGCGTACACCTTGCCGCCCGGGGAGACCTTTCTGCCGAAAAAAAGCGCGTGGAACCCGACGTTCGCGCCGATATCCAGGACGACCCCGCCGGGCCGCAGTGCCCCGAGGAACAGCCGGTACTCCGGGCGACTCCAATCAACATACCGGCACCAGGGAAGCACATAGGCGGTGCCGCCGCCCGGAAGCCGTCGCGGCACGCCGCGTCCGCCCCCGGGCAACGTCAGCATCCAGTGGTAGATACGTCTGCACAGGGACCGGAACGACGGTCCCGAGTTGGACCGAGGACCAGATTCGACGACGTCGGTGTTCACGCAGGCTTGAAGATTCGGCTCTCTTGGAAAGCTCGTCGACGCTACCGGGTCGTGGTCGGGCGGACCAAAGAAAAACCGATCGCCGCGGCCCCGCTTCTTTCGCGGGCCGTGCCGAGGGCGCGGCCAGGACAGGCGAGAAACCCTGTCCTATGTCGGCCGCAGCGTTCCGGCTCAGGCTTCGCCGAGGGGATGGAGCGGTTGCCGCCGCGCGAGCCGCAGGCGCTGTTGCTCGGCTAGCGCGGCATCATGTGCTTCGCCTGTGAGCGCGGTGTCGGACAACTGGGCGTTCAGGCGAGTGATCTGCTGGTCGTAGGCGGTGTTCCGCAGGCGGAGGACCACGTCGGCCAGCTGCTTCTCCGGTTCGTGGATCGTCCGCTGCTCGCTGGCGTTCTCGGTGATGAGCCGGCACGCGAAGTCGTCGCCATCGAACTGCGCGAGCAACCCGGCGACATCCGTGCCGAGGGAGAAGTGCAGCGCCGCGATGCGCCGCACCGTGGGATGGGTGACCCAGGCCGGTTCCAGGTGTGCCGCGGCGAAGTGCGCCTGCTCCGGCGAGAGCAGCAGGTACTTCAGCAGCCAGAGCTCGTGCGGCGGCGGACGCACGGGCGGTCCGACGGCGTCTTCACCGGGCTCGGTGAGCGGTGGTTCATCGGGTTCGGCCCGTCCCGGTGCCGGGCGCGCCTTGCGGAACTCGGTCCGCACCGCGTCCACGCCCACCCCGAGACGCTGGCCGGTCTTCTGCGCGTAGGTGTCGAGCAGCACCGCGTTGCCGGTCTTGTGCAGGTCCTCGCCCATCTTCCGCACGACGTGCATCCGGCCTTTGTCGGAGGTCACGTCGTTCTCGGCGCACAGGTGGCGCAGGTAAAAATCGAAGTAGCCCTCGGCCTTCGCAAGGATCGCTTGGAACGCTTCCGCGCCGTGCTGGCGGAGGAAGCTGTCCGGGTCGTCCGGAGCGGGGATGCTGGCGACGCGGATGGCGAGGCCGGACCCGAGCAAGCCTTCGAAGGAGCGGATGCTAGCGTTGCGGCCGGCCTTGTCGCCGTCGAAGCAGAGCACGACCTCGTCGACGTAGCGTTTGAGGATGCGGGCGTGGTCGGCGGTGAGCGCGGTGCCCTGGGGCGCGATGACGTTGCGGACGCCGGCGGCGTGGCAGGCGATGGTGTCGAGCTGGCCTTCGCACACGATGGCGTGGCCGGCGTCGAGGATGGCGCGCTTGGCCTTGTCGAGCGCGAAGAGGACCTTGCCCTTGGTGAAGAGCGGCGTCTCCGGCGAGTTCACGTACTTCGCGCTCTTCTCGTCGCCTTGAAGGATGCGGCCGCTGAAGGCGATCACCCGGCCCTGCTCGTCGCAGATGGGGAACATGAGCCGGCCGCGGAAACGGTCGTAGTGCCGGCCGGTCTCTTCCTTTTTTATCACCAGACCTGCCTGCTCGCAGAGCGCGAGGTCGAATCCCTTGGCCTTGGCCCAGTTCACCGTGTCGTCCCACGCCTCGGGCGCGGCGCCGAGACGGAACTCCTTCACGGCATCCGCGCCCACGCCGCGCTTGGCGAGATAGTCGCGGGCGACCTGGCCGCCGGCCTCGTTGGCGAGGCACTGCTGCCAGCGCACGGTGACGGCCTCGTGCAGCTTGAGCAGCGAATCCTTCACACCGCGGGCCTGCTGGGCGCCGGGGTTGTCCTCGTGCTCCAGCGGGATGCGGGCGCGCTCGGCGAGGCGCGTGAGGGCCTCGACGAAGGTGATGTTCTCGTGGTCCTGGACGAAGCGGAAGACGTCGCCGCCCTTGTGGCTGGCGAAGCAGTGGAAGTTCTGCTTCGAGGGGTTCACGTTGAAGCTCGGCGACTTCTCCTTATGGAACGGGCAGAGCGTGACGAAGTTGGTGCCGGCGCGCTTGAGCGGCAGGTAGCCGCCGATGACATCGACGATGTCGCTCGCGGCGCGGACCTGTTCGCGGAAGTTGTCGGAGAAGAACGGCACGGCGGGGAGAAAATCCACCTTCAGCCAGGGAAGAGAAGAGGGATCGCGGCGCGGCGATGACGGCGGTAATGCCGGAAGTCGCCGTCGGTCGTCAGCACCACGGCGTCCCCGGATGACTCTGCCATCCGGACGAGACAGGCGTCGGCGAGGGACATCGGCACGTCGGCGTAGCGGCGCATCAACGCGAACACTGCGGGAACCTCGGCGCGGAGAGAGAAAGCCGGCACGACCACTCCTCGCTCCAGCATCTGGAAGAGCCGTTCGTGTCCGTCATGCACATCGCGCAGCAGAAACAAGGTCTCGCTGAGCGCAGCCTCACAAGTGGTCAGCGGATCGCGAAGCTCTCGGAACCGTTCCACGGCCCAGCGGTGATGCTGGTCGTCCTTCTTCAGATAAGCGACCAGCGGGCCGGCATCGGCGATGACCAAGTTCATCTCCCGTAGCCCGCGAGGTGCTTCTTCTTGTCGGAAAGGTCGCGCGGTCCCCCGGTGACGCTGCCGCAAAGATCCTGGGTGAGTTCGTGCAGGCTTGGCCGTGGTACGGAGGTGCCGTTCGCCGCCAGCTTCAGCTCCACGGCGTCACGGACAAATCGCGCCGTGCTGACGCCGACCTTCTTCGCGGCGGTGGCCGCACGGGACTTCAGTTCCGTCGGCAAGGAGATCGTCGCTGAACTCATGTCGTCAAGCTAGGGAGGGTCGTTTTTCCCGGCAAGCCCCGCCTTGGCTCGACAGCGGCAGAAAACCGAACGGAGGTTCGTGGTCGGCGGCGGTCCGGGCTACGGTGTCCGCGATGTCCGCGCTGGAGTTCCGGTACGTGAAAGGGTCGATCCATCTGCCCGCGCTCCGGCTTTGGTTGGATGCCCACCAGGCGATCGGGCCGGACGAGACGGTCTTCGTCTCCCACGCCCACAGCGACCATACGGCGCGCCACGCCCGCGTGGTCTTTTCTGCGCCCACGCAGAAGCTCATGCGGGCCCGGCGCGCCGGGAAACGCGCTGAGCACGTGCTAGAGTTCGGCCACCGCGCTTCCGCCGTCGACCTTGGACCCGGGACCTCCGACTTCGGGCTCACGTTGCTGCCGGCCGGGCACATCTTCGGATCGGCGATGTCGTTGGTCGAGACGGCGGACGGTTCGTTGCTCTACACGGGCGATTTCAAGCTGCGCCCCAGCCTCACCGCCGAGGTCTGCGCGCCGCTCTGCGCCGACACGCTCATCATGGAGACCACGTTCGGGCTCCCGCGTTACGTGCTGCCGCCGACCGGCGAGGTGGTCCGCGACATCCTGGCGTTCTGCCGCGCGGGCTTGGCCGACGGCGCCGTGCCGGTGCTGATGTGCTACTCGCTCGGGAAGAGCCAAGAGATCCTGCGATCGCTCACGGACGCCGGGATCCCGGTGATGCTCAGCCCGCCGGTGGCGAAGATGACGGAAGTCTATGAAGCGTGCGGCCACAGCTTTCCTGGCTGGCGGCCGATGGATGTCGAACGGCCCGGAGGGCATGTCGTCATCTGTCCGCCGGGCTCGAAGCTCGACGAGCTGCGGGCGAAGCATCCGAAGGTCCGGACGGCCGTGCTGACCGGCTGGGCGATGGATCCGGGATGCCGGTACCGATATCGGGCCGACGCGGCGTTCCCGCTCAGCGACCACGCGGATTTCCCGGACCTCATCGCGTTCGTGGAGCAGGTCCGGCCGAAACGCGTGTTCACGTTGCACGGGTTCGCGTCCGAGTTCGCCACGACGCTGCGCGACATGGGCATCGAGGCGTGGGCGCTGGGCGAGGCGAACCAGCTCACGTTGCCGCTGACCATCGGCTGAAGCACGGCGCGGCGCGTCCGCTCCGGTCCGCGAGAACGCCCGCGAACGGTCGATCGTGACGGATTTCCGCGTCCACCACAAAAGCGGGTTGAAGTCATGGGGCGCTTCCCGATAATCCCGCGCGTCAACAACTCGTCCCCGGCTTCCGGCCGCATTCTTTCATCATGCTTGAGTGGAACATCCAGTCCCGCGGCCACGTCTGTATCGTGAGCGGCCGCGCGTTCGCCGACGGCGAGGCCTACCACACCGTGCTGCTGGAACAGCGTCACGGGTTCGAGCGGCTGGATCTCAGCAGCGAGGCTTGGCTCACGCATGGCGCGGAGGTCCTGGCGCGTCCGCACCTCATCTCGCATTGGCAAGGCGTGTACCACGCGCCGCCTCCGGTGACACCGGACGCCATCCTGAAGGACGACGCCGAATCGCTGCTGCGGAAGCTCGTGGAACGTCGCGACGAGAGCCACGCGCCGGCCTGCTACATCCTCGCCGTGATGCTCGAGCGCAAGCGGGTGCTCAAGGTGAAGCAGCAGCTCCGCGAAAACGGTCGCCGCGTCTTCATCTACGAGCAGCCTCGGACCGGCGACATCTTCGCCATCGCGGACCCCGACCTGCATCTCGAGCAGCTCGAAGCCGTCCAGCGCGATGTCGCGCAGCTGCTCGAGCACGGCCTACCGGTCGAGGGCGCGCCGGAAGAAGAGCCGTTCAATCCGCCCAGCGAGGTCGCCACTTTGGCCCCGGCTTGAAGGCCGCTCCGTCCGTCCCCTCCCCTTCCGTCCGAGCATGATCGACACTTCCGCCCTCGAGACCGCGCTGGGTCACGCGTTCCGCGACCGTCAGCTGCTGATCCTCGCGCTCACGCATCCGTCGCTGGCTCACGAGGCCGGCGTCGGGCACCTGCAGCACCACAACCAGCGGCTTGAGTTCCTCGGCGACGCCGTGCTGCAGCTCATCCTCACCAACGAGCTCTACCAACGTTTCCCGGGGCACGGGGAAGGCCCGCTCACGCAGGCCCGGGCGCAGTTCGTGAACCGCTCCTCGCTCGCGGAGCAGGGACGCCGGCTCAAGATCGGTGATTTCCTGATCCTCAGCCGCGGCGAGGAGACCACCGGCGGACGCATCCGCAGCTCGACGTTGGCCGATGCGTTCGAGGCCGTGCTCGGCGCGGTGTTCTTGGACGCCGGCTACGAGGCCGCCCGCGAACTGGTCTCCCGCCAGTTCCGCAGCTCCTTCGGCGAGCTCGGCGAGCTGCCGAACTTGGAGAACCCCAAGGGCGAGCTGCAGGAGATGCTCCAATCGTCCTCGCCCAACCCGCCCAACTACGTCGAGGTCTCCTCCAAGGGGCCCGACCATGACCGGCAATTCGAGGCCGCGGTCTCCCACGAAGGCATCGAGCTCGCGCGGGGCACCGGTCGCAGCAAGAAACTCGCGGAGAGCGCCGCCGCGGCCGCCGCGTTGCACCGCCTCAAGGCCCGACGGACCGCTACCTACGAAGACACGACGACGAAGGGTTGACCTTGGCGGCGACGGCTTCGGAGGCGGGCCGGTTCCTTGACGCTGCGGGGAGCCCCTCCTAGCTTCCGCGCGCTTTGAAAAACCAGCCCCCCCGGAATTTCTCCATCCCGATGGTCATCGAGCAGGACGGCCGCGGCGAACGCGGATACGACCTGTATAGCCGGCTGCTCAAGGACCGCATCGTGTTCCTCGGCACGCCGGTCGACGACATGGTCGCCAACGTCATCGTCGCGCAGTTCCTCTTCCTGCAGATGAACGACCCGAAGAAGGACATCCACTTCTACATCAACTCGCCGGGCGGCAGCGTCTCGGCCGGGCTCGCCATCTACGACACCATGCAGTGGCTCACCTGCGACGTGAACACCTACTGCGTCGGCATGGCCGCCAGCATGGGCGCGGTGCTGCTCTGCGCCGGGACCAAGGGCAAGCGCTTCGCCCTCCCGAACGCCGACATCATGATCCACCAGGTGCTCGGCGGCGCCGAAGGCCAGGCCAGCGACGTGGAGATCCGGGTGAAGCACATGCTCCGCCTCAAGCAGCGCCTCAACACCATCATCGGCCACCATACCGGCCAGCCCTACGAGGTGGTGGAGAAGGCCTGCGACCGCGACAATTTCATGACCGCCGCCGAGGCCAAGACCTTCGGGTTGGTGGACGAGGTCGTCGCTTCACGCCGCGAGGTCCCGGCGTTGGTGGCCGAGGATTCACGGACGCTGACGGCGGCCTGAGCTCGGTCCGGAGGGTTTGTGCGCCGAGTTGCACCCGGGCGTGCGACGAAACTTGAACGGGCGGGAAGAAGTGGGGTCCGCTGCTCGCAGACCCGCGATTCAGCAGAGGGCCGTCCGCTCTGCTGAAAAGATGACTCTGGAGGCCAGGAGAACAGGAACGGAGACGGAAAAGCTCCGTTTTTTCTGCTTTCCAAGCCCTTTCTCCGGCCGGTGTTTTCTACGGAACAAGCGCAGTCCCGATCCTGTGTCCGCCGCTTCTGATCGCACCCCCGGGGATCCGCTTGCGGGTCCCCGGTCTGCGGGGCAAGATTTTTGGGTCGACCTGACCGGATCGTTTCATCTGACACCACCGTGGGATACCTCCTCATCACCTTGCAGCTTGTCGTGGGACTCGGGATCCTGAACGTGTGGATGCTCCGGTCGGGGAAAACGACTCCGTATCGCGGAGGTGAGGCGAGGAACCTGCGCGAGGAATTCGCCGCCTACGGGCTGCCGTTCTGGTTCATGTGCGTGATCGGCGTGCTCAAGGTCGGACTGGCGCTCGCCCTGCTGGCCGCCATCTGGATCCACCGCTTCGCACAGCCGGCCGCGATCGGCCTCGGGTTGCTGATGCTGGGAGCGTTCTTCATGCACCTCAAAGTGAAGGACCCGATCAAGAAGGCCCTGCCCTCCATCGCCGTGCTCGCGATGTGCGCCGTCATCGCGTTCTTCTGAGGCGGCGCTGGGTCAGAACGCCACCAGACAAAGGTAGGCGTTCAGCGCCAGATAGAGCAGCGCCGGGGTCGTCTGGAGGACGGTGTCCTTGATCTTGATCCGGACGCCGACGGCGACCAGCATCATGGCGGCAAGCCCGGCGGCCGCCGCACGCCCCATCCACGGCTGGCTCTGGCCCGCCAGCAGTCCGATCGCCGCGGCCAGCTGCAGCCCGCCCACCAACTTTCGCCGCGACCCCATCTGGTAGCGGACGAACTCCCGCTTCAGGTGGGCGGAGACAAAGCAAGCCGACCCGTAGGCGAGAAAGGAGATGGCTGAGAAAAGGACCAGGCCGGCGTTCAACGGCCGCACCATAGCATCATTGCCCATGCGTCCCGAAGAACTTCGCGAAGGGGTTGACCGATGCGGCGCCCGAGGCGCAGGCGCAGGCGCGCGCGCGGCGGCGGTGATCGCGGCTCCTTTCCGAAGCTCGGGTCGAGCTGCCGCCCTCGGCCATCGTGCGGTGGGCCGTCGCGGCGGGACCTCTCGGACCCGACCGGATCGGACCGGAAGGCGGGTGTTCTTCGGTCATCAGGCTCCATGTTGCGCTGGCGTCGGGCGCTGGACGACAGCATTGTGCCCACCAATGGCGCGTCCGAACCAGATCACGATGTGCAGCTTCTGCGGCAAGAGCCGTTCGGAGGTGAAAAAGCTCATCGCCGGCCCCGGTGTCTACATCTGCGACGGCTGCGTCGTGGTCTGCCAAGGCGTGCTCGCCAAGGAGCAGCGGCAGGAGACCACCAAGGAGCTCCGGCGGCTCAACGTGCCCAAGCCGGCCGAGCTCAAGCGGCATCTCGACGCCCATCTCATCGGCCAGGAAGACGCGAAGCGCACCTTGAGCGTCGCGGTGTACAACCACTACAAGCGCGTGCTCAGCAACGGCGGCGTGGCGAAAGATCCCGACGAGGTGCATCTGCAGAAGAGCAACGTGCTCCTCATCGGCCCGACCGGTTGCGGCAAGACCTTGGCCGCCCAGACCATCGCCAAGCTGATCGATGTCCCCTTCGCCATCGCGGACGCGACCTCCATCACCGAGGCCGGCTACGTCGGCGAAGACGTCGAGAACATCATCCTCCGGCTGCTCCAGAACGCCGATTACGACGTGAAGCGGGCGCAGATGGGCATCATCTACATCGACGAGATCGACAAGATCGCCCGCAAGACCGAGAACGTCTCCATCACCCGCGATGTCTCCGGCGAAGGCGTGCAGCAAGGCCTGCTCAAGATCCTCGAAGGCACCGTCTGCGCCGTCCCGCCGCAGGGCGGACGGAAACATCCGCAGCAGGAGTACATCCGGGTGGACACCACCGACATCCTGTTCATCTGCGGCGGCGCGTTCGTGGGCTTGGACCGCGCGATCCAGCGCCGGCTCGGGCGCCGGGTCATGGGTTTCGCCGCTGGTGCCGAGGCCGAGCAAGCCGCCAAGATCACGACCCACGAAGTGCTCAAGCGCGTCGAGCCGGAAGACCTGTTGTCGTACGGCTACATCCCCGAGTTCATCGGACGTCTCCCGGTGGTCAGCGTGTTGGATGAACTGAGCGAAGAGGACTTGGTCCGGATCCTCACCGAGCCCAAGGACGCTTTGGTGAAACAATTCGCCAAGCTTCTCTCGCTCGACGGCGTCGACCTGACCTTCACGCCGGACGCCATCCGGGAACTGGCCGCCCAGGCCGTCAAGAAGGGCACCGGTGCCCGTGCGCTCCGCGGGCTGGTCGAGCGGCTGATGCGGGACGTGATGTTCGAGGTGCCGACGGCGTCGGACATCTCCGCGGTCACGGTCAACCGGGCCGTCGTGCTCGGAGAGGCGCTCCCGTTGGTCCAGACCAAGCCGCTGGCCGCCGCGGCGTAAGAAGGGCGGTCCGGGCCGCTCGTTTTGCCGGGTGCGATCCGAAGTGGCGGACGGTCGAGGGAGAGCAAGTGCCGGCCGGAACGGGAAAAGGAGCGGAAATGCGGGTCGCGACCGTTCCGCCGACCGCGTGGTAGGGCGACGCTCCCGCGGAGCCCTTGCGAGTTGACGGGCCGCCCTTTGCTCAGCGGCTCGGCAGGAGCCTCGCCCTACCGGGATGCGGAGGGCATGGGTGATGACTTGGGGTGTTCCCCGTGTCGGCGGAGCATCACCGTTGCACCCCTTCATCCGACGGCGGGTAGGGCGAAGCTCCTGCTGAGCCCCTGCGATTTGACGAGCCGCCTCCTGCTCAGCGGCTCGGCAGGAGCCTCGCCCTACCGCTCTTTGGGTGGCACCGGGCGAGCCCATGGCCAGGGCTACCGAGGTGGACCGGTGGCAGAAGGCTGGCCGTGACGGATCCGATCACCGATTTCTGTCCGCGATTCCTGCGCGGATGACGCCGTCGACAGGGGCTTCCAGATGCGCCCGACCGTCCCGCAGCTCACCCATATTTTGTTGCTTTCTGGTGACAAGTCGGGGCAGGTTACCTTTACCCCATTGGATTCGCTACGATTCGCATGCATCGATTTTGTCTGTCTTCGGCACGTGTGTGTCGAGGGTCGATACTTTGCAAGTCGTTGCGACCGATAGATAAACGATATGCAACCTAGCTTCGTGTCTCAGCCTTCTCGGAAGGCGATATACCGGAGTGTCTTGGCAGCCGTGGCAGCTGGAGCCCTCTCCAGCGCCCTCAACGCGGCCACCGTGATCCCTCCCTCCGCCAAAGCGGACGCCAGTTCCTTCGACAAGACCAAACCGGGCTTCACGTTCCGTCTGGTCCACACCTCCACCGGCCAGGCGAACACCATCGTCCGCGCTGAACAGCAGCTCGCCGGCACCCGGCTCGTCGATCCTTTGGATCCGGCCTCCGGCGTCGTCGACAACGACGTGGCCCCCGGGCCCAATGCCGACGGCTCGTACAACGAGTCCAAGGTCATCAACTACGACCAGGACGCCACGGACGACCTGACCGCCAGACACAACGGTCATTTCACGGGTGAAGCCTTCCCGGACGTCCTCTTCCCCGGTCTTGCTACGGCCGGCGGCAATGACAACATGGCCGGCGAAGTCCTCACGTTCATCGAGCTCCCGGCCGGTGAGGTGAATCTCGTGGTCAACAGCGATGACGGCTTCCGCCTCAAGATCGGCGACCGGTACATCCCGACCGTCGCCGACAGCGACGCGACCTCATTCATCATCAGCGAGTTCGACGGTGGCCGCGGCGCCTCCGATTCCCAGGGGGTCTTCACGGTGACCGAGGCCGGTGTCTATCCGCTCCGCGTGATCTGGTTCGAAGGCGGCGGCGGCGCGAACCTCGAAGTGTACGCCCGTACGGCGACCTCCGACATCTTGGTCAACGATGTCGGCGGCCTGAAGGCGTATCGCCCGACCGGCACGACGCTCATCGCCAAGGATCCGACCTCCCAGAAGATCGCGGTCGGTGCGACGGCCACCTTCACGGTGTCCGCCAACGGCACCGCGCCGAAGTACCAGTGGCAGAAGAAAGCGCCCGGCGCGGCCGATTACACGGACATCGCCGGTGCCGCTTCCGCGAGTTTCACCACTCCGGTCGAGGTCGCCGCCAACGATGGCACGAAGGTCCGGGCTGTGGTGACGGTCGGGGCGAAGAGCCTCGCCAGCCACGGCGCCACCCTCACGGTGGACACCGCTGCGCCCGGCTTCAGCACAGTTATCGCCACCGACCTCAGTTCGGTCGGCGTGACCTTCAGCGAAGACGTGGATGCGAGCGCCGAAGCCAAGGCTGCGTACACCATCTCCGGCGGCGTCACCGTCACGGCGGTCAAGCGCTCCGCGGGCAACAAGGTCGTCCTGACCACCTCCGCGTTGACCGATAACACCAGCTACACGCTGACCGCGACGGGCATCAAGGACCTGTTCAACAACACGGCCGCCTCGATCATCACGCCGTTCCGTTCGCCCTCGCTCATCAAGGGCGTCGCGAACTACCAACGCTGGGAGAACAACACGGAATCGTTCCTCGATTTCGTGGCCAACACGCTCGACAAGAAGGATCCGACGTTCGCGGGTATCGTGAACATCTTCCAAGCCCCTTCCGACGTCGCCGACAACTACGGCGGCCGCGTGAGCGCCCTGTTCATCGCGCCGAAGACCGGCGACTACGTGTTCTTCAGCAGCTCCGACGACAACGGCGGCATCTGGCTGAGCACCGACGAGTCCCCGGCCAACAAGAAGCGCATCACCGCGGAGCCCCAATGGAACGGCACCCAGAGCTGGAACACCAAGGACCGCCGTGACGCCGACAACCCGGAGAACCGCTCCGACAAGTACCAGGCCACCGAGTGGCCGACCGGTGCCACCATCACCCTCCAGGCGGGCAAGAAGTACTACATCGAGGAAGTCTGGAAAGAAGGCGGCGGCGGCGACAACGGCGGCGCGACCTACAAGCTCGCCGGCGATGCCGATCCGGCCGACGGCACCACCCTGCTGAAGGGCGACGTCATCTCTTCCCTCGTCTTGGCTCCGACCAAGCTCTCCATCACGACCGAACCGACCGACCTCGCGACCTCGTCGTACGAACAGGTCGTGTTCTCCGTGGCTGTCACCACGGATGGTGCCATCGCCCCGGCCTACCAATGGCGCCGCGGCGGCGTGGCGATCGCGGGCGCGACCGGCGCCAACCTCGGTTTCATCGCGGGCATCGCCGACAACGGCGCCTCCTTCGATTGCGTGGTCACCATCAACGGCACCCCGCTGACGGCGACCTCCAAGACCGCCAAGCTGTCGGTCTCGCCGGCGAAGTTCGTCGCGGGCACGGTCAAGCAGGAGTTCTTCAAGGACGCGAACCGCGTGCAGGTCGAGACCGGCGGCGTCGGCAAGGCCACCAAGGTCGAGTTCTGGGACGTCTTCCAGTCCGCCGCCCAGGTGGACGACAACTACACCCGCCGCGTGAGCGGCGCGTTCACCCCGACGGCCGACGGCAACTACGTGTTCTACATCTCGGCGGACGACGATTCCGACTTGTTCCTCAGCACGGACGAGACCGTCGCCAACAAGAAGAAGATCGCGTCCGAGCCGCAATGGAACGACTCCAAGAAGTGGGTCACCACCGATCGCCGCAACGTTGACCATCCGGAGAACCGCTCCGACCAGTTCCAAGCGACTGAATGGGCGACCAAGAACGCGGACGGCGGCGCGACCATCACCCTCAAGAAGGGCAAACAGTACTACATCGAGGCCGTGCACCATGAAGGCGGCGGCGGCGACAACGTCGGCGTGAACTTCAAGCTCGCGGGCGATCCTGACCCCGCGGACGGCGACGACACGCTCTTGGTGGCGGCCGTCATCGGCCACTGGGAGCCGGGCGCGGTAGTGACCGCTCCGACCGTCTCCATCGGTGCGGACGGCAAGATCACGTTCACCGGCGCCCTCACCGGGTCCGACAACGCGGCCGGGCCTTATGCGCCGGTCACCGGTGCGACCAGCCCGTTCACGCCGAACACCGGCGCGGCGGCGCAGAAGTTCTACCGCTCGTCGAACTGATCCGCCGCAAGGCACGATCGCACGGGGCCGAGGATGAAGATCCTCGGCCCTTTTTGCGTTCCGTCATCGAGCGCGGCACCGGTTGGTCGTGGCGAAGAAATGCGCTTGTGAACAAATGTTCGTTGGCAACCGCGGTCCGGAAACCCATTTTTGCAAGGTGGCATCCGAGGGCACTGATTTCGAGGACACGGACTATTCCGCGACGCGGCAAAGAAACGCCGGCGGCCGCGCGCCGACACGGGAAGACCTCGACGCCCAGCTGACCGGCACCCAGCAGCAATTGGCGAAGCTGCGCGAGACCCAGGAACAGCTTGAGCGCACCCGGACCGCGCTCGAGGAGATGCGTCGCCGCCGCGCCGAGTTCTCCATCGGACTCGACGAGACGCGCGCCCATCTGATCCGCGGCACGGGCCTGCTCGAGAAGGCCGAGTTCGAGGCGCGCCGCGATGCCGAGCAGCTCAACCGCACGTTGGAGGGCCTCCGCGCCGCGCTGGCTTCGCTCGAGCCGCTGAGCGAGAAGGCCTGGTCCGACGAGAACTGGGAGCAAGAGCTCACCCGCGCGCTGACGGTGATCGAGAACGCCCGCATGGAGCACAACGGCGCCCGCCTCAAGTGGCCGGTGCTCGACGGCAAGACCGCCGCGGGGACCGCTCCGGCCGAAGCCCCTCAGAAGCTTTCGTTCGCGACGTTGCCGACCGGGCAGCTTTGCCGGCTCGGGTTCGCGCTCACCTGGCCGCTCGCGCTGGTGGCGCTGGTCGCGTCGGTGCTCGGCCTGGTCCTGCTGGCACGGCGCTGAGAAACGACACCCGAGGGCCGATCCCATGCCGCTGTTCATACGAAAAGAAACCGCCCCGCTGGACGCGCGTGACAAGGCGCTCCGCGAGGAGATGGCACGCTTGGAGACCGAGCTCCACCGGCTCGCCAACGAGACGCCAAAGCCGGTGCGGACGCCGCCGCCTCAGCCGTCACCGGCCAAGCCCGTGAACAAGTTCGCGGCGCCGCTTCCTCGGGCTTCTGCACCGACGGCTCCAGCTGACGCAGGCCGCTTCAACGAACGTGGTGTCCGGAAATTCGACCTCTTGGCCTTCATGCACGCCATGAAGGAGAACGTGACGGGCCCCGCGGGGAACAATCCTGCGATGGCGAAGATGCTCGCGGCCGGCGGTATCCATGGCCTGCGGCCGCTTCGCAAGGAGCGCCGTGTCGCAAGGAACCGCTTCCTGTTCCTTTTCTTCACCCTCCTGCTGATCCTCTGGGGCGTGGCCTACACCTACATCCGCCAACGGTGACGGGACCTGTCGTGCCGCATTGTAGGGTGAACACCTGATTTGACTGGAAACGTCCGATCTGTAGGTTGGCTCCGTTGACAGGGGTTTTAGCCTCGGTTCCTCCTCCGCCCGACGGCGCTCGCAAGAGCCCGCCGGGTTTTTCGTTCCGCCGGCTCGCCCAGGGCTTGTTTGAGAAAGCTGAGTCGCTGGACAAGCCGATGCTGATCCAGGTCCGGGGAGGAGGAGTTGCGCGCGGTGCGGATCCCCCAACCTGGAGGGTTGGCAGCCATTAGAGCACTTCCACTAATCATGTAGCGTAATGAGCGTTTTGAAAGAACCCGAGGCAATCCTCCGGTGAGAGGGATTCGAAGGCGGATTTGGAGGCGTCGATCAACGCCTCGAAGGTTCGCGGAGCCAGGCTCCG
>JBBRQL010000035.1:0-25536 GCA_038226425.1 Verrucomicrobiota bacterium
CGAGGTGAAGCACCTCTACGACATCGCCTCGGATTTCGCCGATCCGCGCCGCAATGCCGACTATGTCCGGACGATGTTCGGCGCTCGTCCTTCCGGCCGCCACTTGATCGCGATCGCGGCCGAAGTGCTCGAAGGCGGCACCGGCGACACGGCCTTCGCGTCCCGGAAAGGCGACGCCCCGATCAACGGTTGAACGTCGTCGGGGCGGCCGGTAGGAGGGCAGGCGAAGACCGCCGGCCAGGCGGGTCACTTCTTCTCGGGCTTGTGGACGCTGTGGCAGGCCTTGCAGTTCGCGGCCGTCTTCCACGCTTCGAGCGCTCCAGGCTTGCCGTCGGCCAGCAATTGGCCGGCAGCGGCGAGAGCCGTGGACTTCTCTTTCCAGCTGGCCAGGTCGCCCTGCGGCGGCGCATTCAGGGGGAGGGCGCGGGTGAGCTCTGCGAGGAGCTTGATGTCGGCGGGCGAACCCTCGCCTTTGCCGACGCGGGCGGCGGGCGATTCCTTGCCCTTGAAGCCCTGGTCCATGATCTCTTCGATCGTGTACTTCGGTTTCGCGCCGTAGCTGGCGCAACCGGCGATGATGAAGGCCCCGGCTGCGGCCGTGGCGAGGAGGAGGATATGAGCGCGTTTCTGCATCTTGGGATGGGGTGAGCGGGTGACGGACCTTCGGGATCAAAACCCGGTGCCCGATGCTATGGCCAGCTTTTCTTGGGACGACGACGGAAGGCCGCCGCGGCGTCGGAGCGTTCAGGCCGGCTTCCAGCGCGAACCGTCTGCGAAGACCGTCACCTGCGTGTAGCGGCCGTCGACCAGGTCGAGCTCGATGAGCTTCGCGCCCTTCTTCACCTTCTCGCCACCGTAGCCGGAGTAGCCCGTCGCGCGACCGTAGACGAGGTCCACGTCGCGTCCGCGCACGGCGTAGTCGTTCGTGTGGTCGTGACCGCAGAAGGTCGCTCGGATCGAGCCCGCCGCGGCCAGCCCCGGGAGCGCGCCGCCGGATTCGTGCTCGTGGCAGACCGCTTCGTGGCAGACGCCGCGGGTGGCACCGGCCTGGAAGAGCGTCTTCTGTTCCAGCACCGGGATGTGGAAGAAACCGAGCGCGGGCAGGACGGCCCCGGACGGCTCCTTGAGCGCCGCGTGCGTGCGCCGCAACCAGCCCGTCTGCCAAGCACCGAGACCCGCGTCGTTGCTGTTCATCAGGAACAGGTGCGCCGCGGTCTTGGCGAGACCTCCGGATCCGGCGACGCGCAGGTCGACCCGATAATCGCCGTGGGTCGCGCCGCCGCGGTAGAGGGAACGTTCCGCCGCCTCGAAGGCATCGTGCCCGCGCTGGTGATCGTCGAGCTGATCGTGGTTGCCCCAACAGATCGCCCACGGCACGCCGAGGCGCGACAAGCGGCGGATCGAATGTTCCTGCGCGGCGTTGCCGCGTCCGCCCGGATTGTCGTGCCAGAGGTCGCCGGTCGCGACGACGAGGTCGGGCTTGAAGATCCGGACGAAGCTCTGCCAGTCCCGCTCGGTCGCGTCGTCGTCGTCGGTGACGGTCAGCCCGGATTTCACGCCGCAGAAGAAATGGTTGTCGGTGATCTGGAGGACGCGGACCGCTTTTCGGCTCCCCAGGTCGAGGACGGCGACGCCATCGCCGTCGCGGACGGGACGCGTGCTGCGGCCGATCTCGGGAGGAAGCGCGGTGGCCTCGGCGGCGACAAGGGATGGTGCGGCCATCGCCGCGGCGAGCACGGCCGGTGTGGCGTGGAGGAAGTCTCGGCGAGTCATCATCGCGTGAGCTTCCTGTCCGGCGGTCCGCGCGCAAGCCCGGCATGGTGACGAAATGGCGAGGACCTCCGAGCGGGAGCTTGTTGCCCGGTGCAGCGTTCCTCTAGCCTGCCGAGACCTGATGAAGCACTGGATGTCCGCCGCGGTCCTCGGCCTCTGGAGCCTCTCCGCGGCGCTCGCCGAGACGACCTACCAGGACTTCGACCAACCGCCGCACCGCTACCACGAGCGGACGCCGGCAGACCGTTTCACGCGGCTGAAGGCGTCGCTTGAATCTGGCGCGCTCGTGCTGGACCGCGCGGGCGAGAAGGCCTTCCTCGCCGGCCTGCTGAAGGCGCTGGAGATCCCGGCGTCATCGCAGATGCTGGTGTTCTCCACCACCAGCCTGCAGCTGAGCCTGATCAGCCCGTCGAACCCGCGGGCGCTCTACTTCAACGAGGACACCTACCTCGGCTACATCCCCGGCGGACGGATCGAGATTGTCTCCCTCGACCCGGAGCTCGGCGGGATCTTCTATATCTTCGACATCCCGCGCGACGCCGCGCCGGTCCGCGCCGAACGGTCGAGACGCTGCATGAACTGCCACGCCGGCGAGGACACCGGCTTCCTACCGGGCCTCGTGGTCAAGTCGGTCGCTCCGGGACCGACGGGCGGTAGCCTCGATTCATTCCGGCGCGATCAGACGGGCCACGGTATCCCGTTCGAGGAACGCTTCGGCGGCTGGTACGTCACCGGTTCCGGCGACTTCACCAACCACTGGGGCAACCTCATCGGCGAGATGTCCGCGGGCGTGTTGTCCAAGACCCCGAACCCGCCGGGCTCGCGCTTCAGCTACGCGCGCTATCTCGTGGCGACCAGCGATGTCCTGGCCCAATTGGTACACGAGCATCAGGTCGGCTTCGTGGGTCGTGCCATCGAGGCCGGTTACCGCGCGCGGACCTATCTGCACCAGGACACCGCCGGGCTCACCCGCGAGCATCAGGATGAGCTCGACCGGCAAGCGCGGATCCTCGCGCGCTATATGCTCTTCCTTGATGAAGTCCGGTTGCCTGCTGGCGGGATCGTCGGCGACCCGGCGTTCAAGGCGGAGTTCTCGGCGACGCGGCGCGAAGTGGACGGCGCATCGCTCAAGGACATCGACCTCCGCACGCGGCTGTTCCGGTATCGTTGCAGCTACATGATCGGCAGCGCGGTCTTCCAAGGGCTCCCGCCGGTGTTGCGGCAGAAGATCTATCAGGAGATCGGCCAGGCGCTCGCGGAGGATACGAAGGCCCCGGGCTCGGTCGCATTCCCCGTCGAGGAGAAGCGCACGATCCGGCGCATCTTGCGGAAGACGCTCGTCGACCTTCCCGCGGCCTGGTGAAGCCCGCGGCCCGCGATCTCGCGGCGGACACGACCCGGTGAAAAACAAAACGGGCGCCCTCGACCGAGGACGCCCGTGTCTTGGAAGATGTGGTCCGGCTCAGTTCGCCTTATCGGTCTTCTCTCCGGCCTTGTTCCAGCCGGAGAGGCCGGCGGACATGTGCTTCACGTTCTTGTAGCCGAGCTTCTTGGCGGCTTTGGCGGCGGCCTGGTAGGCATTGCACTGGGGCCCGCCGCAGTAGGCGACGATCGGGGCGTTCTTGTCCGCCGGCAGGGCCTTGGCGAAGGTGGCCTCGATGGCCTCGAAGTTGAGCGCGCCGGGGACGTGCCCCTTGGCGTAGGACTCGGTGCCGTTGACGTCGATGATGGTCGCCTTCTTGGAGGCGGCCAGCGTCTTGACCTCGGCGATGCTGATGTCGGGGAACTCGCCGGCGAAGGCGGTGCCGGCGATGACGGCGGTGGCGAGCAGTGCGATGAGCTTCTTCATGGTGTGCTGTGGTGCGGTGTCGTTCTGGTCCGGGACGGGATGGTCCCGACAGCTTGGATGGATAGCGGACCGGGCCGTTTCCGCAACGGCTTTCCGCACAGGCCATCACAAAGAGCGTATCTGGACACCGTGGCAGGCGGCGTCATCCGCGCAGCATCTGTGCAGTAGCTGCTGGCGTGAATCCGTGGCCGGACCGCCAAGGCTTGCCCGTTGCCACCGACTTACGTCGGCGGCTACGGACATCGGACTTCGGCCGTGGATCCGGGATGTCGCGGGACCGGTCACAACTTCTTCAGCACGTCTTGCAACAGAGCCCGTTCCGGGACCTTCAGCGGGCCGGTGGGGATCGCGGCGGCGATCTTGCGTGAGGCGGCACGCTGGCCATTGGCCTGGAGGGCGACGGCGTACACGACGCGCCAGCGCGGCTCCTGCTTGGCCCATGCGATCTCGCCGGATTCGCAGAGGGTCAACGCCTCCTCGGCCTTGCCGAGCCGGAGCTTGGCGAGCGCTAGCGCCATGCGCAGGCGGACGTCCCTCAGGTCCTTCGCGACGAGATCGGTGAGCTCGGTGTGGGCGTCGGCGACCTGCTCGTCGAAGAGGGCTCTCAGATAGGCGTGCTGGAACCGCACCTCGGGCTGCTGGCCGAGCGGCACGGACAGGTACCGGTAGACGAGGCGTTCGATGACGAGGTCGTAACGTTGTCGCGCCTGGCGCAGCAGCATCGCCGAAGCGGGGACCACTGTGAGCGGATTCGGCAGCTTGGCGGTCCTGGCCTCCTCCACGATCGCGGGACGCCCCATCTGCCCAGCGAATGCGGCGACGGATTGGAGCAACGGCACGACCTGGCCGGCGTTCTTCACGGCGCGCCGCAGCTGGACCTCGGTCTCGTCCTCGCGGCCGGTCCCGTGCGCATGGAGCGCGCGCAGGCAGGCGAGCGCGACCGGGTTCAGCGGAAGCTTCGGCTCCTTGAGCAGGTCGCCTAGGTCGTCCCAACGCCGCAGGTCGGCGAGCAGCTCGCTGTGCGCGAGCAGCAACGAACCATCCGACCGCGCGCGGTCCAGCGGCACCAGCCGGATCGCGAGATCGGCGCGGCGGCGCGCGCGGAACCACTCGACCGCGGTGACCGCGTCGGCCGGTGTCGGCGCGACGGGCACGATCGCGAACGCCTGCGCTTGCACCTCGGCGCGCCGCTCCGGCGCGAGGCGTTCGCGGACGTCCCAGGCGAGCAGCCGGTCCGCGAGGGCGTTCGTCGCGACGTCGAGCTGGTCGGCGATGCGGTGCATCTCGTCGGGCGACGGACCGTACATCGACGCCAAGGTGCGCAGTGCCGGGAGGCGCTGTGGATTCTCCGTCTTCGCCAAGGTGCGCAGCAGGTCGGCGGCTTTCGGCCCGAGTTCCGGCTCGCGGGTGGCGAGGTAGGCGCGGGCGAGCATGAACTGGAGGTAGGGATCCACCGGGTCCTTCTCGCGCATCACCTCGGCGCCGCGGACGACGAGCGGCCAGTTGCCGAGCAGCGCGTTCTGGTCGAGGCGGAGCAGGCGGTTGGTGCGGTCGTCGTTGTCGCGCGACAACAGCTCGTCGATCAGTTCGCCCGAGAGGTCGAAGCGCTCCAGCTTCTGCGCGAAGCGCGCGAACTCCTGCCGGTCCTGCAGCGTGGCCGTGCCCGAGCGGAGCAGCATCTGCCAGTAGTTCACGCCCTCGGCGATATCCGTCCTCGAGCAATAGCGGGCCGCGAGGCGCAGCACCGGCGGAGAATCGGGAGACAGCCCGATCGATGCCTTCACGATGCGCGCGACCGCCGTCATGTCCTCCGCCGCGAACGCCTCGTTCCCTTCGGCCACGAGGCGGCTGGCCCGCCACACCTTGACCTGGCGGTACGCCGGCTTGGCGACCACGAGGCCGACGACCACGACGACGGCGAAGACCACCAGCCCGACCCACAGCCAACGGGACTTGTCCTCGAACAGCGGCAGGTCATTGAGCGGCTCTTGGGAAGGGGTGGGACTCATACGATTCTTGACACCATGGTCCAAGCGGGATGCCTAGTAACCAATGATCCATCCCGAGCCATGTTAAGAATTATATCTATATCCTTACGGACCGGTCAGCCTATCGCGCATAGGGTGGTCATAGGGGCCGCCGATCGGGCCATGATGGTGATCAGATAAGCATCCATCACCCGACCCCGCCATGAAGCCACATCCCCGTTCCTCGTACCTGGCCGCGCTCGCGCTCAGCCTCGCTGCCGCCATCCCCGCCTCTGCGACCTGGCAGAACGTCACCGATTGCCCGTTCTGCGCGAGCTCCGACAACCCCGGGACCGGCAGCTATGCCGGTCACATCAAGACCTTCGACGCGGATGCGACCGTCGGCGTGCCCAACGGCACCGCGGACCGGTTGACCACGAGCGCCAACGGCACCTGGAAGAACGACGCCTACCTGGGCTGGTTCGTCGCTTCCGGCAACACCGCCTCCGGCCAGACCGCCTACACCACCAGCAACGGTTCTTCCACGGCGACCGGCCTCTTCAACTTCGGCACCGCCTCGGCGAACGACCGCGCCTTGGGCGCCGTGCCCGGCGGAGGCAGCGGGACCGTCGCGTACGGCCTGTTGATCAACAACAACTCCGGTGTGACACAGAACACGATGACGATCAGCTACCGCGGCGAGCAGTGGCGCAACTCCGGCGCGGGCGCGCAGACGCTCTCGTTCAGCTACGCCATCTCCTCGTCGCAGTCCGCCACGCACACCGGCTCTTGGCCGAACTACGTCGGCAACCTCGACCCGAGCGTCGCCACGGGCACCGGCGCCACCGGACTGAACTGGGTCGCCGGCCCCGGCGGCTCGACGTTCACCTCGCCGCAGACGGGCGGCGGTGCGACTGCCCTGGACGGCAACGCGGCGGCGAACTCCGCGAACATCAGCTTCACGCTCACCGGCCTGAACTTGCCCGCGAACAACTTCATCTTCCTGCGGTGGCGCGATATCGACGACGCTGCGACCGACCATGGCCTCGCGATCGACAACGTGTGCGTCACCCTCACCGCCGTCCCCGAGCCGAGCACCTATGCCGCCGGCGCGGCGATGGTGGCGATGATCGGTGGCGCCGCGTGGCGCCGCCGCCGTGCGAACGCGAAGAAACCGTCCGTCCAAGCCTGAGGCAGCTTCTTCGGCCCGAAGCACCGGGACGGTGCGGGTCTCCCGCGGAACTGCTCCGCGCGTTGTCCGCACCGTTTTCTTTTTCCCGGGACGGCGGTGCTCCGCGGACGGGAGCACATCTGGACGCCGTGGTTGGCGGCGTCATCCGCTCCGTAGCCGCCGACGTAAGTCGGTGGCAGAAGCCCCGCTGTGGCGGACTTGGCCACAGACCCGCGTCGGCAGCTACGGCTGCCGGCTCTTCCGGCGACGATAGCCACGATGAAGAGATGTGCTACGCGGGCGCGGGCGCAACTTGGCACTGCCCCGGAGCGCCGATTTCCAATCGGCCGAGCCATGGGGCGGCCCTCGCGGCGCGACCTCTGGCAAAAGCCGTGGGATGGATCCATCTGAGATCCCTGCGTCCAGGGCAGCATGTGCCCGAGCCGATTGGAAATCGGCGCTCCGTCCGCTCCTCCACTCCGTTCCGGGGGCAGTGGCAAGTTGCGCCCCGCGGTCGCCGTCGTTCGTTTCCGGTCTTGGTGTCGCGGGTTTCTTTCCGATAGGCTGTCCGGCCTACGTGAGCGCCGCCCCTGCCATCCTGTCCGCCCAAGAGATCGTCCTCCGCTACAACGACCGCGTGCTGCTCGACCATGCGTCGTTCGGGCTCGCGGCGGGCGACCGTGTCGGGCTCGTGGGCCGCAACGGCGCGGGCAAATCAACCTTCCTCCGCATCCTCGCCGGGGAGCTGGAAGCCGACAGCGGCGAGCTCACCCGCCAGCGCGGCACGATCGTCGGCTACCTGCCGCAGACCTTCGAGCTGGACCCGGCGCACACGGTCCACGAGAGCGTCCGCGGCGGCGCCCAGCACGTGCTCGACCTCATCAACGAGTTCGAGACGCTGCCCGGCCACACCAAGCGGCACGACGAGCTCGAGGAGAAGATCAACCACCTCGACGGCTGGAACCTCGACTCGCGCATCCGCACCGCGCTGAACCAGCTCGGTTGCCCGCCGGACGACTGGAACGTCGCCAAGCTCTCCGGCGGTGAACGCCGCCGCGTCGCGCTCGCCCGCGCCCTCGTCGCCCAGCCGGACGTGCTGATGCTCGACGAGCCGACGAACCACCTCGACACCGATTCCGTGGAGTGGATCACCGAGTTCCTCGCCAGCTATCCGGGCGCGCTGCTCGTGGTCACCCACGACCGCCATTTCCTCGACCAGGTCGCCAACGTCATCGTCGAGCTGCGCAACGGCGTCTTCGAGCGCTACGTCGGCAACTACACCGAGTATCTCTTCTCCCGCGCGGAGAAGCTCGCCAGCGAGGAGCTGGTCGAGCACAAGCGCCAGATGTTCCTGCGCAAGGAGCTGGAATGGGTCCGCCGCCGCCCCAAGGCGCAGACCAGCAAATCGAAGGCGCGCATCGACCGGTTCTTCGCCGCCGAGGCCGACGCGCCGCCGGTCGAGGAGGGCGACATGGACCTGGTGATCCCGCCGCCGCCCCAGCTGGGCAACCGCGTGGTCGATCTCACCGGCATCGGCATGGAGTTCAGCGGGCGCAGCCTCTTCTCCGGGCTCGACATCAGCTTCGCCAACGGCACCCGCATCGGCATCACCGGCCGCAACGGACTGGGAAAGACGACGCTGCTCAAGATCATCCTCGGCGAGCTCGTGCCCACCAGCGGCACCATCAAGGTGGGCCAGCTCACCAAGTTCAACTACGTCGACCAATCGCGGCTCCAGCTCCGCGAGGACCGCACGGTGCTCGACGAGGTGAGCGACGGCACCGAATGGGTGCAATGGGGCGAGATCAAGCTCTCGTTGCGCGCCTACCTGAAGCGCTTCCTCTTCACCGACGACCGCATCACCGCGGCGGTGAAGTGGCTGAGCGGCGGCGAGCGCAGCCGCTTGCTCCTCGCCAAGGTGCTCAAGCGCGGCGGCAACTTCCTCATCCTCGACGAGCCGACCAACGACCTCGACCTCCAGACGCTGCGCGTGCTGGAGGAGGCGCTGACCTCGTTCCAGGGCTGTGTGCTGGTGGTGAGCCACGACCGCTATTTCCTCAACCGCGTCTGCACCGGGATCCTCGCCTTCGAAGGCGACGGACAGGTCGCCTACAGCGACGGCAACTACGACTACTACGTCGAGAAGAAGAAGCGCGCCGCCGGACTGCCCGTCCCCGCGGTGAAGGCGAACAAGCCGCAGGCCTCGAAGTCCCCGGCACCCGAGCCGGTCGCGGCGCCGAAAGGAAAAGGGCGCAAGCTGAGCTTCAAGGAGCAGCGCGAGCTCGAGGGCATGGAAACCGCGATCCATGCGGCCGAGGCTGATGTCGCCCGGTTGGAGGCGATGCTCGCTTCGCCCGATTTCTTCCGCACTCAGGGAGCCCGCGCCAGCGCCGTCATCGCCGAGCTCGACGCCGCGAAGGCGAAGGCCGCGGAGCTCTTCGCGCGATGGGAGGAGCTGGAGGCGGTGCGCGCGGCCGCGGCGTGAGGCGGGGAACGTGGTGATCGTGTCTCGTCCGGTGCGGACCCGCCCATGGCCTGCGACCCGGCGCGATCATCGCTTTCTCGGCCGGGGTCTGTCGGGGCTGTCCGATGGCGGCCGGTGATTCACGGTTCGACTTCGAGCGGTCCGGTCTGCTTCTGTCGTCGCGAAGACATGCCCGCCGCCATCGCCATCGCCGCGCATCCCGACGACATCGAGTTCCGCATGGCCGGGACGTTGCTGCTGCTCCGCGAAGCCGGCTGGGAGACCCATTGTCTCAACCTCTCGGCGGGCAACTGCGGCAGCGCACGCTCCGGCCCGGTCGAGACGGCGCGCCGCCGACGCGCCGAGGCGAAGGAAGCCGCGAAGATCCTGGGCGCGCATTGGCATCCGCCTTTCTGCCGCGACCTGGAGATCTTCTACGACCTGCGCACGCTGCGCCGGCTCGCCGCCGTCATCCGCGAGGTGGGACCTTCGCTGGTGCTCACGCATCCGCCGGTGGACTACATGGAAGACCACACGGCGACCTGCCGGCTCGCGGTCACGGCCGCCTTCGCCCGCGGCATGCCGAATTTCCGCTGCACGCCGCCGAGCCCGGCCGCCGATGTCGAGGTGACGCTCTACCACTGCACGCCGCACGGGCTCGTCGATCCGTTGCGCCGCCCGATCGCGCCGGCGGCGTTCGTGGACACCACGAGCGTCCACGTCGTCAAGCTCGCCGCGCTCGCCGCGCACAAGAGCCAGCAGGACTGGCTCGAGGTGAGCCAGGGCATGAACAGTTATATCAAGGCCGCGGACGACGAGTCGCTGGCCGTCGGGCGCATGTCGGAAAAGTTCCGCCATGCCGAGGGCTGGTGGCGGCATTCGCACATGGGTTTCTGCGCGGCGGAGGCCGATCCTTTGGCTGACGCTCTCGGCGATCTTCATCAACCCGGCACGAACTTCGGCCCCCGATAGGCACTCATCATGGCGTCTCGTCTCGCCGCGTTTCTCCTCTCGTTCTTCGCGGGTGCCCGGCTTGTGTCCGCGCCGCTCGCTTACGCGCCCGCCCCGGTGGACAACCCGCTGAAGGGCTTCATCCCTTACCTCGCGGAACGCCCGGAGTTCCCGCACAGCTTGGAATGGGACTACACCGCCGTCGCGGACGTGATGACCGGTCCGACCAACTTCACCTGGACCGTCTTCGACCGGAAGCTCGACGCCGCGGCCTCCCGCGGCCACCAGTTCTACGCCCGCTTCCACCTTGAATGGCCCGGCAAGAAGACCGGTGTGCCCCGGTTCCTGATCGACGGCGGCCTGTCGATGCGGCGTTGGACCAACACCAACACCCAGCCCGTGCCCCCGGCGATCGATCACACTCCGGACTATGAGGACCAGAGGCTCCGCGCTGCGCTGACGAACTTCATCCACGCCTTCGGTCGCCGCTACGACGGCGACCCGAGGTTGGGGTTCATCGGACTCGGCCTGCTCGGCACATGGGGGGAATGGCACAACCACCCGAACGACCGATGGTTCGCCTCGAAGACGGTCCAGCGCGAGGTGATGGACGCCTACGAGGCCGCGTTCAAGACCACCAGACTCGTCGCCCGCTATCCCGCCGGACCGGTGGACCACCGCTACGCCGCGAACGGCAACCGTGCGCTCGGCTACCACGACGACTCCTTCTGCTGGGCTTCCGTCGACACCGGACGCAAGCAGGACGAATGGTTCTTCGAGCCTCGGCTCCGCCAAGCCGGCGCCCTCGACAAGTGGCGCACCCAGGTGATCGGCGGCGAGATGCGTCCTGAGGTCTGGGAATGTCTTTTCAACGAACCCAGCTGCGCTCCGAAAGGTCAGGAGTTCGACCGCTGCCTGGCGGTCACCCATGCCTCCTGGATCTCCAACGAAGGTGTCTTCCGGCCTTCGCTGAAGGGGATGGCCCGGGAACGAGCGCTTCAAGCGGCTCGGCAGCTGGGCTACGAACTTCACGTCGCGAGCGCGGAAGTCATCGCCGGAACGCGGCGTCTCACCGTGAAGATCGAGAACCGCGGTGTCGCCCCCTTCTACTACGATTGGCCGGTGGAGATCACCGTGGCGGACCTCGGAGGCACGGGGCCGGTCTGGCGGACCGATTGGAAGTTGACCGAGGTGCAGCCGGGTACTCCGGTCACCTGGAGCTTCGAGCTGCCGACCTCGGAGGCGACCACCGGGGAGCGCAAGCTGCTGCTCCGCGTCCCGAACTCGTTGCCCAAAGGGAAACCTCTCCGGTTCGCCAACCCGACCCAAGATTCCGATCGGCCCGGATGGCTGACGCTGGGCACCTTCACCTTCCCTTCGCGCTAAGCTTCCGAAACGCTCCTCCCATGCCACGCAAACTCAGCTCCATCGCCCCCGATTGGTGGGACTACACCACGCTCGACACCGCGCTCATCGCCGACGCCGCGAAGCTCACGCCGGAGAAGCTGTCCCAGCTCTCCCGGCCCGGGTTCAAGATCGTGTTCTATGACACGCTCGAGGACTTCTACCTCGCGGAGGCGCTCGAATACATCACCGCCTGGCGGCAGAGCACGCCGGACAACCCGGTGGGCATCTGCGGACCGATCGGCCCGACCGAGCAACTCCCGCTCGTCGCGCGGGTCGTGGACGCGCTCGGCTTGTCGCTCGCCTCGGCGCATTTCTGGGGCATGGACGAGTGGTTCGACACGGCGACAGGCAAGGAGGTGCCGGTCACGCATCCGCTGTCGTTCGAGCGGGCGGACCGCGAGATGTGCTTCGGACGGATCCCCAAGAAACTCCGGATGCCGGAATCCAATCTCCACTTCCCCAAGGGCGATACCGCGGCCTACCGGGCGTCTTGGGCCGCCGGTGTCCGGTGCGCGGTGATGCAGGGCGGTCAAGGCGACACCAAGCACTGGGCCTTCAACGATCCGCTGCCTCGGCGCGGCAAGTGGAAGCACGAACCGCCCACGCCCGCCGAGTTCCGCAAGCTCGCGACGCGCGTGGTGGACCTGCATCCGCTCACGCTCGCGCAGAACGCGCGCACGAGCGGTGGCGGCAACATCACGATGGTGCCGACCCGAGCGATCACCGTGGGTCCGATGGAGACGTGGCAGGCGGAGAAGGTGTCCATCTGGCACGCCGGTGCGCACGACAACGCGCTCGGCCAGCGCCTCACCGCGCTGATGATCTCGCAGCGGATCGTGGACACCTCCGTGCCGATGTCGCTGCTCGCCGAGCACCCGGACGTGCAGTTCAACTACTACCGCGGCGGCCTCGGCTCGTGCGCGGTGGAGATGCATTGAGCGACCGGAAGGGTCACGGACAGGCTGCAGCCCGTCCCCACCAAGAGGGTAGGGGCCTCGCCGCCGCGCGGCTCCCTTCTCTCTCTGGGCGGACATTTGCCGGCAAGTCCCTATCGACAGTGGGGCATACCAAGCTAGCTTTGTTCGATTCTAGCATGTCAGGTCGCCGATCGGAGACCGAACACAGGTTCGCCAACAATTACCCGTGTCCACGTCCACCTCCATCAAGGGGCTTTTCGCTGCTGCGATCTTGTTCGGCGTCGTGGGGGTCACGCTCACCTACGACGCTGTGGCTCGCATGAGACGGGAGGCAGTTCCGCCGTTCGGTGAAGGTCTTTACACGGCCATGTGGACGATTCCTCCACCCCCATATGAGGTCATCTTGTCCTGCGACGCGCTTCCAGGGCGCATCGGGGTGTGGGGTTCAGCGCTCGTCGTGCCCGTTTTCTGTGGCTACCTGCTTTTCCGCCGCGATTGGCTGGTCATCTCTTTTCTGTTGCTGGGTTTTCGGTCGCTCACCAGCGGATGTTTCGGGATATGGACTTGGCTGTTCAGCCTTTTCGCGAAGTAGCTGGGTAACGCTCGGAATGATGAACACATGGCTTACCGCGGAACAAGACGGGTGCGATCAGAAGTGGCGGGGACGGCGGCGAAAGTAGCGCCGAGTTGCACTCGGCTGTATCGCGGATTTGGAATCCGCAGGCGCTGCGGCAGGTAAGTGGTCGGGCCTTGCCGACGCCCTGCCGAGTGCAACTCGGCGATACGGCAGGTTGCAAACCTGCGCTACGAGTGCCCGCCACTTCTGATCGCACCCGAACAAGACTCCCGGCTTGACGTCGGGCGTTTTTCTTTCGGGGCGGCCCACGCCGTTGTCGTAGCGAAGCCAGCTTGGCCGCGGGTTGATCGGGCTGCAGGATGTCGCCTGATACCAACTAACTTACAACACCGGTATAATGGTTATGGAGGAAGCGTTTGCTTGGAGGAGGAGCCAATCGGGGATGAGGGAGCGGACGCGTCGTGGATCGGCCCACCAAGACCGCAGCCAGGAGACGATGCGGTCCCGTTGCTCGGAGAGGCTGGAGAACACGCGGTTGCAGAGGCTGTCCTTGAGCTGGTCCCAGAGACCTTCGACGGGGTTGAGCTCCGGACTGTAGGGCGGGAGGGTGATGATCCGGACGTTGTCGGGCAGGCGTTCGTGTCCGTCGGTGAGATGGAAGCCGGCTCCGTCCTGGATCAGGACATGGACCGCGGCCGGATCGCTTCCAGCGATCTGGTGGTAGAAGCGCGCGAGGTGTGCCTGGTCCACGGTCTCGGCGAGGAGGAACTCGCTGCGGGCCAACCCGAGGCCGACCGCCCCGTACACGTAGCCCCACTGGTACACGTGTCGCATGGCGGCCACCGGCCGGTGACCGGGCAATCCCCAGACCCGGCGGGTGAACCCGTGGAGACCGTGGCGCATCTCGTCGAGCACCCACAGCCGCACCGGCCTCCGGGCCGGCAGGTCCAGAGCTTCGAGCCGCGTGCATAGCTCCTCGCGGAAGAGGACGGCTTCGGCGGGGTCTTGGAGATCATGGCGCGGACGCGGGACCCGCAGCCGCGCCCCGGCTTTTCCCAGGCGGTTGTAGAGAGAACCAAGCTTGAGGGTGATCCCGAAGTCCCGGCGCAGGTCCGCGTGCATCTGGGGCACCGTGCGCCAGCGGCCTTCCTTGAGGCCGTCCTCGATCGCCTGCCGGGCCTCGGGGCCGACGCTGTCGGCCCGGCCCGGGTTGTCGGCCCGGCCGTCCTTGAGCAGGGCCTCGACCCCGCCCAGACGGTAGGCGTCGAACCACTTCTGGATGGTGGAACGGGCGTGGCCCACGGCTCTGGCCACATGGTCCAGATCGTTGGCCGCGTCGAACCCGAGCTGCACGGCCAGAAGCCGTTCGCGCCGGGCTCCGGCCGGTTCGGAGCGGAGCATCCGCCCCACCAAGGGGGCCTCTCCGAGCGCATCCAACAGTCTTCTCTTCCGGGACATCACCGACAGTCCCAGTCCTGTGACCTCCAGACAAGCAGTTCCACCGATATCTATAGTGATTTGGTATTAAACGGCGCGGAGTCGATCTCGACCTGCTTGATCTCCGTCGGCGCTCGACTTCGGTCACGGCGGAGCCGTGACAGCCATTAGCCGGGGGTCGAGGAGCGCGGAGCGCGACGACCACCCCCGGTCTCCCGTCGGAGATCCGTCGCATCCCGGAGGGATGCCAGTCCCGGGGCGTGGTCGGGTCGCTGGCACCCCTCCGGGGTGCGGACCTATCGACTTCAAGGTCCCGGGGGTATCGCTTCGCTCAACCCCCGGCTAATGGCTGGCAGCCCTCCGGGCTGCGGACCGCTGCCGATAGACGGCCGGTGCCCGATGGCAGCCGACTATCGACTACCGACTGCCAACCCTGCCGCCCCATCGACCGGATCGATATTTCAGCTCGCGATCGAGACAACACGGGCCGCGTCCCTCTCCCGCTCACTTCAGCTTCGCGGGGTCGATCACCACGTGCTTGATCTTGGTGCGCTGCCAGGTGTACGTCGCGTGGACGAGCCCGTCGGCGGCTTGGATCACGGCGGGATAGCTGTATTCACCTTCGCCCGAGCCGTCCTCGAGCGTGAGCACACGGTTCCAGATGTGGCCGTCGGTCGAGACTGCCACGGCGAGCTCGCGGCGCGAATCAGTGCTCGGGTTGAAGACGAGCAGCGCCCGGCTGTCCTTGAGCATCACGGCGTCGATGCCGCTGTTCGGGTTGGGCAACGCGGTGCGGCGCATCTTCGACCAGGTCTTGCCCTCGTCGTCGCTCCACGATTCGGTGACGACGCGTTGCTTGGTGCGGCAAAGGATCTGGATGCGGCCGTCGGGCCACGGCAGGATCGTCGGCTGGATGGCCCCGAAATCCAGAGCCGAGTTCAAGTCGCCGGTGCGCATCCACTTCGGGAAACGCGCGCCCGGGTCGCGCATGAACTCCATGTGGACGCGCCATCCGGAATCCTCGTCGCTCGACCCGCAGAGCAGGCGCCCGTCGGCGAGCTCGACCGGTTTGTTGCGCACGGGGCCGACCTGGCCGTCCGGCAACCGGCGCGACTTCGACCAGCTGCGTCCGCCGTCGTCCGACACCTTGAGCCGTCCCCACCATTCGGACGGGCTGGGACCGACCTTGTAGAAGAGCAGCAGAGGACCGTTCTTGACCTGGAAGAGCACGGGGTTCCAGCAGGCCCATTGGTCGTCGCCGTCCTCGTCGCCTCGGGCGACCTCGGCGGGCCGGCCCCAGGAACCGTCCTTCTCCGCGCGGGAGAGCCAGATGACGACGTCGCGCTGGCGCTCGGCGGTGCCGCCGAACCACGCGGCGACGAGGCCGTTCTTGGCGTCGCAGATCGTGGAGGCGTGCGAGGAGAGCGTGGGCGGCGGATCAGCGAGGAAGCCGGAGCGGACGCGCGCGTCGGGGTTCTCCGCCAGCAGCGGGAGCGCGGCGACGAGACCCAAGAGGCGGAGGAACGGGCGGAGCGTTTTCATAAGGCGTGGAACAGGTGTCGGACCGGGTCGGATGCGGCGAGCGGACCGCACGCGACGACGATCCCCGCTCCGGCCCGCGACCGGAAGCGAGAAATCAGAAAAGCGCCGGGGCCTCGACGTTGCCGCCCCGGCGCGGGTGGATCACCTGATCTTCTGGGTGGTGAGTTCCCAAGAATCGGTGCGGAAGGGCGAGGCGGGCAGGCCGTCGCCGTTGGCGAGGTTCACGACCGGATGGTCGTTCCAGCCGTGGCGCACCGCGACAGGCGCATCGACGCCGGGGCAGGTCAGCACGACCTGCGAGCCGCGAAGCTCGGCGGTGGCGGCGTGGAACTTCTGGTCCGCGCCGGCGACGGTGAAGCCGGTGGGCGCGCCGCCGTCGAGCGTCTTGAGGCCGGCGGCGTGGTTGAAGTTCAGCGTGACCTGATGGCCGCGGACGGACTTCGCGGTGAAGACCGGGCCGCTGTGCCCGACCTTCTCGCCGTACGCCTTTGCCCGGGCGATCCGCGCGAGGCGGGCGCCGACCGGCTGCTTCTTGGTGGGATGGATGTCGTCCTTGTCGCCCACGTCGGTGATCACGGCGACGCCGTAGTTCGGCAGGACTTTGCCGACGCTGTCCTGCGCCTCGCGGAGCTCGGCCCAATCCGAATCGCCGACCTCGGCGGCGATGGTGGCGAGATCGCGCTTGCGGCTCTTGTCCCACGGCGCGAGCTGGACGGCGTAGAAGTGGAAGTCGCCCTGGCCCCAGTCGCGGCGCCAGTTGCGGATCATGTCGGCGAACAGGCTCCGGTACTGCCAGGCGCGGCCGGCGTTCGATTCGCCCTGGTACCAGATGGCGCCCTTGATGCCGTAGGGGATCAGGTTCGCGATCATGCCGTTGTAGAGCTCGGAAGGTTCCCACGGTTTGCCGGGGCGGCCTTGGGTGAACGGCTCGCCCTTCGCGGCGGCGGCGGCCTTGGCGGCTTCCCACTGGTCGGCGGAAGTCTTCCAGCGGCGTATCGCAGCGGGGTACGGCCCAAGGATGTCGCGGGCGTAGGTGTGGTCGGCTTTCAGCACGTCCTCGCTCATCCAGACCTCGGCGGGCGAACCGCCCCAGCTGGAGTGGATGATGCCGACGGGGACGCCTTTGGCCTTGAGCGCGGCGGCGAGGTCGCGTCCGAAGTAGTAGCCCACCGCGCTGAAGGACGGGACGCTCGACGGCGACGCCACGGCCCACGCGTGCGGCGCGTAGTCGAGGTCGGTCTTCACCACGGAGGACCGGCGCTTGGTGACGGTGAAGAGGCGGAGGCCCGGATCCGCGCTGGCCGCGATGTCGGCCTCGGGCTGGTCGCTGCGGGTCATCGGCCATTCCATGTTCGATTGGCCGGAACAGACCCACACCTCGCCGACCACGACGTCGGAGATCTCGACGGCGTTGGCCGGGCCGGCGGCCTTCAACGTGGCCCCGGTGGCGGTGGCCTTCAGCGGCTTCAACGAAAGCATCCAGCGGCCGTGGGCATCCGCGCTCGTCGTCGCCTTCTGGCCGGCGAACTCGACGGTGACCTTCTCGCCTTTGTCGGCCGTGCCCCAGACCGGCAAGGCCAAGCCTTGCTGGAGGACGGCATGGTCGGTGAAGAGCGGATGGAGCTTCACCTCGGCGCGCGCGGCGGCTGCAAAAGCCAGCGCCAGCGCAGCGGCGATCGGGACGAGGACGATGGACGGACGACGGCTCGGAAGGACCGGAGAGGGCATGGCGAAAGCATGGCCCCGACCGACCGCCAGCGGTCAACGGACTTTTGTTCGGACGGCGTCGGATCGCCCGGAACGGGTGCGCCACGACGCGGTTCCCCGGGAGCGGCAGGCTGGAGGGTTGACGCGGTAGTGAGACCGTCGAAGAAATCCGAGGACGAGAGCGCTCCGCCCGGTGGACCGGACAGCGACACGGGTATCATCACGAGATGCGCTTACGGGTGCGCCGCCTTCGTGTCGGGACCAAATTGGTCCGCAGTCGACGGCTTGCTCCGAGGATGGCAGGTCGGCCCCCGGCCCGCGGAGAAGCTCTTGGCCGGGACGCTCCGTTGGACCGCTTCGTTCCGGCTTAGCCGGGACGAAGCGGTGGGTTCAGGGTGGAACGCCCAACCTGGCCGTTCTCGGCGGCAACTTGCCGCCGAGCTTCGTCACGAGGACGCCCCCACCGGAGGTTGCGTTCCCGGCGCACCCGACGCGTCGGGCTGGTAGCCCGCCCAAACGGGCCGGTGGCCCGTTCCCCCCAAGCCTTTGACCGCATCGTTCCGGCTCAGAACATCCCGGCGGTCCAGCCGCCGTCGATCGATAGCGCGGACCCGGTGACGAACGAGCTCTCGTCGCTCGCCAGATAGAGCGCCGCGGCGGCGATCTCGTGCGGCTTGGCCATCCGGCCGTTGGCCTGGGTGGAGCTCATCTCGCGATAGGCGGCCTCGGGGTCCGGATATTCGGCGAGCCGGGCCTTCACGAACGGCGTCTCCACGCGACCCGGGCAGAGGCAGTTCACGCGGACGCCGGAGGTCGCGTGGTCGAGCGCGAGGCAGCGGGTGAAGCCGGTGATGGCGTGCTTGGTCACCGCGTAGGCGAGACGATCCTTGAGGCCTTCGAGGCCGGCGGTGGACGAGAGGTTGATGACCGAGCCGCGTCCGGCGGAGATCATGGCGGGCAGGAACGCCTTGGTGACGTTGAACGCGCCGCGGACGTTGACGGTGTAGAGCCGGTCGAAGTCCGCGCCGGAGGTCGTGAGCAGTGTGCCCACGTGGCCGATGCCGGCGTTGTTGACCAGCACATCGAGCGCTCCGCGGGCCGCGTGGTTCCGGGCGGCGAGAGCCGCGCAGGCGGCTTCGTCGGTGATGTCGAGGGCCACGGTCTCGGCATCGCCGCCGTTGCTGCGGATGATGGCGAGCGTCCGGGCCGCGCCCGCGGCATCGAGGTCGGCGACGAGGACATGCGCGCCGGCCTTGGCGAAGACCTCGGCGATGGCCGCGCCGATGCCGGATCCGGAGCCGGTCACCAGCGCCGTCTTGCCCTTGAGGGAGAACATGGGGCGAGCATCCGGGATCTCCGGCGGAGGTTCAAGGCCGCGCAGCGGGACCGGCCGGGAAGCCGATGTGCCCGATCGTCCGTGGCGGTGGATAAGCCGCCGTTGCCAAGGCTCCGCGCCCGCCCGTAGGCTGCGCCGACTTGGCCGGACCCCGTCCGCGCCACCCGATGAGCGAATATCGCGTCCAGTTCGAGGTCTTCGAAGGCCCGCTCGACCTCCTGCTTCACCTCGTGAAGAAGGAGGAGGTGGACATCTATCAGGTCAACCTCACCAAGATCGCCACCGAGTTCGTCGCCTATCTGGAGCAGATGCGTTCGCTCGACCTCGATGTGGCGGGCGAGTTCCTGGTGATGGCGGCCACGCTCATCTACATCAAGAGCCGCGAGCTGCTCCCGGTCGAGCAGCAGGCCGTGGTCGAGGCCGAGGACGACGACGGCGACGATCCGCGCTTCGAGCTGATCCGCAGGCTGGTGGAGTACAAGAAATTCAAGGACGCCGCGGCCCAGCTCCAGGTCCGCGAAGGCGACCAGGAGAACACCTACGAGCGTCGGCCGGCGAAGCCCGAGTTCGAGCCCTTGGACGCCCCGGCCCAGCCTCCGGTGTCGGTCTTCGACCTGATCGGGGCGGTCAGCCTCATCCTCAAACGGTTCCATGCCCGCGACGACATCCGCGAGATCGACGCGGACCCTTACACGGTCAGCGAGAAGATCGAATCCCTGCGGGCGCTGTTGGCGGAGCGGGGCACCTTGCGCTTCAGCGAACTGTTCGCGTCCGCCCGCAGCCGCGCCGAGGTGGTGGTCACGTTCCTGGCCATGCTCGAGCTCACGCGGCTCAAGCAGCTGTCCTTGTCGCAGGACGACGAGTTCGGCGAGATCCAGGTCTCGTCGACGCCTCCGGCGGCCGTGGCGATGGCCGAGGTCGAAGCCGAGGCCGGACCGGTGCAGATGGAGCTGGCGGCCGCGGTGCCGTCCGAGGCGGCTTCTCCGGAAGAGTTGCCCGAATCCGTGCCGGTCTCCGCGGTGTCCGATGAACCTCAGGCCGCCTAGGCCGCACCTTTCAAATGGTCCAACAGATCTTCTTCATGGAACTGAAGTTCATCCTCGAATCGCTGCTGATCGCCGCGCCGAAGCCGCTCTCGCCGGCGGAGCTGCGCGACATCCTGACCAAGGCCGCGGACGAGGAAGGCGCGGCGGAGCACGTCCGCGCCTGTCGGAAGCTTCCGCTGGAGAATATCGGCGAGGCGCTCGCGCAGCTGGCCCAGGATCACGAGACGGCCGCGCGGAGCTATCGGCTCGTGTGCGTCGCGGGTGCCTGGCAGTTCGTGACGCTGCCGGATTCCGCGCCGTGGCTGCGCGCGTTCGTCGGGGTGAAGAACCGTCCGACCAAGTTGTCCCAGCCCGCGTTGGAGACCCTCGCGGTGATCGCCTACCGGCAGCCGGTGACGCGCGCCGAGTGCGAGCAGATCCGCGGCGTCGCGGTGGACGGCGTGATCGCCACGCTGAAGGAGCGCGGCCTCATCGAAGAGGCCGGCCGTGCGGAGGTGATCGGCCGCCCGATGCAGTACGCCACCACGGCGGCGTTCTTGGAGTATTTCGGTCTCGCGGGTCTCGACGGTATGCCCGCGGCGGACGAGCTGCGGCGCATCCCGGTGATCCGCCCGGAATCGCTTCTGACCGTGGATCCCGGCCTCGCCACCGCGCCGCCCCAGGAACTGGCGCTCGGTGATGCGGCACCGCCGGCGGATGCGGCGACCGAAGCTCCGACCGAGGCGGTGGCCGAAGCGATGGCCGAAGCTCCGGCCGCAGAGCCGGCCGATGCGCCTCAGCTGTGACCGGACGAGGTGGGTCCGGGTGGGGCCGGGTCGTGCTCCGGTCCCGGCTTTGGCTTGACCGCGAGGAGCAGCGGGGCGCATAGCGTCGTGGTATCCGCCCGTTGAAGACACCCCGCTCCAGAACGTCGCCCGGTTCCGCTCATGCGTTCCGAGGATTGTCCTTCGAGCCGCACGACATCTCGGCCCAGTTGGACGCCTCTGGGTTGTACCAGTTGCCGTTCCAGCGGGAGTTCCCTCTCTCCGTCCGGGCGTTCCATTTCCGGTCCGGCCGGTTCACCCAAGGGGCCACGTGGCATGAGCAGCTGGAGCTGTTCTGCCCGATCTCCGGCACGGTGGGCGTGAAGATGGGAGACCAGATGGTGCGGCTCGGGCCGGGCGACTTCTTGGTGGTGGACAACCAGAAGCTCCACAACGTGGTCGACGAGCGCGGCCTCGATGCGCAGGTGGTGGTGGTGAGCTTCCTGCCCGAACTGGTCTACAGCCTCGGGTCGCTGTCGCACGATTTCGCGTTCCTGCTGCCGTTCTACGCGCAGCTGGAGGACCGTCCGCACGTCCTCCGTGGCACCGAGGTCGACGGTCTGGAGGCGGCCTCGGTGCTGCGGCAGCTGGCCGAGGAGTTCTTCCGGGGCCCAGCGGCGCCGTACCGTGAGGCGGCGTGCAAGGCGCGTCTGCTCATGCTGCTGTCCGTGCTGCTCCGGCGGTTCCAGGACGCCGACGTGATGCGGTGGCAGTTCGAGCGGCGGCGCCAGATGGCGCAGCGCTTCAACAAGCTGCTCGCGCACATGCGGGCCCCCTCGGCGACGAAGCTCCCGCTGGCCGGCGCGGCCCGGATGTGCGGCATGAGCACGTCGAAGTTCACGCGCAGCTTCAAACAGGTCGCGGGCATGCCCTACCTCGCCTTCCTGACCCATCTGCGCCTCGCCGAGGCAGCGCGGTTGCTCCGGCTCGGCGACCGCACGATCGCGGAGGTCGCGGACCTCCTGGGTTTCTCCGACCAGAGCCATTTCGACCGCCGCTTCAAGAGAGCCTTCGGGGTGACGCCGAGCCAGTTCCAGAAGCAGGCCGGGCCGCGGGTTGAGCAGAACGTTCAAGTGTTCGGCGGGCGTGTCCAATCGGTCGTGCGGCTGCCGCCCGTAGGGTAGGGGGATGGAATCCCGTATCGCGTCGAACGACCACGCTCCACGGCCGCGCTCCGCGGTCCGGGAGTCCGGCGTCCCGGCTGCTCCGGGCCGTCCGTCCGCTGGACCGGGCGATCCGGAAGGTGGACCCGACCGGGATCCGTCCGCAGTCTCCGCACCTCGATAAACCCCATGAAGCCACGTCTCCTCGCGCTCCCGTTCGCGCTCGCGCTCGCGACCTTTGCCGCCCTCGCCGCTCCGCTGCCCCGGCTCAAGGTCAGCGACAACCACCGCTTCCTCGTCACCGCCGACGGCAAGCCGTTCTTCTGGCTCGGCGACACGACGTGGGAGCTCTTCCACCGGCTGGACCGCGAGGATGCCGCCCGCTTCCTGGACAACCGCGCGGCGAAAAAATTCAACGTGCTCCAGTCCGTCGCCATCGCCGAACTGGAAGGCCACACCGACCCGAACGCCTACGGCCATCTGCCGTTCGTCGACCTCGACGTGACCCGGCCCGCGGTGAAGGACGGGCCGCAGAACGACTACTGGGACCACGTCGACTTCATCGTCACCGAGGCCAACAAGCGCGGGCTCTACATCGGGTTCCTGCCGACTTGGGGCCGCTTCTGGCACGACAGCTCCGATACCCGCAAGCCGCTCTTCACCGTGTCGAACGCCGAGGTCTACGGCGAATGGCTGGGCAAGCGCTACAAGGACGCGGGCCTGGTCTGGATCCTCGGCGGCGACCGTGGCGTGGACACCGACGAGCAGAAGGAGATCATCCGGGCGATGGCCAAGGGTCTTCGCAAGGGCGACGGGGGCTCGCACCTGATGACGCTGCATCCGCCGGGCGGCAGCGGTTCCTCGAAGTGGTTCCACGACGATGCGTGGCTCGACTTCAACATGCGGCAGAACGGCCACGTCGCCGAGTTCACCGGGCGCTACGACCAGACCCGCGTCGACTACGACCGCACCCCGGTCAAGCCCGTGCTCGATGGCGAACCGATCTACGAGGACCACCCGGTGTCCTTCGATGCCAAGAAGCTGGGCCACTCCATCGCCTCCGATGTCCGGCGCCCGCTCTACTGGAATCTTTTCTCCGGAGCGTTCGGTCATACCTACGGCCATCACTCCGTCTGGCAGATGTGGTCGCCGGGCAAGAACCCGATCAACAACCCGCTGATGCCGTGGACCGAGGCCGTGGATCAACCCGGCGCCGCGCAGATGAAGCACGGCCGCGCGCTCATGGAGTCGCGCCCCTTCCTCACTCGCATCCCCGACGATTCGGTCATCGTGACCGACCGCGTGCCGACCCGCGTGCCGGGTGCCGGACGCTACCACTTCGCGGCCACGCGCGACGCCGACGGCACCTACGCGATGGTGTATGTGCCGGTCGGCCGGAGCTTCAAGGTGCGGATGGGAGCCATCACCGGTGCGAAGGTGAAGGCCTGGTGGTTCAATCCCCGCGACGGCTCGGCCAAGGCGATCGGCGAGTTCGCCAACACCGGCGAACGCGAGTTCACCCCGCCTGACAAGGGCGAGATGATCGACTGGGTCCTGGTGCTGGATGACGTGGCGAAGAAGTATCCCGCTCCTGGCAGCCGCAACATCAACTGAATGGTCCATGCGCTGCCTCCTAGCCGCTTTGCTCGTTTGTGCGGCGGGTTCGTTCGGTGACCTGACCGCCGAGCCGAAGTTCCCGCTCAAGGTCGGCGAGAACAGGCGCCATCTCGTCGATCAAGCGGGCACGCCGTTCCTCTACCAGGCCGACACGCCGTGGATGCTCTTCACGAAGCTCACGGAAGCGGAGGCGAAGGACTACATCGCGCGGCGGAAGGAACAGGGTTTCACCGCCCTCCAGGTCATGCTCACCGGCTTTCTCGGCATGACCAATCTCGCGGGTGATCGGCCTTTCGCCGGCACGCCGCCGGAACAGGACTTCGCGCGACCGGACGATAAGTTCTTCGTCCACGTGGACCGCGTCGTCGCCGAGGCTCGACGGCAGGGCTTGATGCTCGCCATCGCGCCCGCGTGGTCGGGTTGCTGCGGCGAAGGCTGGGCGGGCAAGGAGAAGGACGGCGCTCCCAAGCCGCTCAACGCCAACGGCGCCGAGAAGTCGCGCGACCTCGGCCGCTGGCTGGGCGAACGCTACCGCAAGTACGACAACGTGATGTGGATCCTCGGCGGCGACAACGATCCGGACAACGCTCGCGCCGAGATCCGCGCGCTAGGTCTCGGTCTCAAGGACACCGCACCGCACCAGCTCATCACCTATCACGCAGCGTCCACGCATTCGAGCACCGACGTCTGGCCCGCTGACGAGCCGTGGCTCGATGTCTCGATGGTCTACAGCTACTTCCGCGGCTTCGACAAAGCATGGAACAAGGACCAACCGGACATCTACGAGGTCAGCCACGCGGAGTCCACGAAGATCCCCGTGCGCCCGTTCTTCCTCGGCGAATCGACCTACGAAGGCGAGCACGGCGACTGGGGCAGCGCGTTGCAGGCCCGCAAACAGGCGTATTGGTGCGTGCTCGGCGGTGGATTCGGCCACGCCTACGGCTCACCTGACTGGAACATGCCGGCCAACTGGCGCGAAGTCCTCGAACTTCCCGGAGCGGACAGCCTCAAGCATCTCCGCACGCTGCTCGGATCCCGTCCTTGGTGGAAACTCATCCCCGACGTGAACAATGTCGTCGCCGTCGAAGGCCGTGGCGCCTTCGCGACGAACGACCAAACCGTCACCGGTTTGGCCGACGACGGTTCCTTCGCCCTCAGCTATCTGCCGACCCGAAGGCCGCTCACCATCGACCTCAGCAAGGTCTCCGGCGCGAAGGTGACCGCGAGTTGGTTCAACCCACGCACCGGCGAAGCCACTTCGGTCGGCAGCATCACCGAAAAGAAACGCCGCCAATTCCAGCCACCGGCCGATGGCGATTGGGTGCTGGTGCTGGAGGACGCCGGCCGGAAGCCTTCGGACCTTTCCAAACCATCTTTCAGACCATGATCACCGGATTCCGGATTGTATTGTTCGCCCTCGTGTTGACTGCCGCCTCCGCGGCCGCCGAGGCGGCAGTTCCTCGCTACTTCGAGCTTCGCCTCTACACCGTCACCTCGAACAAGATGGACGGCGTACTGGAACGCTTCCGCGACACCGTCGAGCCGGTGCGCCGGAAGCACGGCATCGAGACCATGGGCTACTGGTCCGCGCCCGGCACCACCAACGGCGGCACCTTCGCCTATCTGATGGCGGCCTCGAGCAGGGAGGAATTGCAGAAGCAGGAGAAGGAGTTCGGCGCGGACCCGGATTTTCAAAAGGGCTACGCGGCCTCGAACCAGAAACATGGGAAGACCGTGGACACGATCGTGTCGGTGCCGCTCGTCGTGGACCCGACCGCGAAGTTCGACTTTGCGCCCCCCGCGAAGCCTCGCGCCTTCGACTTGCGCATCTACTCCGTGCTTCCCGGCAAGCTGGAAGCCTTTCGCGCC
>JBBRQL010000036.1:0-25459 GCA_038226425.1 Verrucomicrobiota bacterium
GTGGCGGCTGTGCTCCCAGGAATCCCAGACTGCATCGTTCCGGCTGATGAAAGGACGGCCCGCCGCAAGCCGGTCCGATCAGCCCGGCACCAAGCGCGCCCGCGCCGTGCGCACCCGTTCGACGGCCTCTTCGACCGTGGCGCCGGTCGCGGTGAGATGGCCCATCTTGCGTCCCTTGCGCGGCGACGCCTTGCCGTAGAGGTGGAGCTTCACGAGCGGGTCCGAGAGCGCCGCCGCCCAATCCGGTTCACCGCCCGCGGCGATCCAGATGTCGCCGAGCAGGTTCGCCATCGCGGCCGGTCGACGGAGTTCGGTCGACCCCAGCGGCAGACCGCAGACCGCCCGGAGCTGCTGCTCGAACTGGCAGGTCACGCACGCGTCGATGGTGAGATGCCCGGAATTGTGGGTGCGCGGCGCGAGCTCGTTCACCAGCAGGCGTCCGTCGCGGGTGACGAACAGCTCGACCGTGAGCAGGCCCACCACGTCGAGCGCCTCGAGAATGCCGCGGGCCAAGCGGACCGCCTCGGAGGCCAGCGCATCCGGGATCGCCGCCGGGGCGAAGGTGACGTCGAGGATGTGGTCGGCGTGCGCGTTCTCGAAGACCGGGAACGCCGCGAACTCGCTGTCCGAGGTGCGCGCGGCGATGACGCTGACCTCTTTGGAGAAATCCACGAACGCCTCATAGATCCCTTCCGCGCCGGCCAACGCGGCGAACGCCTCCGGAAGCTCCGCGACGGACCGCAGCTTCTGCTGGCCCTTGCCATCGTAGCCGAAGCTCGCCGTCTTCAGCACCGCGGGAAGACCGAGGTCGCGGGCGGCGGCTTCCAGCTCGGCCAAGGTGGTGATCCGGCGGAACGGCGTGACCGGGAATCCGTGCGACCGGAGGAACGTCTTCTCGCGCAACCGCTGCTGGGTGATGTGGAGCACCTCGCCCGCGGGCCGCACCGGCACGACCTCCGCGGCGGCGCGGCTGGTGGCGCTGGGGACGTTCTCGAACTCGAAGGTGACCACGCTCACCGCGCGGGCGAACTCGCGGACCCGGTCCAGGTCCTCGTACGCCGCGACGACCTCGATATCGCCGACCTGCCCGGCGGGCGTGTCGCTGTCGGGCGAGAAGATGTCCACGCGGTACCCGAGGCGGCGGGCCGCGATGGTGAACATGCGGCCGAGTTGGCCGCTGCCGAGCACGCCCAACGTGGCTCCTGGGAGGATGGCACCTGCATTCATCGAAAGGAATGAGCGTAGGAGCGCGGAACACCCGACGGCAACGCCCGTGTGAAGGCGGGGCGCGATGGCGGGCCGGGGTTGTGGACTCCTGTTGCGCAGGCTTTCAACCGGGTGTCTCGCCGAGTTGCGGTTGGCAGGGCGCAAGGTGAGGTAGAGGCGCCTGGACATGGGTGGCACAGGGCGGACTGGAAAGTCCGCCCTCCCGGCAAAGCGCACCACCGGCGGCGCGGGTCGCTTGACTCGCCAGTGGACGCCTTGGACGCTGCTGCACCAATAGCCGGCCGTTCGGACCCGCGAGCCGTCGCGTGTCCCGGCGATGCCGGCATCCATCATGACCTGGTCCCAGGATTATTCCCCGCTCGGGAGCATCGGCGCGTCCGCGCTGGTGGCGGCGCTGCCCGTGGTCGTGCTGCTCGGATTGCTGGCCTTCTGGCACGTCCGCGCGCAGTTCGCCGCGCTGGCCGGATTGGTCGTCGCCGGGACCGTCGCCGTCACGGTCTATCACATGCCGGCGAAGCTCGTCTTCGCGGCGGCAGGATACGGCATGGTCTTCGGGCTGTTCCCGATCGGATGGATCCTGGTCAACGCCCTCTTCATCTACAACCTCGCGGTCGAGACCGGCCAGTTCGAGGTCCTGCAACGGCAGGTCGCGGGCGTCTCCGGCGACCGACGGATCCAGGCGCTGCTGATCGCCTTCAGCTTCGGCGCGTTCATCGAGGGCGCGGCCGGGTTCGGCGCGCCGGTGGCGATCAGCGGCGCGCTGATCATCGGGCTCGGGTTCCGGCATCTCGAAGCTGCCAAGCTCGCGCTCATCGGCAACACGGCGCCGGTGGCGTTCGGCTCGCTCGGGACGCCGCTGATCACCCTGGCGAAGATCACCGAGCTCGACCTCCAGCAGTTGAGCGCGATGGTCGGACGCCAGCTCCCGCTCTTCTCGCTCATCGTCCCGTTCTGGCTGGTCGTCGCGCAATCCGGTTGGCGGGGCATGCTGGGCGTCTGGCCGGCGTGCCTGGTCACGGGCGCGAGCTTCGCACTGAGCCAGTTCCTCATCAGCAACCTGCATGGACCTTGGCTGGTCGACATCATCTCCGCGCTCGCCGCGATGGGGTCGCTCGTGGTGCTGATGCGTTTCTGGAGCCCCGCTGAGAGCCAGCCGACGGTCGCATCCGCGCCAGCTTCCGGCCCGGCCCGCGCGGCGTCGGGACCGCCATGGAAGGCGTGGCTGCCGTGGATCTTCCTCTCGGTGTTCGTTTTCACCTGGGGTCTGCCCGCCGTGAAGACCGCGCTGAACGGCTGGGCGTCGCCGTCCTTCCCCGTGCCGTACCTGCACAAGGCCGTCCTGCGCATGCCGCCTGTGGTCGCCGTACCCGAGGCCGAGCCGGCGGTGTTCGCCTTCAACTTCCTCTCGGCGGCCGGGACGGCCCTCGCGTTGGCCGGCGTGTCCGCGGGGCTCTGCCTCGGGCTTTCGCCGGCGAGGATCGCCGCGGTGTACGGCCGCACCGTGTGGCGGGTGCGGATCTCGTTGTTGACCATCGCCCTGATGCTGGCGCTCGGGTTCACCACGCGGTTCAGCGGCACCGACACCACGGTGGGCCTCGCGATGGCCGGGACGGGATGGCTCTTCCCGTTCTTCTCGCCGATCATCGGATGGCTCGGCGTCGCGCTCACCGGCAGCGACACGGCGTCGAACGTCCTGTTCGGCAACCTGCAGAAGGTCAGCGCGGGCCAGCTCGGGCTGTCGCCGGTCCTGATGGCGGCTTCGAACAGCTCTGGCGGCGTCATGGGCAAGATGATCGACGCGCAGAGCATCGTGGTGGCGAGCGTCGCCACCGGCGGCCACAAGGACAGCCCCGACGCGGGAACGGTCCTCCGGGCGGTCTTCTGGCACAGCGTCGCGTTGGCGGTGCTGGTCGGCTTGCTCGTGATGGCGCAGGCCTATCTCTGGCCGGCGATGGTCCCGGGCAAGTGATGGGCGCGCCGCGCGCACCAAGCCTCGGCACAAAAAAGCCGCGCACGCGCGCGGCTTCTGGACGGATCGGACCGGGAAGGTCAGGCCCGCTTCGGACGGATGAGGATGACCTTCTTCTCGCTGCCGTCCACCTCGACGCTGTGGGTCTCGATGTCCGGGTCGTCCTTGAGGGCTTGGTGGACGATGCGGCGGTCGAAGGCGTTCATCGGCTCGAGCTCCACGACATCGCCCCAACGGCGCACCTTCTCGGCCGCTTCCTGGGCGTGCTTGACGAGCTGCTCGCGCGCCTGCTGACGGTAGCCGCCGACGTCGAGGATGATGCGGGGGACCTTGGTGTCGCCCTTGAAGACGAGCCGGTTCACGACGAACTGGAGGTCGCCCAAGGTCTGGCCGGCACGGCCGATGAGCCGACCGGGATCCTCGCTCTGGATGTCGAGCAGGATCTGGTCCTCCACATCGCGGGCAGCGACGGTGACGGTGAAGCCGAGGTGGCTCAGCAGTTGTTCGAGGGTGGCCTTGGGGTCCATACAGGTAGAAGTAGGGGGCGGTCCGGGCTCACTGCTTGCGCTTCAGCAGGCTCGTCGGGCCGGCGGGGGCGGCGGGCTCCTGCTTGTCGGCGTTCATCTTGGTGAGCTTGGTCTGCAGGACCGTGATCAGGTTCTGCACCGTCCAGTAAAGCGTGAGGCCCGAGCTGTAGTTGTAGAGGAACAAGGTGAAGAACACGGGCATGTACTTCATCATCTTCTGCTGCGCCGGATCCATCTGCGGCGACACCGGCGTGAGGCTCGAGAGGTAGAGCGACGTGCAGCCCATCAAGAACGGCAGCAGGTTGATCGGCAACCCGACACCGGCGACGCCGAGGAACGGGAAGAAGCCGAGCCCCGGGATGACGAACAGCGTGTCCGGCTGGGAAAGGTCCCAGGCCCACAGGAAGCTCTCGCCGCGCAGCTCGATCGCGGTGCGGAGCATGAAGAAGAAGCCGATGAAGACGGGGAACTGGATGAGCATCGGCAGGCAACCCGCGGCAGGGTTGACCTTGTTGTCCTTCATCACCTTGAGCGTCTGCTCGTTCAGCTTGGACGGGTTGTCCTTGTACTTCTCCTTCACCGCGGCGAGCTGCGGCTGGATGGCCTGCATGCGCTTCATCGAGCGCGTGCTGGCGGCGGTGAGCGGCCAGAAGAGACCTTTGATGATGACGGTGATGGCGATGATGCACCAACCGTACGAAGGGATGAAATTGTGCAGACCGTTGAGGCTGAGCAGGAGGTCCTTGGCGAAGAAGCCGGTGAAACCGGTGAAATCCATCACCAGATCAAGCTGCGGATCGAGCCGCGACAAGGTGAAGTACTCCTTCGGCCCGGCGTAGCCTTCGTACTTGCGCTCGAGCACCGCCCCGGGCGCCAACGTGGCGGCGGGATAGAGGAAGGCCGCTTGGTAAGCCTGCGGCTTGGGGTTCAGCTTACCGTCGTTCGCCATCTGCTCCTTCGAGGGCGGGATCAACGGATAATCGCGCACGACCAAGCGGTCGGCCGGCTTCTCGGGCACGGCGATCAGCGTGAAGAACCGGTTGTGGACCGCGGCCCAGACGACGTTCGTGTTTCCGGTCTGGATCTCGGTGAAGGGCGTGCCCGGGATGCATCCCAAGGTCGCGTTCGAGAACCGGGCGGCATCGAAGTGCTCCGATTTCTCGCCGTTGAACCAATGCGCGCCCTGCTGGTCGGGCGTCTCGTGCGGATCCATCGGCGAGCCGGTGCCGATCACCAGCTCCTGGGCCGGCAGCGCGACCGGCTGACCGCCGGTGTTCTCGATCCGCACGGTGGCCCGGAACTGGAAGTTCGTGGTGAGCGCGAACTCCTTCACGACCTTGAGACCGCCCGCGAGCGTCTTCTCGGCGCGGATGCCGCCCGCGGCCCGGGAAAGGACGAACACGCCGTCGCCGGTCAGGGCTTCGGTGTTCACGTGTGTGAACGCCGGCACGAACGCCGGTTTGTTCAACGCGGCGAGCTCTTTGTCCGGATCCTCCTTGGAGCGGTGGATCCGGGCCCGGTAATCCTTCAGCTCGACGTGCTTCAGGCCGCCGCCGAGCGACGAGAAGGTCGCGCGGACCTTGTCGTTCTCGAGCACCAGCGTCTGCTCCGGAGCACCGGCCCCGAGCTGGGGCGGGACGACCGCGGCCGCCGCGGCCACCGGTGCTTGCCCGACCGACGCCGCGGGCGACGCTGTGCCGGACGTGGCCACCTGGGCGACCGTGTCCGTGCTCGCCGGATCCACCGGCTTCGGCGGATAGATCTTGGTGACCATCCACGGCCACGAGACCATGAGGCCGAACGCGACGACGAGGATGGCTATGCCTTTGCGGTCCATGCGGAGAAAGTGGGCGAAAAAGAGGTCAGGAACGGAGGAGCGCCGTCGGGACCGGATCGGCGCCGTGGCCACCCCAAGGATGGCAGCGGCAGATCCGGCCGACGGCGAGGGCGCCGCCGCGACGGACGCCGTGCGTCCGCAGGGCGTCGATCGCGTAGGCCGAGCAGGTCGGCAGATAGCGGCAGCAACCCGTGCTCCCGAGCAGGGCGTTCTTCATGGGCGACAGCACCCAGCGGTACACCTGCAGCAGCGCGACCAATAGATGACGCAGCGGGTTCACGCGGGGACGACGGACGGAGGTTCGACGGCGAGCAGACGCGCGCGGCGCAACGCCTGCAAAAAATCGCGCTCCACCTCCACGTAACCGTGGGGACCGATGGAAGGCCGGGCGATCAAGATGAGTTCGGCGGGCGCGACCAGCCTGAGCTGGTTCCGCCGGAACGCTTCGCGCAGGAGACGGCGGGCGCGGTTGCGGGCGACCGCATCGCCGACCTTGCGGCTGGTGATGACCCCCAACCGGGAGACGGACCCGGCCCGCCCCAAGCTCCAGTTCAACACCAGACACCCGTGGGCGAGCCGTTGGCCTTCGGTCTTGAGCCGCGCGAAGCTGCCTGCCGAGCGGATCCGACGGTCCCGCCCGAAGCGGAGTCGCTGGCCCGGTGCGGCAGGCATGTCGGGATCAGACCGGAGTGAGGCGCACGCGGCCGAGGTTGCGGCGGCGGCGGATGATCTCGCGGCCGGCTTTGGTGGACATGCGGGCGCGAAAACCGTGTTGGCGCACTCGACGGATCTTGGACGGTTGGTACTGGCGTTTCATGTGTATCTACGTGCCTCCCAGCGGGAGCAGAGCCGCGGACCCTATCAATTGGCGGGGTCGCGTCAACCTTCTGCTTCCACGGGTTGTGGTCGACGTCGTCGGATCGGCGCGGAAGTCGCCCGTAGAACCCTCCCGAGCCCCCTGCCCCGCCTCAGCGGACGGTCCGGCGCGGTTTCAGGCCCACGATCTCGACCAACGCCTGTTGCAGCACCATGGCGTCGTCGAGCCCGCTGCTGACGAGCCTCACGTTGGCGCCGAGCAACAGGTCCATCGCCCGGACCAGTTCCGGCAGCTCGTAGTTCGCGGACTGGTTGAAAGTCTTGAAGACCACGAACGGATGGCCCGCGAGCGGGTTGAAGCGCTTGTCGTCCGGCATCCCTTCCCCGGCCGACTGGGCCACCCGGTCCATCTGGGTCTTGAACGCGTTGTAGTCGCGCACCGGCTTCAGCGCGCCGGTGTTCGCCAGGTCCTTGAGCATCAGCATGCCGCGGACCTTCGAGATCAAGCCGTAGAGCAGGCCGATCTCCGACTTCTTCTTGTCCGCGCCGGTGCGGATCTCCCAGAGCTCCTGGTCGAGCACGCGCATGAGCTTGCCCAGGTCGCGGTCGCCCAGCGCCTCGCCCAGCGCGAAGGCCTGCGCCAGCTTCTGCCGGGTGGTGAGCGTGCGGACGTCGGTCAAAGTGATCTCGCCCCGGTCGCCGATGTAGAGGAGGAGCTTCTCGGTCTCGCTGGCGAGGGCGCGGAGGTTCGGGCCGACGCGCATGACGAGTTCGCCGAGCGCGTCGTCGCTGATATCCTTGCCCGCGGCCCTCACGATGCGCAGCGCCTCGGTCTCGGCGCGGCCCGCCCATTCCTTGTCGTCCGCCGAGAGCGCGACGAAGGACTCGACGGTGCCGAGTTTCTCGAGAGTCTTGTAGAACGAGCGCCGCTTGTCCGGCTTGCTCGCGGAGATCAGCAACCGGACGCCGTCCCACTTGAAACCCTTCAGCATCTCCGCGAACTCGGTGAGCGCGGCCGTGACCGCGGCGCTGCTGGCGGTGCGGTCCTCGCCGAGGAAGTTGCAGTCGCGGAACCACACCGCCTTGGCGCCCCCGAAGAACGGCAGCGTGTTGAGCGCCGCGCGGAGCTTGTTGAGCCGGGCGAGAGCGTCGCCGGTGTTCGCGGCAGTGGCGTCGACGATCTCGTGGTCCATGCCGCCCAGCTCGGCGCCCCACTGTTCGTAGAGCGCCTTGGCGCGCTGCTTGACCGTGAAGTCGTCGTCGCCGCAGACGAGCACGACTGGCGCGGCGGGGTTGGCGGATGCCTTCGCCATCAAGCCGGCCCGGGTCCGTCGCCCTCCATGCCTTCGCCGCCCCCGTCGCCGATGCGCGTGAGCACCTCGCTCATGTCCTCGACCTCGTGGAAGAGCTTCGTGGTGACGTAGATCGGCTTCTTCTGCATGGCGGCGAGCGCGAGGCAGTCGCTCGGGCGCGCGTCGATCTCGACGATCTTGCTGCCCAGCTCGTTCTCCTGCTTCAGGATCAACCGGGCGAAGTAGGTCGCGTTGCGGAGCTCGGTGATGACGACCCGCTCCACCGCGATGCCGAAGCCGTCGAACATCCGGCCCATCAGGTCGTGGGTGAGCGGCCGCTCAGGGTGGGTGCCGCGCAGGGCGTTGCCGATGACGTTGCCCATGTTGTGCTCCACCTGGATGACGAAGACCTTCTCGTCGTCGCCGATGAAGAGCGCGCACCCGCTATCGGCCGGGAGGATGCCGCGGATCTGCACGGGCACGACGTCTTTCTTCATCGGGCGAGTGTGTCGGCCGGGGAAGGCGAAAGCAAGCGGACCGCCCAAGGCCCCAGGGCCGTCTTAGCCTGAACCATGCAGATGGATCCGGGTGGAACGGCCAACCTGGCCGTTCTCGGCGGCAACTTGCCGCCGAGCTCCGGCACGAGCACGCACCCGCCGGAGGATGCGTTCCCGGCGCACCCAACGCGGCGGGCTGGTAGCCCGCCCCAACGGGCCGGTGGCCCGTTCCACCCACCCTTTGAATGCATGGTTCCGTCTCAGGATCGCCCGCTGTACGACTCTTCCTCTTCTGTGGCGGAGCATCGGCGGGACCACCCGATGGCACGATGGCGAAAGGAGTGGTCCGGCTCTTCTAAATGGAAACCTGGGGGAGGTGATCGCCGCGAAAGAAGCGCGTGAGACGGAGCCCGCACCGGACGACAGCGCCGGTGACGGCGTCCCGGGGCGCCGTCACCGGGCGGCCTGGTAGACCTCTTCCTTGAGCACGCCGACGAACGGCAGGTTTCGGTACTTCTCGTCGAAGTCGAGACCGTAGCCGACCACGAAGAGATGCGGCACCACGAAGCCAACGTAATCCGCGGTGAACTCGCCGACGCGCCCGGACGGCTTGTCGAGCAGCACACAAGTCCGCACGCTCGCGGCACCGAGCGACCCCAGCTCGGTGGACACCGCCCGCAACGTCTTACCGGTGTCGAGGATGTCGTCGACCAACAGCACGTGCCGGCCGCGGATGTCGAGCTTCAGCGGGCGCGTGAACTCCAGCTCGCCCGACGACGTGCCGCCCCGGTAGCTGCTCACGCCCATGAGGTCGAGCTGGAGCGGGAACTCCATCCGGCGCATCAGGTCGGCCAGGAACATCACCGTGCCGTTCAGCAGCGCGACGATGACGAACTCCTTGCCGCGGTAGTCCGCCGAGATGATCTGGGCGAGCTCGGAGACACGGCGCTGGATCCGGGCCGGCGGGATGAGGACGGCCTCGATGTCGCGCCGATGGGCGGCGGGGACGGCGGCGCGGCTCCTGCGGACGTGGGGCGGCGCGGACACCGGCGAGGTGGTTGATTTCTTCGGGCTCATCGGTCCGGTCGCCCCGGGTCGAGGGCACGGCGCAATTCATCGGCTACTTTCGATGCCGGGTCGATCGCGATACCCGCCCGCCACAGGCTCTCCGCCTTCGTCGTGTCGCCCAGCTTCGACTGCGCCCTACCGTGGAAGAGGCAGACGTACTGCCGGAACTCCGCGTCGAACTTCCTTTGGTCCACCCGCTCCTGGAGCCACGCGAAGTCGGCGATCACGATGGACTTCCGGTCGAAAAATTCGGGGAGGAACATGTTGTTGCTCGCCCGGGTGAAGCGCGCGTCCGGGTCGCCAGGGCTGTCCTTGAGCGCCGCGTCCATCTCGGCGATGCCCTTGCGGACGCGGCTGATCTTGGTCGTGGGCAACCACGCCTGCTTGGCGGTGAGGACGGTGGTGCTGCCGTGGAGCGCACGGGCGAAGGCGTGCTTCGGATCGATCTTCAGGGCCTCGCCTAGGTACTTCCGCGCGAGCTCGACCGCATCGGCCGCGTCCGGCACGTCGAGCGTGCCGCGGTTGTGGCAGAGCTTGCCCAGCGCGACCAGTGTGCCGATGTCCTTCGGGTCCGCGGCGAGCTTCGCCTGCCAGCGCGCGAGGTCGGTCGGGTACGCCCCGTCATCGGCGAAGGCGCCGAGGACGCCGAGCCAGGCCCAGAGGATGAACGTGACGGATCGTTTCATGCCGTAGAGACCGCGCGACCGCACGGGCGTTCAGATGTGCTTCGAGTCGTCATGGTCCTTGGCGACGTAGCCGGTCTCCTGCCGTTTGAAGTTCACCTCGTTCTTCTTCACGTAGGCCGCGAAGACGTCGTCCGCGCTCATGCCGAGCACCTGCGCCATCGAGACGAGGAAGTGGAGCAGGTCGACGACCTCGACGCGGGCGTTCTGCTCGTCGAACTTCTGGTACTTGGCCCACCACTTCCAGGGGACGCTGTCGGTGAGCTCGGCCATCTCCTGCGTCATCGCGCGGGTGTAGTTGAGGATCCACTTGGTCTTCTCCGCTTCGTCCATGGTGTCGGTGTGGACGCCGATGCGCTCGTTGAGCGCCTTCTGCATGCGGAACAGTTCGCGGAATTGGTCGGGTGACGACATGCGCGAATTCTGGCGACGGGAAGCGTGATGCAAAGCCCAAAGGCGCGGCCGACGGAACAGAGGCGGGAGGCACCACCGCGATCGCACGCCACGAGGCGGCATCCCCGGTTTCAGCGACGCACGTCCACGAAGGTCTTCACAGCGCGGTTGCCCGCCGCCATCGAACGGAACAGCTCCGGCAGTCCGCTGAGGCCCGCCTCGCCATCGACGAAATCCGCCGCGCGGACGACCCCGTCCTCGATCAAGGCGAGCGCTCGGCGGAGGGTCCTCGGCGTGTGGTGGAAGCTCGCGACCACGGTGAGGTTCGAGTAGTGGAGGAGGGTCGTGTCGAAGGTCACGGAAGTGCCGCCGGGACAACCGCCGAACAGGTTCACGCGGCCGCCCTTCCGGACCAACGAGACCGCCGCCTCCCAAGCCGACGGCTTGCCCACGGCCTCGAACACCACGTCGTGCCGCGTCGTCGGCAGCGACGACCGCACCGCGTCCACGAGGTCCTCGCGGCCGGCCATGTCCACGATCCGGGTCGCACCAAGGCGACAGGCGAGCGCGAGACGCTCCTCGCCGCGGCCGGCCACGGTCACCTCGCACCCGGCGTCCTTCGCCAACGCGACGGCGAAGAGCCCGATCGGCCCGGCCCCGAGCACGAGGACATGTCCACCGGCGCGGAGCCTCAGGTCCTCGATACCTTGGACCACGCAGGCCAGCGGCTCGGTGAGCGCGGCGTCGCGGAACGACGTCTCCGGCCGCAGCCGCAAGAGGTTCTTCGCGGCGATCCGCGCGGGGACGACGATGGACCCGGCATAGGCGCCGTTGAGGAAGAGCAGGTCGTCGCAGAGGTTCGGCTGCTCCTCGCCGCAGTAGAAACACTCGCCGCACGGAGCGGAGTTCGCCGCGACGACGCGCTCGCCGACCGACCATCCTGCGCTCCGCGTTTCCGTGATCACGCCGGCCAGCTCATGCCCGAAGACACACGGCGGCGTGAGCATCTTTGCGTGGTAACCGCGCTTGTAGACCTTGAGGTCCGTCCCGCACGTCAGCGCTGCCTCGATGCGCACCCGCACCTCGCCGGGCTCGAGCGGACGCTCCGGGACCTCCTCGATGCGGATGTCTTCCTTGCCATGCAGGACAGCGGCTTTCACGGAGGCCGAAGATGCCAGAACCAACGTCGAACGTCGAAGAATGGATGACCGCGCTCGGGCAGAAGGCACCGACGTTCGACATCGGGATCCTCAACGAATGCGTGCTCATCCCGCGCTTCCACGTCTGCAAGGTGGACGTAAGGCTCGACACGAAGACGGGCCAACCCGTCCCCTGAGCCCTGCTGGCCACCGATGCCGAGAAAGGCCGGCGCAAGCTCATCCCGGAGGAAGTTCGCCCCACCATTGACCACGCCATCAAGCGACTTCAGAAGCTAGGCAGGCTAGCCGACAACGACGGTGAACCGGTCAAACGATGGCCCGAGCAAGCGGCGACGTGTTTTTCACCTACGGAATCCGCATGGGGCGACAGAAAAGAGACTACCTGAGCAGCACGGAGCGTTGCCAACAACCTTGCTGATCCGGGCGCGATCAGGAGCGGCAAAAAAAGCGCCGCGGTGAAGGCGGCGCTCGGGATCTGCGGCCGGACGATCAGCCCGCCGGCGTCGCCTCGGCGACGACCGGGACGGTCTTCTGGGTGAAGGTCAGCTTGTCCTTCTCGGCACTGACCTCGACGGGGACGCCGTCGGTCAACGAGCCGCGGAGGATCTCTTCGACCAGCGGGTCCTCGAGGTACTTCTCCACCGAGCGGCGCATCGGGCGCGCGCCGTACTGCGGGTCGAAACCTTTCTCGACCAGGAAGTCCTTCGCCTTCTCGTCGAGCACGAGCGCCACGCTCTTGCGGGCCATGCGTTCCATGACCTTCTTCACCTCGAGCCCGAGGATGGTGGTGAGCTCGGGACGGCCGAGCGTGCGGAAGACGATGATGTCGTCGAGGCGGTTGAGGAACTCGGGGCGGAACGCCTTCTTGGCCTCCTCGAGCGTCTTGCCGCGCATCGTCTCGTAGTCGGTCGTGTCGCTCTGTTTGGCGAAGCCCATCACGCTGTTCTTGCGCAGGACGTCCGAACCGACGTTCGACGTGAGCAGGATGATGGTGTTGCGGAAGTCGATCTGACGACCGAGCGAATCGGTGAGCTTACCCTCCTCCAGGATCTGGAGCAGCATGTTCATCACGTCCGGGTGCGCCTTCTCGATCTCGTCGAACAGCACGACGGAGTAAGGCTGGCGGCGGACCTTCTCGGTGAGCTGGCCGCCCTCCTCGTAGCCGACGTAGCCCGGGGGCGAACCGATGAGGCGGCTGACGGTGAACTTCTCCATGTACTCGCTCATGTCGAGCTGGATGAGGTTCTGCGAGGATCCGAACATCTGCTCGGCGAGCGTGCGGGCGAGCAGCGTCTTGCCGACGCCGGTCGGCCCGAGCAGCGCGAAGCAGCCGATGGGGCGCTTCGGGTCCTTGAGGTCAGCGCGGGCGCGACGGAGCGATTTCGCGAGCGCGAACACGGCGTCCTTCTGGCCGATGACGATCTTGGCGAGCTCCTGCTCGACGACGAGCAGCTTCTGCGTCTCGGTCTGGCCCATGCGCTGGAGCGGGATGCCCGTCCACTTGGCGACGACCTGGAGGATGTCGTCCTCGGTGACCTGCACGCGGCGCTCGTCCTTGGCAGTCTTCCATTCGGCGAGGATCTTCTCGAGCGACTCCTTGGCGGCTTTCTCCTTGTCGCGGAGCTGGGCGGCGCCCTCGAAGTCCTGGTCCTTGATGGCCTGCTCTTTCTTGGCCTTGAGCGCTTCGACCTCGGCCTCGATGTCCTTGACGTTGGGCGGGCGCTGCATGGCGCCGATGCGGGCCTTGGAACCGGCCTCGTCCATGACGTCGATCGCCTTGTCGGGCAGGAACCGCGCGGTGATGTAGCGGTCGCTGAGACGCACGCAGGCGGTGATCGCCTCGGCGGAGAACATCGCCTTGTGGTGCTCCTCGTACTTCGATTTGAGGCCGTTGAGGATGGTGATGGCGTCGTCGACGCTCGGCGGTTCGACCTTCACCGTCTGGAAGCGGCGCTCCAGGGCGGAGTCCTTCTCGATGTACTTGCGGTACTCGTTGAGCGTGGTCGCGCCGACGATCTGCATCTCGCCGCGGCTCAGCGCGGGCTTGAAGATGTTCGAGGCATCCATCGTTCCCTCGGCCGAACCGGCGCCGACGATGGTGTGGAGCTCGTCGATGAAGAGGATGACGTTCTTCGCCTTCTTGATCTCGTCCATCACGGCCTTGATGCGCTCCTCGAACTGGCCGCGGTACTTGGTGCCGGCGACCATGAGGGCGAGGTCGAGGGTGATGACGCGCTTGTTCGCGAGCAGTTCGGGGACGTTGCCCTTGGAGATCTCTTGGGCGAGCCCTTCGACGATGGCCGTCTTGCCCACGCCGGCCTCGCCGAGCAGCACGGGATTGTTCTTGGTGCGGCGGCAGAGGATCTGGATGACCCGCTCGATCTCGTTGGCGCGGCCGATCACCGGGTCCATCTCGCCCTTCTTGGCGTACTCGGTGAGGTCGCGGCCGAATGCTTTCAGCGCGGGCGTCTTGAGCTCCTTCTTGCCCGCGTCGCCCTTGGCGCCACCAGCCTTCACGGGCTCGCTCTTCTCCTCGCCGGCACCTTCTTCGCCTTCGTTCTGCTGGAACCCGGGGTCCAGCTCCTTGAGGATCTCCTGGCGGCAGAGCTCGATGTCCACGTCGAGGTTCTTGAGCACCTTCGCGGCCACGCCGTCGCCTTCGCGGAGCAGGCCGAGCAGGATGTGCTCGGTGCCGACGTAGGTGTGGCTGAGCGCCTTCGCCTCCTTCGCGGCGAGGGAGAGCACCTTCTTCACGCGCGGAGTGTACGGGATGTTCCCGCTGACCTTGCCCTCGCCGCCGCCGCGGACCTCCTTCTCGACCTCTTGGCGGACGTTGTCGAGGTCGAGGCCCATCCGCTGGAGCACGTTCACCGCGACCCCTTGGCCGAGCTTGATCAGACCGAGCAGCAGGTGCTCCGTGCCGACGAAGTTGTGGTTGAACCGGTCCGCCTCCTTGCGCGCCAAGGCGAGCACCTGCTGCGCGCGGGGCGTGAAGTTGTTCATGTTCTCTTCGCTCATAGATCGTCGGAGCCGTCGGATGTCTCTGCGTTGTGCCCGCCGCGGATGCCGACCGGCGCGAGCCCGCCCAATGTGGGCAGCAGCAGAGGCCGCGTCAAAATTTCTTCCAGCCCTGTCAAAGCAAAAAGCCGCGCGCTCAGGACGCTGCCCGGAACCGCTCAGCGCGCGGCGCGGGAATCATCCACCGGCACGGCATCGATCCGGCGGCGCTGGTACCACGCGACGCCGACGAGGTCGTGGAGGCCGCGGAAGGCGCGGTTCCAGACGCCATATTTGCTGACGCCGGCGACGCGCGGCCGGTGGTTCACCGGGACTTCGCGACAGCGGCTGCCGTTCCCGGCGACGAGGATCGGCAGGAAACGGTGGAGGCCGTTGAACGGGAACACGCCGAAGAGCGAGGAGCGCTTGAAGGCGCGCAGCGCGCAACCGGTGTCCGCAAAATCGAAGCGCAACGCGGCCTTGCGGGCGAGGCGGGCGACGCGCGAGGAGATCTTGCGCACGAAGGAATCCTGCCGCGCCACGCGATGACCGCACACGAAGTCCACCTCGCCGAGCATCGAGAGCATCTTCGGCAGCTCGGCAGGATCGTTCTGCAGGTCGCCGTCGAGCGTGCAGAGCAAGGGGGCTTCCGATCCGCTGATGCCGGTCCAGACGGCCGCGCTCTGGCCGCGGTTCTTGGTGTGGCGGAGGCCGCGGACCCGCGGGTCGCGGGCTTGCGCGGCAAGGATCTGCGCCCAGGTGTCATCGTCGCTGTGGTCGTCGACGAGCACGAGCTCCCAAGGACGCGGTTCGGCGGCGAACAGGCGCACGATCTCGTCCACGAGCGGCGCGACGTTGGCCGACTCGTTGAACATCGGCACGACGATGGCGATCTCAGCGGGCACCCGAGCAGCGTAGACGGGAGCAGTCCAAGTCCGCCAGCGAGGCTTTCGGCCGCGGCGCCCGCCGAAGCACGGGCGCCGGGCACGAGACGACGCCTGCGGATGGCGGTTCCGCGACCGGCTTATCGGCATCACCGCGCGCCTATCTGGCGCAAGTCGTGCTTACTTCGCAGGAGTCCTCTGCTACGGTCCGCGACACGGGCGACCGGTCCTCGGACGGGGCGGGGCGCTGCCGGCGACTGCCGATGCGGACAGGAGAAGGAACGATGACACCGACCGGAAAAAGCAAAGCATTCACGCTGATCGAGCTGTTGGTCGTGATCGCGATCATCGCGATCCTGGCCGGCCTGCTGTTGCCGTCGCTGGCGAAAGCGAAGTCCAAGGCGAAGCAGACCGTCTGCCTCAACGACCTCCGGCAGATGAGCCTCGGCTTCCGGGTCTGGGCGAACGACCACCGCGACCGCTATCCGTGGCAACTCGCCTCGACCAACGAAGGCAGCCTCGGTTCGCCCGACTGGACCGACCACTTCCGGCTCTGCTCGAACGAACTCGGGTCGCCCCGGATCCTGCTGTGCCCGACGGACAAAGCGCGCAAACCCGGCACCAACTGGGCGAACCTCGACGGTGCCGCCAACGTGAGCTACTTCGTCGGCACCAAGGCGGACGACACCAAGCCCCAGACCATCGTCGGCGGCGACAGCAACGTCACCGGCGGCGGAGGCGGCGTGGACCCGCAGTGGAGCATCTTCCTCGGCACCTCGATCGACGCCGCCTGGGACAAGAACCTGCACGCGCTGAACGGCAACCTCGCCCTCGCCGACGGCAGCGTGCAGAACACCAAGACCCCTGCCCTGCGCGCGCAGATCAGCTCGGCCTTGGCGAGCGGCCTGACCAACGTCGTCTTCTCCAAGCCGCGCGCTGTGTTCTGACATGGACGTCGCCCGCCCGGAATTCTCCCCTGCCCTCCCATGAGGACCCGCGCTTCGACCTCGGTCCTTTCGGCCGCAGTGGTCCTCGCCTCGTTGACGGCCATCTGGGCCGCAACCTCCGGTCTTCCGCCCCGGGTCGAACCGCGCATCCACGAAGAGATCGGCCGCGCGCTGGCGCAGGAGGCCGCGCGCCTTCTCGGCCCCGGCGGGCGCGTCACGGTCTTGGCGAGGGACACGAGCACCTTCAAGCAACCGGCCATCGACATCGCGCTGGGCAGCTTCACCCGGGAACTCAAGAAGAGCGGAGCCAAGGACCCCGTCGTCCAGGCGCTCCAAGTCGATCCGCTCCGACCGTTGCAGGTCCCGGCGGGCGATCTCCACGAACTGCTCCGGCGCGGCGCGGTCGGCGACGTCGTCGTGTCGTTCATGGGCGCGCCGTTGTTGAGCGACGAACAGCGCGGAAGCCTCGGTGCGGTGAAGCCCAAGGTCGTCGCCTTCTGCCCCGGCGGTATCTTCGGGATCCAAGAACTCAAGGCCTTGGGCGGTCAGGGCCTCCTCCACGCGTCCGTCGTGAGCCGACCGGCCAAGGTCGGCATGCCCGCCGCGGCCGGGCCCGGACGGGAGCCGTTCGACGCGCTCTATGAGCGTCTGGACTCGGCCGCGCTCGGCGGACCCGCCAACCCCGGGACCGCGCGATGAAGCGGGAAACCTTCAACCTTGGCGCCGGACCGCACCGCCCGGCCGCTTCTGCCCGACGTCGGGGCGCTTTCACATCGCACGACTTGGCGGCGGCGCTGGCGGCGGCGTCCGTGCTTGCCGCGGCGGTGATCATCCCGGTCACCAAGAGCCGGCGTGCGGCACGTCTGGCGCTCTGCGCTTCGAACCTCGGCCAGGTCGACCGCGCCGTGCTCCAGTTCAGCGATGACCACTCGAAGACCTTGCCAGGCATCGTCCCGGACCAGGCCGGCGAGCTCCAATGGTCGTACAAAGAACAGGTGAAGGGGTATCTCGGGCTCAAGGGACCTTCCTCGACCAACGACCACGTCTTCGCGTGCCCCGACGATCGCGGCTATTCGGACCCGCGGCCGTTCCACCAGAGCGAGCGCTTCAGCTATGGCAGCTACAACTTCAACGGTGTGGTCGTCGCCGGGGCGCCGAACATCGCCGGATGGGCTGTGTCCGCGATCACCGAACCCAAGCGCACGTTGCTGACCATGGAGTGGACCGCCCACGGGCCGCTCTCGTGGCATCGCAGCCGCACCGGCGACAAGAACTCGCCCTTCTACCGGGACGCCGAGAGCGTCGTCGCCTTCGTGGACGGCCATGTCGACTTCATCAAGATCTACCACGACGGCCACAACCCCGCCTACATGCGCGACCCGATCCCGGGCTACGCCTACCGCTACAGCGGGAACTGATCCGCCGCCGCACCTCCCCTTCGCCCTTCGCATGAAACCTCTCTGGATGCCGCTCCTCAGGCCGCTCGCGTGCTGCCTCTTCCTCATCGACTTGCTGCCGGTTGCGGCCGCGCCGGAGCTCGGCGCGTGGGTCCCGAAGTTCAAGGGCATCGACCACGTCATCGCCACGAACACGGCGCGCGGCGGGGATTTCTCCAACCTGATGGTCGCGAACGCGCTGCGGATCGATCTCACCGATCCGGACATCCAGCTGCTCAGCTCGCCGCGCATCACGAACTATCAGGCCAACGTCCGCGAGACCGCCGGCATGACGGTGAGCCGTTTCGTGAAGCTCAACGGCGTGCAGGTGGGGATCAACGGCGGGTTCTTCAACCCGCAGGATTATTACCTGCCCGAAGGAACGGCGATGGCCGTGTCCGGCCTGGCCATCAGCCGCGGCGAACAGGTGTCGCCGCCCAATGGTCTTGCCAACGCGGCGACGCTCATGGTCGACGCGGCCAACCACGCCAAGATCGTCCACACCAACTGGCCGGCGACCGACACCACCGGCATCTGGACCGCCATCAGCGGCGATTATCCGGTCCTCGTCTCCGGTGTGAACATCGGACGGCAGTACCTCGGCAACGGTGGCTTCGTCCATCAGGCGAACCCGCGCACCGCCATCGGCCTGTCGGCCGACCGCCGCTACCTTTATCTGCTGACCATCGACGGCCGCCAAGGCGGTTACAGCGACGGCGCGTATGATTATGAGACCGCCGCGTGGCTGCTGCTGCTCGGCGCGCACGACGGCATCAACATGGACGGCGGCGGATCCACGACGATGTCCGCCGAGGACAGCACCGGGGCTGTCAAACGGCTGAACCGTCCCAGCGCGGTCGCCGATTCCGGCAAGGAACGCACGGTCGGCGGCCACCTCGGCGTCTTCGCGAGACCGCTGCCCGGGTTCATCAACGACATCGTGGCGCTCGCGGACGACGACGCGGCCACGATCACCTGGACCACCACCGCCCCGGCGACCACGCAGGTCGAGTACGGCCCCACGGTGGATCTCGGTTCCGCCACCCCGCTCCAGACCACCGCGACCACGAAGCACGCGGCTTTGGTCACCGGGTTGGTGCCGGGCACGCCGTACTATTTTCGCGCCGTGTCCGCGGCAGGGGCCACCATCCACACGTCGTCGAACCTGCTCTTCACGACCGCCAGCTATCTCGCCACCAACGAGGTCGTCGCCTTGACCCACGCTTGGCGGTTCACCGCCGCCGACCTGGACGGCGTGGCCTGGACCGCTCCGGGCTACGATGATTCCGGATGGGGCGGACCGGGAGCGGGACTGCTTTGGGCCGACGTCCGGTCGACCGGCCCGAACCCCGACATCACGCCGCGCGGCGCGGAGATCCCGTCGGATCCTCGGACCGGGTTCCCATATCCCACCTATTACTTCCGGACCCGTTTCCAGGTCAGCGAGAAGACGGCCGGCGGTTCACTCCAGTTCTCGGGGCTCATCGACGATGGCGCGGTCTTCTACCTGAACGGCCACGAGATCTATCGCCTTCGGATGGACGATGCGCCGGCCGCTATCGGGAACGGCACTTTGGCGGCGGGCTTCCCCTGCGAAGGCGACGCCACTTGTCTCGACGAGTTCACCGTCGGCGGTGCGTTGGCGGAGAACCTCGTCGCCGGCGACAACCTGCTCGCGGTCGAGGTCCACAACTACAACCTGCGCAGCGCGGACATCACCTTCGGCATCTCGGTCACCGACGCGCAGCGCCTCGCGGTCCCCGCCGTTCTGGCGATCAGCGGCGCGGACGACACCACCACGCTCAGCTGGACCCGCGGCGGCTTCATCTTGCAACAAGCCGCCACGGCACAAGGCCCGTGGACCGATGTGCCCGGGCCCGTGATCAGCAGCCCGTACACGGCCGCCGGCATCGTCGAAGCACGGTACTTCCGGCTGAGGAAGTGAATCCCCGGGCCCGGAGATAGCGATCGGCGCCGTGCTCCTTGCGGAGACCTCAGCCCTTCAGCCCGCGGACGAAACGGTCCATGCGCTCCAGCCCCTTCTCGATGTTGGCGAGGCCGGTGGCGTAGCTGATGCGGATGTAGTCGTCCGCGCCGAAGGCGATGCCCGGGACGGCGGCGACCTTTTCCTGCTCCAGCAGCCGCGCGCAGAAGTCCGCCGACTTGAGGCCGGTGCCGGAGATGTTCGGGAAGAGGTAGAACGCGCCCTTGCTGTTCACGCAGGTGACGCCGGGGACGGCGTTGAGCATCTGCCACGCTCGCGTGCGGCGCTTGGCGTATTCGGCCAGCCACTTGGGCAGATGGTCCTGCGAGCCGTTGAGCGCCGCCACCCCGCCCTTCTGCGCGAAACTGGTGGGATTGCTGGTGCTATGCGACTGGAGGGCGTCGATGGCCTTGGCGATGGGCTCCGGCGCGGCGAGGAACCCGAGGCGCCAACCGGTCATGCTCCAGGCCTTGGCGAAGCCGTGGACGATGATGGTGTGGTCGTAGTGCGCCTGGCTGAAGCTCGCGACGCTCTTCACCACGGCGCCGTCGTAGGTGAGGTGCTCGTAGATCTCGTCGCTCATGATGAGCACGCCCTTCTCCACGCAGATGTCGCCGAGGGCCTTGACCTCGTCCGGCGTGTAGACGCTGCCGGTGGGGTTGCTGGGCGAATTGAGGATGAAGAGGCGCGTGCGCGGCGTGATCGCGGCCCGGAGCTGTGCGGGCGTGACCTTGAACTCGGTCTTGTCGGTCGTCTCCAGGACCACCGGCGTGGCCGAGGCGAGCTTCACCATCTCGGGGTAGCTGAGCCAGTACGGCGCCGGGATGATGACCTCATCGCCTTCCTGGCAGGTCGCGAGGATGACGTTGAAGCACGAATGCTTGCCGCCGTTGCTGACGATGACCTGCGACGGCTTGTAGGTGAGCCCGTTCTCGCGCTGGAACTTGTCGGCGATCGCCTGGCGCAGTTCCGGGATGCCGCTGCTCGGGGTGTACTTCGTGAACCCGTCGGCCAGCCCCTTGATGGCGGCCATCTTGATGTGGTCGGGCGTGTCGAAATCCGGCTCGCCCGCACCGAAGCCCACGACATCCTCGCCGGCGGCCTTCATGGCCTTGGCCTTGGAATCGATGGCAAGGGTGAGAGACGGGGACAACGAGGCGGCGCGGCGCGCGATCTGGTAGTTCATAGCGACAGCGCGCGGAGGTTGGGGAAGAGGCGTCCGGTGGCAAGCGGAAGTTCAGCGGCAGTCACGGTCCGAAGCGGTGGACAGAACCGGGACGCCCTGCTCTCCCGAGTGGTCGGACTGGGCCGTCTTGTCCACAGGCTCGCATCCGACGAGTCCATGCATCGGGCCGGAAAGTGATAGGAGCGCGGGCGGCCCGCCCGCGCTTTGCTGGCCGCGACGAGATCCGCGCGGGCGAGCCGCCCGCGCTCCTGTCCGGTCCATGGGGAAAGCCGCCGGATGCCAACGCGGTCTCGCCACCGATCGCTACTCGACCTTCAGCTCGCCGTTGCCTTCGTCGTAGTAGGTCGAGCCGCCGACCTCCGAGATCTTGAGGTATTGGTCCCAGCGCAGGAACCCGATCTTCCGGCCGGCCTCGAGCTTGCTCTGCTTCGCCTCCGGCCCCGGTCCTTCGTGGCCGGCAAGAGCCTCCTGGAGGACGCGGCCGTCCATCGGCTCACGCGACTTGATGCCGAGCAGATGGAGGATGGTCGGGGCCACGTCGATGTTGCCGCTCGGTGTCTCGTCCACGAAACCGCGGCGGAACCCCGGGCCCGAGGCGACGAGCGTGTTGTTCATGTCGTAGCGGCTGAGTGAACCGTGGGTGCCGGTGCCCTTGCCGCCGCCGGTGGCGATGATGAGTCCGGGCGCGCCGGATTCGGCGCGGTCGGGCATCCAGCGCATCGAGACGACCAGGTCCGGCGCGTTCGTGCCGCCTGGATAGTGGACGGCCGATAGCGGGAACGTTCCTTCGCGAGGTAGGCGCGAGAAGATCACGCCGGTGAAATCCGACGTCTGCAGCACCTCGACCGTCTTGGCCAGGATGTCTTCCCGATGGTCGATCACGTGGATCAGCGCGGCGCCCCCCAGACCGGTGACCACCACGTCGCCCGGTTCAGGGTTGTTGAAGCTGCCCTGCGCGCTCAGGCCGCGCTTCTTGAGCGCGTCGGCGATATCGGCGCTGCGGACGGTGCTGGAGAAACCGTGGTCGGAGACGACCATGATGTCGGTCCGGTCGAAGACACCCTTCTCTTTCAGCACCTTCACCACCTCGCCGAGGTTCTTGTCGCTCTCCGCGATGGCCGCGAGCGCTTCCGGCGCACCGACGCCTTTCGCGTGCTGCGTGATGTCCGGATCGCTCAGCCAGAGCAGCGAATACTTCGGGATGCCCTTTTTCCACAGGCCGTGGACCAGTGCCTTGGTGGTCCATCCGTCCGACGCGGCGTTCGGGGAGGTGAAAGCGTCGGGAAAGGCCTTGTCGTCGTTGAGCTTCGTCAACGGAGGGAGCGCCGCCCGCGGGAGCGTCAACCCGCGGAAGAGCGTCACCGAGTTGCTGTGGGCCGCGGTGTCGGTCCGGCGCGGCGAGCGGTCGTGCATCAGCGACACGCCCTTCGTCCCGGCCATGTAGGTGTGGAAACCGGCGTCCTGCACCAGCTCGGCCACGGTGTCCGCGGCGATGTAACGGCCGCCCGAGAGCTGGTCGCCGCGCCGGACGGTGTCCAGCACCTCGGAGGCGACGGCGGTCTGCGAGTTCAGCGCGGGCCGGAAATCGCTGTTGGCGAGGATGCCGCTGCGGCCCGGATGGGTGCCGGTGGCGAGGGCTGTGCCGTTGACGATCGTGGTGCTCACGAAGACCGGGTGGTGCTTCCGGAAGAACACGCCGTTCGTCGCCAGCGAGTAGAGGTTCGGCGCGTATTGCGGGGTGATGAAGTCCGGCCGCATACCATCGAACACCACCAGCACGACCCGGCGTCCGATGTCCGGCGCGTCGGCCGCCATCGCCGACGAGGCGGCAACGACCACCACACCGACCGTAGCCAACGAACGCAGCGCGCCACCGACGCGCGATAGAGACCCCGAGAGCCAAGCCATATCTGTCGACGTTCCCGGAAGACGCCGCCGTTGGCCAGCCTTTGGATCGGCGACGCGGGTGACGATCCGGTGAAGACTCGCCAGACGCCCGCCCGGTAAGAATCAGCTCAGGGTTCGCGCACTTCGGTCACCCTGTCGATCGCGACGCCGGACACCTTCTGCGTCCTTCCTCCGGGCCACACCACCGAGACCTCGTCCACGCGCGCCGAATCGCCGAGACCGAAGGTGAGCACGAGCTCGCTCTGCGAAAGGTAGCTGCGCGTCGGCATGACCTGGCGCGCCATCGTCTTTCCGTCGGCCTTCACCGTGGCCCAGGCCCCGATCGCGTCGCGGTTGGCCCGCCGTCCGATCAGCTTCAGGCGGATCCAGTGGTGGGACAGACGTTGGTCGTTGCGCAGGAGCACGGGCGGCCCGCCGATCTGGGTGATCACGACGTCCGGATCGCCGTCGCCATCGAAGTCCGCGTAGGCGCTGCCGCGTCCGACCAGCGGCTGGAACAGATCGGCGCCCGCATGGGCCGCGTCCACCGGGACGAAGGTCGCGCCGGTCGCGCCGCCGGCGTTCCAGAAGAGCTGCGCCGGCTGGCGGTAGCGCACGCCGGCCTGGATCTTCTCGACCTCTTCCTCGAGATGCCCGTCGGCCGTGAGCACGTCGAGCCGCCCATCGAGGTCGTAGTCGAAGAAGAAGAGCCCGAACTTCAAGAGCTGCCGGCTCGCGGGTCCGAGCCCCTCGGTGATGGCCTCGTCCGTGAAGAGCAGCTGGTCGCGCGCCGCGGGACGCGAGACGTAGAGCGCGTTCATCTCGTTCGCGAAGTTGCCGATGGCGATGCCCAACGCTTCGTCGTTGCGGAAGCGCGCGGCGTCGATGCCCATCGCTCCGCGGGCCTGGCCGTAGGGGTCGAAGGCGATGCCGCTCTCGCGCCCGACCTCGGCGAAGGTGCCGTCGTGGCGGTTGGTGAAGACGAAGTTCTGCACCGTGTCGTTGGCGACGACGAGGTCCATGAAGCCGTCCTGGTTCAGGTCGATGGGCGCGACGGCGAGCGTCTTGGCCATGGGCAATCCGGTCGCCGGGTTCCTGACCTGCAGGCCGCTCGCGGCAGAGACATCGGTGAAGCGCCCCGCACCGTCGTTGCGGTAGAGCCGCGGCAGGGCGCCGGGGAAGTTCCACGGCCGCCCGTAGGCGCGCCCGACGCCGACCAACTGGTTGTTCACCTCGCGGTCGAGCCCGGGGGACCAACGGACATAGCCGGCGACGAAGAGGTCGAGGTCGCCGTCGTTGTCCACATCGAGCCAGGCCGCCGCCGTGCTCCACGCCTCCGCCGGACCGCCCACGCCGGCAGCGACCGTGACGTCGGCGAACTTCCCGCCGCCCAGGTTGCGGAAAAGCCGGTCCGAGCCGACCGCGGTGACGAAGATGTCCACTAGCCCGTCGTTGTCGAAGTCGCCGCAGGCCACGCCCATGCCGTAGAGCTCCACGTCCAGGCCCGAGCCGGCGGTGACATCCGTGAACTTCGGCGCGCCCCCCCGCGGCGTGTCGTTGCGCCAGAGCGAGAGCGTGGGCAAGGGGCGTCCCTCCGCCCGCCGCGGATCGTCGGGCCAGAATGTCGAGTTGATGAAGAGCAGGTCCGGATCGCCGTCGTCGTCGAAGTCGATCCACGCCACGCCGCCGCCCATCGTCTCCGGCAACAACTTCTCGCCGCGCGCCCCGTTGCTGTGCCGGAAGGTGATCCCCGCCGCGGCGGTGACATCGGTGAACTTCACGGTCGGCACCGGCACCGGAGCGGCGGCCGGCAGCGGCGCGGCCAAAGCGGTCTGCTTCGAAGCGACCGGGGCGGGACGCCGCGTGATGCCGAGGACGACCGCTCCTGCCGAGACCGCCATCACGAGCAGCACCGCCAACGAACGCCGCAACGCCCGGGCGATGACCGCATCATCGGCTGGAGGTTCCGGGGACGGCGACGGCATGGGGCAGACCGTGCGGAAGCACCCTCGCCGAGGCAAGCCGCGCGGGGCGGCGCGCTGGAAGCGGCCGCGTCCCGAGGCGCAGACCGCGGCCCCGTGGATTCGCCCTGCGCCGGGCGGCATCGCGCTGGGACTGGAGGTCGGCAGCCGCCGCCCCCTTCCCCCCAGCGACGGCGGGGGACAGGAGCTTGCGCCAGGCGAAGAGCAGGCCTTCACCCAATTGGCGACTACAGCGGCTGACTTGCCGCTGCCCAGCCAGTTGGGGACGACCTCCACCTTGAAGGTGGTGTCGAACTTGCGGCGGTTCTGACCGGGGATGCGTTGATGATGGTTTCAATGGTACTCGGTCCCCCTTCCTCTCCGTCCGAGAAATCGAAGCAACCTCAGACCCCGCTTCGCATCGCGCCCCGTGGTCGCGACACGTCCCCGGCTTGCATGGCCATAACGATCGCCGCCATGCTGCGCCAACGCCATGCCCCAGAAAACAGCCAAAGCTCCTGAGCCGTATTCTTGGAGAACATCCCTCTTCTATCAGCGTCTTAGCACGCTATCGGACACAGGTGACACCGGCTCCCGCGAATTGCTGACCAAGGTGGACCACATCGCCGGCCAAGCCGCCGACATCTCCAACTATGTCGTCGCCTTCCTCCCGCAATACACCGACCACGGCGAACGTCATCTGACCAA
>JBBRQL010000037.1:0-25199 GCA_038226425.1 Verrucomicrobiota bacterium
ACGCGGGTGGCCATCAGCGACTGGTGCGCGTCGCGGAAGGTCGTGTCGGTCACGAGCAGGCGCTTCTGCTTGCGCGTCCACTCGGCGAACTTCGCCGGCCCGAGCTTGAGCAGCAGGTCACGGGTCCCGGGCGCGGGCACGGCGTGCGGCTCGCTGGCCGGGACGGGGGCGGCGACGAACGGCCGCTCGGGCTTGTAGCCCTTGGCGTGCGGGTTGCCGTTCACGATCACGTTGCCCAGGAAGTTCAGCAGCTTCGTGGCGCGGTCGCGGCGGGGCTTGAAGGCGAAGAGCTCCGGCGTCGTGTCGATGAGCGTGGTGGTCGCCTGGCCGGCGCGGAACACCGGGTTGCCGATCACGTTCTCGAGGAACGGGATGTTCGTCTTCACGCCGCGGATGCGGAACTCGCTCAGCGCGCGGTGGACGCGGGTCATCGCCATCTCGTACGACTGGCCGCTGCCGGTGATCTTCACCAGCATCGAGTCGTAGAACGGCGTGATCACCGACCCGGTGTAGCCCATGCCGCCGTCGAGCCGGATGCCGAAGCCGCCCGGCGAGCGGTAGGCCAGGATCTTGCCGTAGTCCGGCATGAACTTGTTCTCCGGGTCCTCGGTGGTGATGCGGCACTGGATTGCGTAGCCGTTGCGCGGCACCTGGTCCTGCGGCGGCATGCTGACCTCCGGCGAATGCAGCGGATGCCCCTGCGCGATGAGGATCTGCGCGCGCACGAGGTCGAGGCCGGTGATGACCTCGGTGACCGTGTGCTCCACCTGGATCCGCGGGTTCATCTCGATGAAGAACCACTCGTGGCGGTCGAGGTCGTAGAGGAACTCGATGGTGCCCGCGTTGTCGTAGCGGATCTCTCGGGCCATGCGCGCCGCGGCGTCGCACAGCTCCTTCACCACGTGCTCCGGCAGGCCGAAGGAAGGCGCGACCTCCACGACCTTCTGGTGCCGTCGCTGCACCGAGCAGTCGCGCTCGTGCAGGTGGATCACGTTGCCGTGCTGGTCGCCGAGGATCTGCACCTCGATGTGCTTCGCGCGCGGGATGTACTTCTCGAGGAAGACGGCCGGGTTGCCGAAGGCGCGCCCGGCCTCGCCCTGCGCCTCGTCGAGAAGGCCTGAGAGGTCGGCCGCCTTGTGCACCACGCGCATGCCGCGTCCGCCGCCGCCGAAGGCCGCCTTGATGATGAGCGGGAAGCCGATCTGCTTGGCCACCTTCAGCGCCTCGTCGCGGTCGCTCACCGGTTCCTCGGTGCCGGGTAGCACGGGCACGCCGATCTTCTGCGCCAGCGCGCGGGCGGCCGTCTTGTCGCCCATCATGTCCAGCAGCTCGGGGCGCGGCCCGACGAAGGTGATGCCCGCCTTGGCGCAGGCGCGGGCGAAGGCCGGGTTCTCCGAGAGGAAGCCGTAGCCCGGATGGATGGCGTCCACGCCGCGCGCCTTGGCGGCGGCGACGATGCTGTCGATGTCGAGGTAGGCGGCGACGGGGCCCTTGCCCTGGCCGACCTGGTACGCCTCGTCGGCCTTGAAGCGGTGCGCGCCGAACCGGTCCTCGGCGGCATAGATGGCGACGGTGCGCAGCCCGAGCTCGGTCGCCGCGCGGAAGATGCGGATGGCGATCTCGGAACGGTTCGCGGCCATGAGCTTCTGGAACTCACGGCGGCCCGTCGGGGCGGCGACAGCGGAGGGGGAGCGGTGCGGCATAGCGTGCGGGCGGATTCTTACGGAAACCCGCTCCCGGGAGGCAAAGGAAAGTCGGAGAACCCGCGAAGGCCGGGCCAAGCACGGCCCCTGCGATCACGGCGGGATGGAGACGGCGGTGACAAACGGGAAGAGAAAAGGATTCGTTCCCTCGGGAACGCTTGAGTGCCGGCGCTCCTTTAATCGGCAAAGGTTTTGGACTTCGGGAGCCCTTTGCAGCTCCGCGACCGCGAGCCAAGACTTCGCGCGGCCCTGTGCGCCGGGAACCCGGGAGGGCGCGGTTCCACTCGCGCCCTGATCCATTCGCGAAGAGGCCGTACGGGCTATCTCGTGACGTGACGGGCTGCGCTGGAACGTGAGGACGCGCGCGGCGTGAAGAATCTGGGGCGCGGGTGGAACCGCGTCCCTCCCGGCACCTCAGCGGTCGGCCGGAATTCCGCGGCGCGATCGTGTGCGGAACCGTCGCAGGGCCGCGGTCGTCAGTCGGCGCTGCGCGATTGGAGGACCAGATAAAGATCCCCCGGGTTGTCCCCGGCGGCCAATGCCGTCCGGCGGACGAGCAGTTGCCCGGCCTGCCCGATCCATTCGCCGGACATGGGCACGGTCTCGATGGCGGCCTCCGCGGAGTACGACGGCTCGCGTCCGGCCGCGGGTGCCGCGATCGCGGCGGGCTTGGTCTCCTTCTTGGAGGGCTTGTCCTTTTTCTTCCGCCTGAACAGACCGCCGAGATCGGTGCCGCCACCTGTGTTCACGAAACCGTCCTCGTCCTCCTCCATCTTCTGGTAGGCGACGCCGGGGACGGCACGGGCGAGGTTGAAGCCGCGGACAGCCATCGCCTCCCATCGTGCCAGCAGCGAGACGGAGCCGGACCATCCGCCTTCCCAGGACAAGCCGAGCAGGGGCGGGGTCGTTACGGTCGCCGGGACAAGGACCCGCACATCCACGTGGAGATCGACACCGATGGTCTGGTTGGTCGGCGTGCCGCCGTTGTCGACGAGCACGAACGTCGGGCGGGTCTCGGTGGCGAGGAAATCGGCGCGCGCGGACGGAAGGCACGCGACATCGCGCCGTGCGTGGCAGAGCACCTCCAACGTGCCGGAAGCGCGGAGCAGCTGCGCCAGCTCCAGGAGCGTCCGGCAGGCGGCGATCTTCTCGCCGGGGACCACGGTCTGCTTCGCCGGCCGATGCCGCAGGACGGTCGCGACGACGACGACATCGGCGGGAGCGGGGTCTTGGACGATGCCGGCCGGCGTCTCGTTGGTCAGGACCAGCACGTCGCCGGCGGACCGGGATGTCCCGACCAGCACACCGCAGAGCACGGCCGCCAGGACGATCCGGCTCATGGCTGCAGTCTCGGCGCGAGCAGGAAGAAGAGGACCTGGGGTTCCTTGACGCCGGCCTCCGCCGCGGTGGTGCTGACGATGAGCTGCCCGCTGCGGCACGCGCGGCTGCCGTTGAGCGAGACGGTCTTGAGCACCGGGAGCTCATAGATCGAGCTGTCGGTGTTGCCGTTGCGGAACAGCTCCGCGACGGCAAGACCGATGTCTGCCGCCTGCTTGACGGTGCCCGAGGCCTCGCCTGCGAGCTGGCTGGCGCTCTGGGCCACGTTCGCCGCCTTGCCGATGAACTGGAACGTGTTCTGCATGCCGACGCGGCGGTCCATCAAATCGGGCGACCAGTTCAGGTTCCCTTCCCAGGCGAGCACGAAGGCGTCGTCGCCGGCCGGCCGGACGGTCACCTGGAGGGTGAGACCGTACACCGTGGCCGGTGGCACGGGCGCGCCGGGCTTGCCGACGAGGATGACCGGACGGGTCTCCGTGGCATCGAATTTCGCCATGCTCTTCGGCTCGACCACGAGATCGCGCGTGCCGCGATAGACGACATCCACGCTCCGGCCAAGGCCGCGCAATTGCTCGACGACGTTGGATGCGTTCCCGGCGAGCGGGAAATCGTGGAGCACCTGCTCTTTCGATTCCGGCTTGAAGCGGATGACGGTGAGCTCCAGCGCGAGGTTGCGGGGGACCGTCGCCGCGGCGTCGGCAGCGACGGCGGCGGTTCCGGCGAGCAACGCGGCGAGACCGGACAAAAAGAGGGTCTTCACAGTTGGAATCGGCGGCGGGCGTCAAAACTTCCAACCGGAACCGACCTGGAAGTGGGCCGATTCATAATTCGGCCCGAACTCGGCGTAGCTGCCGAGCATCACGTAGCCCTTCCGTTTCACGCCGCGATAGCCGACGCCGGCACCGACCGTGGTGAAGCGCGAGGTGAAGGCGGCCTGCGCGAACTCGGTGTCGATGAGGTACGCCTCGGCATACCATCGTTGGCCCAAGCTGCGGCCGATCTTGAGGCCGTTCTTGAAGATCTGCTGGCTCACCTCGGGGTCGAAGGTGTAGCTGTCCACACTGACCCGGAGGCCTTCGTGGAAACTGACGTGGTTGCCCATCGAAAACTCCCAGTTGCCCACCCGATAGGAGGTGTAGCTGGTCGCGCCGCCGGAGGCCACCACACCGCCGGCCACCATGTCGGCCGACCCGGCCACGACCGCACCGGCGTGCGGCGTCACTTGCCAGAGCCAAGGTTGTGCCTTGGTGCGCTTCACCACCAGCATCGCGACCCCGATCTGGGCGCCCACACGATATTGGTCGGCGCCCTCGATCTGCGTGTAGTTGATCGGCAGCGCGAGCTCGACCCTCACGCGGCGCGCCTTGCCCAGGGCGAAGGGGACGACCGGCGTCCAGCTGTAGCTCTGCCCTTCGATGCCCTGGCTGCGGAACGTGCCGACGTCGGCGGTCATGCTGAAACCCGTACGGCTGGCCAGTTCCGGGCTCCCGACGCCTTCGTCCGCGGCCTTCTCGTCCGCGGTCTCCGTCGGACGAAGACCATATTCCATGAAATTCTGGTTCGCGATCTGCGCCGTCGCCGCGTTGGGGTTGCCGTCGAGGACGCCCGCGACCGACCGTTTCCCCATCGCGGCGAGGAACCGGGCCAGGTCGGCTGAACCTTCTTTCTTGAGGTAGGACTGGATCGCGTCGTCGAGCTGGTCGCGGGTCGCCGCCGTGAAATTGCGGTTGATGAGGCCGGGTTCGAAGGGCGAGGTCAGGTTCGCGCTCCATTGAGGCCCCACCTGCTGGATGTTGAACCGGAGCGCGTTCGGAACGTTCGCGTAGCGGAGGCCGGCCTGGAGCCCGCGGTTGCCGAGGGCGCTGAACTGTCCGCTGCCCGAGACCAGGTCTTGGATGAAGCTCGGGAGCTTGCTGCTGCCCCCGTTGAAATTGACCGCCGGGCCTGCGTCGATCGTGGTGCCGGCCAGCGTGAACAGGTCACCGGCGCTAGCGGTCGTGACGGACGCAGCGAAGACGAGAGCGGTCAGGCGGGACATGGACCGCCGGATGGATGGGTCGAATGTGGTGTTCATAGGTTGAGGATAGCTCTGGGACGAGAAGCGACGTGAGTCGGTCGATGGACGGTGTCCAGTGCAGGATCGGCCCCGGGTGAGCCGGCCGGCATGTCGGCAGATCTCGGCCGGGCGGGGCATCTCGGCGCGCCAGCAAGCGGTGGCAAGCTCTAAGCACTTGTATCTCGTGGACTTCTTTGCCCGGTCGTGCTGCCGGTTCAGCACGCGTCATACGATGTCCGGCGTCCGCCCGTCTCGCCCCCGCCCTCTGCCTCAGGGAGCACAGCACGCTCCTTCCCTGCCGCTTGACGGCCAGAGGGCTGGGACGACCACGATGAAAAGATGAGCGGCCTTTCGCTTTCGTTCGCAGCCGTAACATTTGCTTGTCGGTGTGAACTTCTGGTCGATTCTGGCCCGGCGCTAGCTGGCCGACCCGGACAATGCGGTTCCTCTACAACATCCTCTTCAACTTCGGCCTCCTGGTCACCGCGCCCTTCTATTTCCTCAAGATGTGGCGGCGCGGCGGTTGGGTCGCCGGGTTCGGGCAGCGCTTCGGCAACTACGACGCCAAGCTCAAGCAGGCGCTGACCAACCGGCGCACCCTGTGGTTCCACGCGGTCAGCGTCGGCGAGGTGAACCTCTGCGTGCAGCTGCTCAATGTGCTCGAGCCGCGGCTGCCCCACCACAAGCTGCTCGTCTCCACCACCACGGCCACCGGCATGGCCGAGCTCAAGAAGCGGCTGCCGGCCCACATCGCGAAGATCTACTACCCGATCGACCGCCGGAAACATGTCCAGCGCGCGCTCGGCATCATCAACCCGGAGGCGCTGGTCTTCGTCGAGGCCGAGCTGTGGCCGAACATGGTCTGGGGCCTGCAGAAGCGCGGCATCCCGTACCTGCTGGTGAACGCCCGGGTCTCCGACCGGTCGTTCCGTGGATATCGCCGCGCCGGCTTCCTCTTCCGCGAGCTCTTCGCCGGGTTCGCCGGCGTCGGCGTCCAGAGCGAGACCGATGCCGAGCGCCTGCGCCGGTTGGGCTGCCGCGCGGATGTCGTGCGGGTCACCGGAAGCCTGAAGTTCGATTCCGCGAAGGTGCCGGACCGCCGCCAGCTCGACGTGCCGGTGCTGCTGCGCCAGCTCGGCGTGCCGGACGACGCGCTCGTGCTCGTCGCCGGCAGCACGCACGCCGGCGAGGAGGTCATCTTGTCCGACATCGTCGGCCGGCTCCGCGCGAAGTTCCCGGGGCTCTTCCTCGTGCTGGTGCCGCGCCATCACGAGCGCGGCGCCGAGGTCGGGCGCGAGCTGGCGGCCCGCGGCGTGAAGTTCGCCTTCCGCACCGACGTGACGGCGACGACCCAGCGCGCTCCGGGCGAGGTCGGTTGCCTCGTCGTCAACACGACCGGCGAGCTCGGCTTCTTCTACAAACGCGCCGACGCGGTTTTCGTCGGCAAGAGCCTCACGGCCAAAGGCGGCCAGAACCCGATCGAGCCCGCGGCGCTGGGAAAGGCGGTGCTGTTCGGGCCGAACATGCAGAACTTCCCGCAGATCGTGCCGCAGTTCATCGAGCGCAAGGCCGCCATCCAGGTCCCGGACGCCGCGGGGTTGGAGCGCTCGCTGACCGAAGTGCTCGCCGATCCCGGCCTCCGCGCCCGTCTCGGCGAACGGGCCCGCGCCGTCGTCGACGAGAACCAAGGCGGCATCGAGAAGACGGTCGCGATGATCGTCGCCGCCGTCACCGGGAAGTGACAGGCCCGGCGGCCGTCTTCGCGTTTTCTTTCGCCAGCTCGCGCTCGCGCAGCCACGCCACGATCACCGGCGTCACGATCAGGATGTGGATGAGCGAGCTGATGCTGCCGCCGATCACCGGCGCCGCGAGCGGCTTCATCACCTCGGCGCCGGCGCGCGTGCTCCACATGATGGGCAACAGGCTCGCGATGGTCGTGGCCACGGTCATCACCTTCGGACGCAGCCGGAGCCGCGCGCCGGCCTTGATGGCTTCGAGCAGGTCGGCGGACGTGAACGGCACCCCGCGGGCCCGACAGGATTCCCGGCGCTTCGCCATCGCCTCCTCAAGGTACACGACCATCACCACGCCTGTCTGGATGGCGATGCCGAAGAGCGAGATGTAGCCGATCCAGACAGCGACGCTGAAGTCGTAGCCCAGCGCCCACTGGAGGAACACCGATCCGCTCAGCGCGAACGGCACGGCGAGCAGCACGTGCGCCGCCTCCTTCGCGCTGCGGTACACGATGTAGAGCAGCAGGAAGATGGTGAGCAGCACCACGGGCACGATCATCCGCAGCGTCTGCTCCGCGTGGAGCTGGTTCTCGTACTGGCCGGAATACTCGACGGTCACGCCCTTCGGCAGGCGCGGGACGACGTCCTTCGCCATGCGCGCCTTCACCTCCTCGACGAACCCGCCGAGGTCGCGGTCCTGGACGTTGGCCTGCACGAACACGCGGAGGCGGCCGTTCTCGCTGGTGATCTCGCTCGGTCCCACGACCCGCCGGATCTTCGCGACGCTGCCGAGCGGGACCGACTTGCCGGAAGGCAACGGGACCAGCACCTCGCCGAGCTTCTCGATGTCATCGCGCAGACCGCGCTCGAAACGGACCTGGATGGGGAACCGCTGCCGGCCCTCGATGGTGGTGCCGACGTTCTTGCCGCCGAGCCCGGTCTCGACGACGTCGAGCACGTCCTTGGCGGAGAGCCCGAGGCGGGCCATCGCGGGCCGGTCGACCTCGATGTCGAGGTACGGCTTACCCTGCACCCGGCTCGGTGCGACGCCGACGGCGCCGGGCACCTCGCGCACGACCTTCTCCACGTCGAAGGCGAGCTGCTGCAGCTGGTCGAGGTCGTCGCCCAGCAGTTTCACGCCGAGCTGCGCGCGGATGCCGGTCGAGATCATCAGCACGCGGTTCTCGATCGGCTGGAGGAATCCCGGCACGTAGCCCGGGACGGCGGTGAGCTTCTCGGTCAGCTCGGCGACGATCTTTTGGCGCGTCATGCCGGGGCGCCACGCGGACTCGGGCCTGAGCATGATGGTCGTCTCGATCATCTCGACCGGCGCGGGATCGGTGGCCGTCTCGCTGCGGCCGAGCTTGCCAGCGACGCTCTCGACCTCGGGCGTCTGCGAGATCACGCGGTCCTGCCAGGACATGATGCGCTTCACCTCGGTGAGCGAGACCTGCGGGAGCAGCACGGGCATGAACAGCAGCGAGCCTTCGTTCAGCGCCGGCATGAATTCCCGGCCGAATCCCCCGAGGCGCGCGGCGACCGACGGGCTCCGCGCAGCGATGCGGTCGAGCACCGGCCGCGGCAATCCCCACGCGACCACCTGCGACACGAGCAGCACCAGCGCCGCGAGGCCGAGCACGCTCTTGCGGTGCGCGAGCGCCCAGTCCAGCGCCGGGTCGTACACGCGCAGCAGGACCTTCATCACCCAGTTGTCCTCCTCGCGATGGAACGGACCCTTGACCAGCAGCGAGCAGAGCACCGGCACGAGCGTCACCGCGAGCAGCGTGGCGCCGACGCAGGCGAAGGTCTTCGTGAACGCGAGCGGATGGAACAGCTTGCCCTCCTGTCCGCCCATCGCGAACACCGGCACGAACGCGAGGATGATGATGGCCATCGCGAAGAAGATCGGCCGCCCGACCTGCGTCGCCGCTTCGAGCGTGACCTGGAGGCGCTCGGCCGCTGTGAGCGAAACGGGGGAGCCGGGGTGCAGGGGTGCGGGGGTGATCCCGCCCTGCTCCCTTTCTCCCTTGCTCCACCGCTCCTGCTTCGCCGTCTCCGCTTCCTCGCAATGGCGGATGACGTTCTCGGTCATCACGATCCCGGCGTCGACGAGCACGCCGATGGCGATGGCGATGCCGGCGAGCGACATGATGTTCGACGAGATGCCGAACCGCTCCATCAGCACGAACGAGACGAGGATGCTCAACGGCAGAGGGATGGTGACGATGAGGATGCTGCGGAAATGGAACAGGAAGACGATGTGCGCCAAGGTCACGAGCACCATCTCCTCGACCAGCGCGTGCTTCAGCGTGTCGATCGTCCGCGCGATGAGGTCGCTGCGGTCGTAGAAGGGGCGCACGGAGACGCCAGCGGGCAGGCTCGGCGCGATCTCCGCGAGCTTGGCCTTCACGCGGCGGATCACCTCCATCGCGTTGTCGCCCGTGCGCATCACCACGATGCCGCCGACCACCTCGCGGCCGTCCACGTCGAGCGCGCCCCGGCGGAAATCGCCTCCCAGGCCGATGGTCGCGACATCGCGCAGGTAGACCGGTGTGCCGTCCTTCGCCGCGACGGCGATCTGCTCGAGATCGGCGACGGACTTCACCAGGCCGACGCCGCGGACGACGAACTCCATGCCGTTCTCCTCGATCACCTTCCCGCCCACGTTCAGGTTGTTGGAGCCCACGGCGTCCATCACCTGCGCCAACGTGACCCCGGCCTGCCGCAGCTTCGCGGGGTCGACCTCGATCTGGTACTGCCGCACGAACCCGCCGATGCTCGCGACCTCGGCCACGCCGGGCACGCTCTGGAGCTGGTAGCGCAGGAAGAAATCCTGCACCGCGCGGAGCTCGCCGAGGTCGTGGCCGCCCGCAGCCGCGTCCGGTTCCAAGTGCAGGTAGTACTGGTACACCCAGCCGAGACCGGTCGCGTCGGGCCCGAGCTGCGGGATGACGCCCGCCGGCAACTGCGAGCCGACGAGGCTGAGGCGTTGGCTGACGCGTTGGCGGGCAAGGTCGCTGGGCACGCGGTCCTCGAACACGACGGTCACCAGCGAGAACCCGAACATCGAGTTCGCGCGGACCGCCTTCACGCCGGACAGCCCCTGCAGGTTCACGCTCAGCGGATAGGTCACCTGGTCCTCGACCTCCTGCGGCGAGCGGCCCGGCCAATCGCCGTACACGAGCACCTGGTTCTCCGAGAGGTCCGGGATGGCGTCCACCGGCGTCGCGCGCAACGCCTTCACGCCCCACGCGGCCAGCAGCAGCGAGGCGCAGATGACGAGGAAGCGGTTCTTCAACGACCAATCGATGAGGCGGGCGATCATGGCGGGCGCGTTGCTGCGGACAGAAGGACGGACGGACGGTCGGTGCGGATGAAAGTGCAGGCGGGAACGGACTTCGGCCGTTCCCGCCCGATGACCGGCGCGTCAGTGGTGCGCGGCGGGCGCGGCTTCGGCCAGCTTGCTCAGGTACTTGGCGGGCTCCTTGTCGAAGTCCTTCCGGCAGTTCTTGCAGCAGAGCTTGATCTCCTGGCCTTCGTGGACGAACACGACGGGCTCGCCCATCTCGCCCAGCTTCTCGCCGGACACGATGCAGGTCTTCAGCGGATACGGTTTCGCGGACGCGGACTTCGCGCCGGACGATTTCATGTCGCAGCAGGCGCCGGATTTGCAGCCGGTGGTGGACATGGCGACCGAGCCCAGCAGGGCGGCCGCGGCGATCAACGTGTAGTGCAGTTTCATCTTGTCTCTCCTCGCGTGGATTGGTTTGGAGCCCGCGGCGTCCCACGCGCCGTCACGGGAAATCGGGGTCATCGTCGCAGCTCGGTGCCGCAGTCGAGCATGTCGGCGCCGAACCACGGGTTGCGCACCGGCCCGCCGAGCTGGATCCACGCGGCGGTCTTCGGAGCGTCCGGGAACGCGCGCTTCACCATCGGGCACTGGTAGAGCTTCACGTCGGTGAACATCGCGCCGGTGCCGGACGCCGAACGCAGGCCGCGCACGGCCTCCACGAGGTCCGTGCTGAGCGGATAGAACGACTTGCGCGCGGACGACAGGTCCTTCGCCTCCGGCAGATGCGCCGCTTTGCCGGCACGGGCCAACGCAGGGAGCGCCGCGATCTCCGGGAGCGCGGCCACGACCGGATGCAAGGCCGTCGCCGCGGCGTTGAAGCGCGCCAGGTCGTCCGCCGCCAACGCCTCGCGCACCGCGTCCGCCGCCTTCAAGAAGTCGCGGACCGCGCGCTGCGCCGTTTCGGTCATCGCGGCGGCAGGCGGAGCAACGACAGGAACCGCCGCGGCGGATCTGCCTTCGGGCTGCACGACCGGGCCCACGCCAGCGCCCTCCGGTTCCGGAAGCTCCGCCGGCCGTGCGACGCCGGCGATCTGGCTCTGCGAATCGAGCAACAGGTTGCCCTGGGTCACGACCCGTTCGCCCTCGGCAAGACCTGCGGTCACCTCCACGAGCTCGTCCCCGACGCGGCCGAGCCGGAGCGCTCGCGCCTCGTAGTTGCCCGGGGCGTGCTCGACGTAGGCGACCGGCGCCCCGCCGGTCGAGAGCACCGCCGAGCGCGGCACGCACAGCGCGTCCGGCGCGACCGTCCGGACGCGCGCATCGGCGAAGAGGCGATGGCGGAAGAGCCGTTCCGCGCGGCCGTCGACCGTCGAGGACGGGTTGGGGACCTCGACGCGGACCTTCGCGCTGCGGGTCGCCGGGTCTACGTTCGGATCGATGAACGCCACCGCGTTGGTGAAGACGCGTCCGGGCAGCGCCACCGTGGTGATCTCGACCGCTTGGCCCGGCCTGAGCCACGCGAGGTCGCGTTCGTAGGCGTCGAACTTGAACCACATCGTCGTGAAGTCCCCCAGCTCGAACAACGGTTCGCCTTCCTTCACATACTGGCCGGCGTACGCGGTGCGCTTCACCACCGTGCCGCTCATCGGCGCGAGGATGTCGATCGCCAGGTCGGTCTCGCGGAAGGTGCCGGGCAGCGCCGTGACCTGCGCGTCGGTCAGGCCCAGTTGACGCAACCGCGTCGCGGACCCGGCCAGCAACGACGAGTCCGCCGTCACCGATGCGTCCCGCCGGAGCGCCACGTGTTCGCGCACGGCGGTCAGGAGCATGGGGCTGTAGAAGCGCGCGAGGCGCTGGCCGGCGACGACCTCCGCGCCCTCGTTGTTCACGAAGAGCTCCTCGATGCGGCCGTCGAGGTAGGCGCTCAGGATCCGGTGCCGCGAGTCGTCGTCGTCGATCGTGCCGGCGAAACGGAGGGTCCGCACGAGCGGCTCGCGGCGGACCGCCTCGGTGCGCACGCCCACGACTGTGACCGCGTTCGACCCGAGCGTGACGAGCCCGTCGGCAGCGGGCGCCTCGCCTTCCCGGACCGGCACGAGGTCCATGCCGCACACCGTGCATTTGCCCGGCAAGTCCGAGCGGATCCACGGATGCATCGGCGATTGGAAATAGAGGATGCGCCGCGTGCCGGACGCATCGGCGGCTGGTCCGGCATCGCCATGTCCTGCGCCGTGCGACAGATGCGGCCGCGCGAACCAACCGATGGCGCCGGCCACGACAGCGGTGGCCACGATGGGAAGGAGGAGCTTCATAGGATCAAGGCTTGACGGGCATCGTCGACGGACCGGCGGAAAGGGGAGCGGCATCAGGCGCGGCGACGTCGGCCACGCCGCAGACGAAGGCCAGGTCGCTCAGCATGTCCTGCTGCGCGGCGACCGCGCGGGCGAGCATGAGCATCGCCTCGACCCGCATGCGGCGGGCCTCGAGCACGTCGTTCATCATGCCCTTGCCGCCGGACCAGGCGGCGTGCGCGGCGGCAAGCGCCTGGCCGGACCGCGGCGCGACGTCGTCGCGATAGAGCAGGGCCTCGCGGCGAGCCGCCTCGGTCTCGATCACGAGATGGTGGACCTCGTTGCGCACCGAGACTGCGGCATCGGCCTGGTCCGCTTCGGCGGCACGGAGCTTCGCGCGTCCCCGGTCGAGGTCCCGGCGATAGTTCGCGCGGTTGAACCACGGAAGGTTCAGGCTGACGGTGAAGGCTCCGTTGCGGAACCCCCCGTCGCCGGCGAACTGCCGCCCTTCCACGCCGAGAGCGATGTCCGGTCGCTGCGAACGCCGGGCGACCTCGACCGCCGCCTCGGCGATGCGGCGTTCGCGGGACAGGACGCGCAGGTCCGGCCCGTTGCGCACGGCGCGCTCGACGAGCGCGTCCGACCCGACCAGTTCGCCGGCGACCGGCGGCAGAACGAGCGCTGGCAACGGGACGAGCGGATCACGTCCCAGCGCGTGGTTCACCAGGGCCCGGGCCGCATCGCGCCGGCGCTCGTCGTTGGCGAGTTGGGTGGCGCGCTTCGAACGCTCGTTCTGGACGCGGAGCAGGTCGAACTGCGAGGCCGTCCCGCCGGCGTAGCGCGCCTCGGCCGCCGTCACCGTCGTGTCCAGCCAGGTCAGGTCCTCGTGGCCGAGCCGTACGGTCTCCTCCGCGAGCGCGGCGGCGTGCAAGGCCCGGGCGAGCGAGCGGCGGAGGTCCGCGAACCGCACCTCGGCACGCGTCGCGGCGGCTTCGGCCTCGGCGCGCGCGGACGACCGGGCCGCCTGCTCCTTCCCGAGCAAGGGCAGCTTCTGCTCGATGCCGTAGCCCAGGTTGCCCTCTTCGCGGGCCGACATGTTCCGCTCGTCGAACAGGCCGCCGCCCAGGCGGAAGGTCGGGTCCGCGAACCGCCGCGTGCCGGCGAGGCCGAGTTCGGCGGCTTCGGTCCGCGCCGCCGCTGCTGCCAACGCCGGATGATGCGCCCGCAGCTCCTCAGCGTAGCGGTCCAGCAGCGCCGGGCCGACCACGGCGGTGCCCTCGGACGGCACGGCATGGTGGTACGCCGCCGGTGCATCGGCCGACACGACGGCGCACAGGAGGAGGGCGAGCAGGCTCGCCGACGCGGACGGGACACGCGCTCTCATGGGACGGAAAAGGGGATGGAAAATGGACGACCGCACAAAAGACCTGGACCACGGACGACGAGATCACGCCACACGGGCGCCCTCGGAAGGCACACCGAGTGCGCGGAGCGGGGTCGGGTCAGATCAGCAGCGCGGCATCCCGCAGGAAAAGCGGGAGAGCCGGTGCCGGGACCGCGTCGGGGGACGACGCGGAGGAGGACGCGGGGAAAGCGGCCGGAGCCGGGAGCGTCCAGAGAGCGACGAGCAGGGCGAGCGGCGTGACGCGGGGACCGTGGTCGGTGGCCGGCGCCGGGGCGGAGGTGTCGTGCGGCGCGGTGGCGCGCTTCACGCAGCAAGGAGCATTGCAGGCGAGCTTGCTCTTTGCGCAGCAGCCGTGCTTGGCGGACACAGCGGCCGGGGCATCACCCGCCGCGCAACGGGCGACACCGAGATAGAACTGCGCCGAGAGGAGCACGAGGCTCATCAGGAAGGCGCAGGTTCGTTTCATGGAAGGACGGTAGGACGGGCGGACGCCCTCAACCTCACTTGGCGGTGAGCTGGGTCAAGTATTTCGCCGGGTTCTTCTCGAAGTCCTTCAGGCAATCCTTGCAGCAGAGCTTCACTTCCTGCCCGTTGACGACACGCACGACCGGTTTGCCGTGGTCGAACTTGTCGCCCGACACGATGCAGGTGTCGCGCGGATACGGCTTGGCGGAGGCCGAAGGCTTGTCGCTGTAGTTGTAGCTGGCGCAACCGGCGAGCAGGGCCGCAGCGGCAAGGGGCAGGAGGAGTTTCTTCATGGACGTTGGAGGGAGCGGGTCGTGGAAAATCATTTCGCCGTGAGCTTCGCGATGTATTTCGCGGGCGAGGCGTCGAAGTCCTTCCGGCAGTTCTTGCAGCAGAGCTTGATCTCCTGGCCGGCGTGGACGAACACCACCGGCTCGCCCATCGAACCGAGCTTCTCGTCCGAGACGGGACAGACGGCCAGCGGATAAGGTTTCACGCCCGCCGCCGTCGCCGGGGCGGTGGATGCCGACGACGCGGCGTTGTCGGACTTGTCGCAACCGGTCAGGACCAGGAGCGCTGCGGCGAAGGAAGTGAGGATCAGGACAGGTTTCATGCGGATCATCGTGCCGGCATGAGGACTACACGAACCTCGGGTTTGTTCAACCGCCGACTTGGCCGCCGGCATCTGGACACCTTGTTTGAGGGCGCTGTCCGGGTAGTAGCTGCCAAGCCGGAACCATGCAGTCAAAGGGTGGGTGGAACGGGCTACCAGCCCGCCGCGTTGGGTGCGCCGGGAACGCGCCCTCCGGTGAGTGCGTCCTCGTGCCGAAGCTCGGCGGCAAGTTGCCGCCGAGAACGGCCAGGTTGGCCGTTCCACCCTGATCCATCTGCATGGTTCCGGGGGAGACGGCAGACAGCAAGGCTCACGGCTCGAACTCCAGCCAGCCGAACCGGTCCGGCGTGTGGAAGGAGAAGTTGCCTGCGGCGGGGAACTCAACCCGGAGGGTTGACAGCCATTCGCCGGGGGTGAGCGAATCGACACCCCCGGAACGCAGCCCCGAAGGATCGCACCCTGAAAGGGTGCCAGCCGCTCGGGTATGTTCCTGGCAGGTTACTCAGGCAACCGGCCTTCTGAAACGGGCTCGTACGAAAGTCCGTGGCAGTGGCCGACAAGTTCAGCCTGCCGCCACCGATCACGTCGGCAGCTACCCGCCATCAACCACCTGGCGACACGTCCCCGGTGCTTACTTCAACGTGCCGAGGAACTCGACGACGTCGCGCAACTCCTGCCGGCTGAGCTGTTGGCCGAAGCCTTCCGGCATGCCGCTCAGCCCTTTCTCGCGCTGCGCGATCTCGGATTTCTTCACCTTCACGTCGCCGTCCTCCGGCGAGAGCAGGGTGAGCTCGGCCTCGGTCTCGGCCTTCACCACGCCGGCGTAGGCGGCCCCGTTCTTCAACGTGACCACCGCGCTCTCGAACCCCTGCGTGATCTGCTGGTTGGGGAACACCACCGATTCGAGCAGATGCTCCCGCGTCGCGCGGCCGGCGAGCCCGGCGAGCGACGGGCCCGCGTTGCCACCGCCGTCGTTCCCGATCTGGTGGCAGCGCGTGCAGGCCACCGCCGCGTTCTCGTAGAAGGTCTTCTTGCCGCGCGCCGCGTCCCCGCCGAAGAGCGCCTCGCGGTACGGCGTGAGATGGTCCTGCGGCAGCTTCCACTTGCCGTAGGCTTCGAGACGCGTCTTCACCGCGTCCGCGCCGCGCTTCGCGGCGGCCTCGACGAGGTCGAGCATCACCTCGTTGGCGACCTCGCGCGCCATCAGCTTGTCGAGCCAGTCGGCGAGGACGGCGTCCGCCGCGTCCGACTTGAGGTCGCCGAGCGAGGCGAAGGCCGATTGCTGCTCGGCGAGCGAACCGGACTTGAGCTTGGCGGTGAGCTGGCCTGCGGCGTCGTTGGGGTTGAGTTCCGCGTTGAGTTTCGAGGCGGCAAGCCGGAGCGGTTCGGCGGAATCCTTCACGGCGAAAGCGATCAGGTCGGTGACTTCAGGCTTGGAATTTGAGATTCCGGAGAAGGAGCGCAGCGCGGCGGCGCGCGCGTTGGCGGGGGCGGCGGCGTCTCTAACCAACGCGGACAGTTGCGGTGCGGCGCTGGCGAAACCGAGCTGGGCGATGGCTTCGGAAGTGGCGATGAGCACGGCTTCGCTCGTAGCAGCCGAGGTCACGAGGCTCTGATCAGATCGGGTCTGGGGAGATGGAGCCTCCTCACGTCGGCTGCCACGGGTGAGCAGCGACGGCAGCGCGCGCTCCAAAGCCTCGCGTGCCGGGGCGCCGGCGCGTTCGGGCAATGGGCGGTAGGTGCCGACGATGCGGTCGCGTTGGTGCGGCTTGGCCCAGGTCGCCAGGCCGTGCAGCGCCTCGGTACGGACGAGGTCCGATAGATCGGATCGGGCGGCGAGGGCGGCGAGACGACGTGCGGCCTCGGGCGTGCCGACGCGGAAGTTCGCGTTCACCACGCGCAGCAGCATCGGCGTGATCTGGTCGATGGGCGCGTCGCCCCACGGCAGCGGCTGGTCGGACCGCACGTCGCGGATGGCTTCCGTAGGAGATGGGGGATGGGCGATAGGAGATGGGGTCTTCAGCGCGGCGAACTGTTTCAGCAGCGCGTCGAGCTTCGCCGGTTCGGCGAGGGCGGCGAGGGCGGGCAGCGCGTTGGTGATGGGCACGTCGTTGATCGCGCGCGGCCTCGAGCACCAGCAGCGGATCGGGGTCGGCTAGGAAGCGGGCGACGTTCGTGTCGCTGCGGAGGCGATAGGCCAGCAGCGTGACGATGCGGGCGATGCCGGCGCGGTTGGTCGGGAACTGGTCGGAAACCTTGTCCGGATACGAGCTGGCCACCGCGAGCGCGTAGGCGTGCCGGAGCACCGGGTCCGTCGCGTCCTCGCGCAACGACCGTTGCAGCACGTCCGCCGCGATGCCGCGCCGGTAGCGGAACGACGGCGCGAGCTTGGCCAGGCTCAACGCCGCGGAAGCGCGGACGCGCGGGCTCGCGTCGGACAACATGATGCCGGCCTGGCTGGTCTGCGCGTCGCCCGGCCCGATGTCGCCCAAGGCGCGCGCGACCTGCACGCGGACCTCGGCGTCGGGATCGTTGCGCAAGCGGAGGAATATCGGCGCGACCGGCGCCGTGGTCCGCCGGCCGACCTGTGCCAAGGCCCAGATCGCGTGGATCCGCGCCAGAGGGCTCGCCGGGTCCGCGACGACCTTCTCCAGGCCCTGGAACATCTTCGGTCCGCGTGCGGCCAGCTCGAACTGCGCCTCCTGCCGCACGCGCATGTCGCGGTGCGCTAGCAGCCGGAGCAGCTCGTCGTCGGGCCGTTTCTCCATGCCTTCGGCGAGCAGCTTCGCGGTCTCCTTCACCACCGGGTCGGCGATGGCCTCGGGGAAGTAGGCGCGGTAGATCCGGCCCTTGTTGCTCTTGGGCCAGCCCTCGTGCCAATCGGCGAACCACACCGCGCCGTCGGGACCGATGTCCACGTCGGGCACCAGCGTGTTCCAGAGGAACTGGTCGTGCGCCACCAGCTCGAAGCCCGCGCCCTTCGGTCGGTTCAGCAGCGAGTAGATGCCGCTCTTGGCGCTCGTGCCTTTGAAGTCCGCGAGCAAGAACCGGTGGTCCAGCGACGCGGGCAACCCGGTGCCGTAGTTGTGGACGAGCCCGCTCGGGCCGTCGCCGATGTTCGCGATCGGCGGGAGGATGTACGCGGCCTGCCCGTCGAAATGCGGCACCCAGAGGCGCTCCATGTTCCAAGGGCCGGCGTTGCCGAGCGGCGCGTGCTGGTAGCCGACGCGCCAGCCGTAGTCGCCGCCCTCGACCACCTGTTCCCAGCGCTCGCGGTCGCCCTGGTCGGAGTCGTTGTCGCCGGTGAAGAGGTTGCCGTATTCGTCGAAGGCGAGCTCCTGCGGGTTGCGCAGGCCGCGGGCGAAGACCTCCATCTTCGAGCCGTCCGGTTCGCAGCGGAACACCGCGCCCTCGTCCGGCAGGTCGATGACGTTGCCCTCCTTGGTGACGACATGCGTGCCGCGGTCGCCGCAGGAGAAGTAGAGCCGCCCGTCCGGTCCGAACTTCAGCCCGTGCAGGTCGTGCCCGGTGTAGCTGAAGCGGATGCCGAAGCCGGTGAGCAAGGCTTCCGCGGTGTAGTTCGTGTGCATCCGCGGCGAGGAGGCCAGGCGGGCGGACGGACCCGCGGCCGTGGGGACGGACACCGGTTTGTCCAATTGCCCGCTCACCTGCGGGGAAAACTTCCACACGCTCGGGATGTCCGTGAACCAGACCTGCCCGCGCCGGACGAGGATGCCGCTGGCGATGCCGTCGAGCGGCGAGTTCAGGCCGTCGGCGATGACCGTGGACTTGTCGGCTTTGCCGTCGTGGTCGGTGTCCTCGAGCATCCGGATCACCTCGGTCTCCTTGCCCAGTTCCTTCTCGCCGTCGGGGCCGAACCATTTCCGGATCGTCTTCAGCCGGTCGTCGAGGCTGCGCGACGCCAGGTCGTCCTCCAGCATGAACATGTAGTGCCGGATATCGAGCACGCTGGAGCGGTAGCGGTACGTCTCGCTGGTCCACACGCGGCCGAGCTCATCGACGGAGAAGGCGACGGGATTGGCGAGCATCGGCTCCGCGGCCCACAGCTCGACCTTCATGCCGGGCAGCAGCTTGAACTGCTTGATCCGCGCCTCGCCCTCGTTGCTGGCCGGCGCGAGCAGCGGCACGGCCGAGCGGTCGGCGGCGACGAGCGGACGGAAGCCGTTGGTGCCGGCACCGACGTCCTTCACCGCGCCGATGTCGGCGGCATGGGAGGGCAGAAGGCAGAAGGCAAAAGGCAAAAGAGCCAGGATGCGGCGGGCAGGTGACACGCGGGCAGTCTGCGGAGAAGCGGCGACGAGGCAAGGCGGAGCACGGCGGAGCACGGCGGAGCACGGCGGAGCACGGCGGCGAAGACTGCCGGTCTTGTGTGATCGGTTGGAATGCGCATCGTCCAATCTGCGTCCATTGACGAAACGCCGTGAAAAGCAAAGCCCCAACCATTGCCGTCACCTACGCGCTAGGAGCCGCGGTTCTGTTCGGCGCGAGCACGCCCTTGGCGAAGGCGCTCCTGCCGCAGGTATCGCCGATGTTGCTGGCGGGCCTGCTCTATCTCGGTTCCGGCCTCGGGTTGGCCGCGTATGCGGGCCTCGGCAGGCGGTTCGCTTCGGGTGCCCGAGAAGCAGCATTGAACCGGCACGATGCCCCGTGGCTGGCCGGTGCCATCCTCGCCGTAGGCATCGTCGGGCCGCTCCTCCTCATGTGGGGTTTGCAGCAGACCTCCGCCTCGACCGCTTCCTTGTTGCTGAACTTGGAAGGCGTGTTCACCGCGTTGCTCGCGTGGTTCGTCTTCAAGGAGGACTTCGACCGCCGTATCGCCTGGGGCATGGCGTTCATCACCGTTGGCGGCCTGTGCCTCTCATGGGCGGGCCGTCCCGACCTCGGTGTTCCATGGGGCGCCCTCGCCATCGCCGGCGCGTGCCTCGCGTGGGCCATCGACAACAATCTCACGCGCAAGGTCGCAGCGGGCGACCCGGTGCAGATCGCGATGCTCAAAGGGTTGTGCGCCGGCAGCGTGAACACCGTCGTCGCCTTGGGCTTGGGGGCAAAATTGCCGTCCCCGGCGACCTTGCTCGCCGTCGGCGCGGTGGGCTTCGTCGGCTATGGTCTGAGCCTCACGCTGTTCGTGCTCGCGTTGCGGCACATCGGCACCGCGCGCACCGGGGCCTATTTCTCGCTGGCCCCGTTTGTGGGCGCGTTCGGAGCCGTCCTGTTCCTGGGCGACCACCTCACGGCCAGCTTGATCGTCGCCGCGGTGTCCATGGCCGTTGGTGTCTGGTTGCATCTGACCGAGCGCCACGAGCATCAGCACGCCCACGAACCGCTGGAGCACGAACACCTCCACACCCACGACGAGCACCATCGGCACGCCCATCGCCCGGACGACCCGCCAGGCGAGCCCCACAGCCATGGGCATCGGCACGAAGAACTCGTGCATGTGCATCCGCACTACCCCGACCTCCATCACCGCCACGGACATCGGGTGCGCGAGTAGCCCGGGATGGCCCTGTCGACTTGGTTCAAAGACGCGTCCGGCGCAGCCGGAGGGCGTTGGAGATGACCGAGACGGAACTCAGGCTCATCGCGGCCCCGGCGAGCATCGGGCTGAGGAGCAGGCCGAAGAACGGGTAAAGGAGGCCGGCGGCGATCGGGATGCCCGCCGCGTTGTAGATGAAGGCGAAGAACAGGTTCTGCCGGATGTTCCGCATGGTGGCGCGGCTCAGATGGATGGCCTTGGCGATCGCCCGCAGGTCGCCTTGGACGAGGGTGACGCCCGCGCTCTGCATGGCGACGTCCGTGCCGGTGCCCATCGCGATGCCGACTTCGGCCTCGGCCAACGCGGGAGCGTCGTTCACTCCGTCGCCCGCCATCGCCACGACCTTGCCTTCGCGCCGGAGCTTCTGGACGTGGGCGATCTTCCCTTGCGGCTCGACCTCGGCCTCCACGGCGTCGATGCCCAAGCTCTTGGCAACGGCCTCCGCGGTGCGGCGGTTGTCGCCGGTGAGCATGACGATGTCCAGGCCGAGAGCGTGCAGTTCCCGGATGGCTTCCGCGGTCGTGGCCTTGATGGGGTCGGCCACGGCGAGGATGCCCGCCGGACGGCCGTCCACCGCGACGTAGATGGCGGTCTTTCCTTCCGTCTGGAGGCGGCCGGCGATCTGTTCGAGCGGCTCGATCCCGGTGACGCCTTGCTCGCGGAGGAAGGCCGGCTTGCCGACCATCACCAGCCGCCCCGCAGCGCTACCGATGACTCCACCGCCCGTGACCGAGCGGAAATCTTTCACCACTTCCAGCGACAACGATCGCTCCTTCGCGGCGCCGACGATGGCGGCGGCGAGCGGATGTTCGCTGCCCTGTTCCAAAGCTGCGGCGAGGCGGAGAAGATCATCCGCCTCCATGCCGTCCACGGGCAGGCGATCGGTGAGCTTCGGCCTGCCCTCGGTGAGCGTGCCGGTCTTGTCCACGACGAGCGTGGTGACCTTCTCCAGCCGTTCGAGCGCCTCGGCGTTCTTCACGAGGATGCCCTCCTGCGCGCCGCGCCCGACGCCGACCATGATCGACATCGGCGTGGCCAACCCCAGCGCGCACGGACACGCGATGATGAGCACCGCGACGGCGTTGACGATGCCATGGGCGAGGCGAGGCTCCGGCCCGAGCCAGAACCAGAGCACAAATGTGATCACCGCCACGGCGACGACCGTGGGCACGAAGACGCCCGCCACCTTGTCGGCCAGTCCCTGGATCGGTGCGCGGCTCCGTTGTGCCTGCGCGACCAGGCCCACGATCTGCGCGAGCAACGTGTCGCTGCCGACCCGTTCCGCTCGCATCACGAAGCCGCCCGTGCCGTTCACCGTGCCGCCGGTGACCTTGTCATCCGAGTGCTTCTCCACGGGCACCGGTTCGCCCGTGATCATGGACTCGTCCACGCTGGAATGCCCCTCGGTCACCACGCCGTCCACCGGCACCTTGTCACCGGGACGGACGCGCAGCCGGTCGCCCGCGCGGACGTGCTCCAGCGGGACCTCCTCGTCACCGGTGTCGCTCACGCGGAGCGCGGTGGGCGGTGCGAGGTTCAGCAACGCCTTGATGGCGCTGCCGGTGCGGCTGCGGGCACGGAGTTCGAGCATCTGCCCCAGCAGCACGAGCACGATGATGACCGCCGCCGCCTCGAAATAGATGCCGACCTTGCCGTGCATCCGCATGGAATCGGGGAACACGCCCGGCGCCAGCATCGCCACCGTGCTGGACAGGAACGCTGCGCCGACGCCGAGCCCGATCAGCGTCCACATGTTGAACTGGACCGTGATGAGCGAACGCCAGCCGCGCCGGAAGAACGGCCAACCCGCCCACAGCACCACCGGTGTCGAGAGCGCGAACTGCATCCAGCGCGATGCGTCGCTGTCGAGCCAGCTCTGGTGGGCGAGGGACGGGATGAGATGCGCCATCGCCACGACGAAGACCGGGAGCGTGAGCGCGAGCCCGATCCAGAACCGCCGTGTCATGTCGCGGAGTTCCGTGTCGTCCTCCGCGATGTCCTTGGCGCCGACGGTCTTCGGTTCCAGCGGCATGCCGCACTTCGGGCAGTCGCCCGGATGGTCCTGCTCGACCTCCGGGTGCATCGGACAAGTGTAGATGACCTTCGCAACGGGCTTCCAGGCAGGGTTGCGTTCGAGCGCCATACCGCACTTCGGACAGTCACCCGGCTGGTCGGACTCCACGCCGGCACACATCGGGCAGAAATACTTCGTCGCCGTCGAAGGCTTCACCGCCTGTCCCGTGTCGTGGCCCCCGCGGTGCGAAGGTTCCTTGGGCTTGGCCGCGGCTTCCTCTTTCCCACCGCAGCACGAAGGCGCCTTCCCCGTTTGGTCGTGCCCCGTCTTGTGCCCGTTGTCGCCTTCATGGGCGGGTTTGTCTCCGCAGCAATCCTTGGCGGGTGCCGACGGCGTGAGGGCGATGATTGTCTCCGGCTTCGCTGGGCCGAGAAACTTCTGCCGGCAGTGGTCGCCGCAGAAGTAGGACGTCTCGCCGCCGCGCTCGGCGGACAACGCCGTCGCTTCGTCCACCGTCATGCCGCAGATAGGGTCGGTTTTCATGGTGTCTTTGGTTGGGTCAGGGGTGGTTTTCGCACTGGCAGTCGAGACAGCCGTGCGTCGCGCAGAGCTGACAGGTCTCGACGAGCCGCTCCTTGAGCTGTTGCCGGGCGCGGTGCAACCGCACCTTCAGGTTCCCCGGCGTCACTCCTAGTCCTGTGGCGACCACGGCGGTGGGCTGCTCGTCGAAGTCCACCCGCTGCACGATCTCCGCATACTCCGGCTTCAGCTTCCGCAAGAGGCGTCTCAGGCAGCCGCAGACGACCTGCCGGGTTTCCTCATCCGGTCCCGCGTCGAGTTCATCTGCAAACTTCTGCAGCGCCTTCGTCTGGGTGGCCTTCTTGCGGTGCAGGTCGGTGATGGTGTTCCGCAGGATGCGGTAGAACCAGGCGACAAGGTTGTCGTCGTCCTCCAGGTGGACCTCCGCCCGGAGCGCTTTCAGCAGCGCGTCCTGGACGACATCCGCCGCGAGTTCGGCGTCACCGAGGCGGCTTCGGGCGAAGGTGTGGAACGCCGCCAGATTTTCCGTCAGGACTTGGCGAAGCCGGTCCTCCGCAATGGTGGTGGCTGGAATCGAGGTGCGAGGTTTCATTTTCACCCAAGCTAACGGACGAACCGCCCGAAGGTTACACCTCCCGTCGATCAGGCATAGTCGGGTTTCACCCCATATCCATAGGACGGGCTGCGACGCACGTTGATTTCTGTGGCGGCCCGCAAATCAGTTTCTCGCCTATCCGACCTGCCGCCGAAACGGCCAAAGATGCATAGCGGTTGGCAAGGAAGGGTGAGACGCCCGTCACCAGGAAGAGTAAACAACCAGCCGACGATCAATTTATGTGGACCTTGCGTCAGAAAGCACAGCCCGTCTTCCGCGTCACCGCGGCGGCGGTGATGTCGCTCTGGCTCATGGCTACTGTCGCCTGCGCGATGCATTGCGCAGGACTTCTCCGGACTGTCTCCGCCGGGACGGGTTCGTGCTGTCACCGAGCCGCCTCTTCTCCGTCCGCATCTGCCACGGGCACTTCATCGCGGCATCATTCCCCTACCGGTTATCCAGGAACGGGCGGCAGCGGATGCCTCAAGGAATACCTCGCGTGCAAGCCGGCCGGAATGGCCGCGCCCGAGGCAGTGATCGCCCCGCAGACCCTCTGTTCGATGTCCGTCCTGGTCGAACCAACCGTCTCCGCCCCCTTCCTCGCCCGCTTTGACGAGCATCTGCGAAACGGTTCCCCCGCGCTCATGCTCGGGCGCGGGCTGCGCACGCTCGCGCCGCCTTCCCGCTTAGCCTGATGCGGTCCGCGCGGCTTCGCGCCGCGACCACATCCCGCCTTCCGGTCCGCGTGGTCTCTTCCCGCGGCACCCACGCCTTCCAAATGCGATCCTTTTGGCATCGCGAAAAAAAGGAAATCTGAGGGGTCAGCGCTGCGCGCGGTGTAGATGGATTTGGGGACGTGCTGGGTCGCCGTTCCCGAGACAGAGAAACAACAGCAACAAACAAACACAGTCTTATGAAAACACAATTCCACCTCATCCGTAACCTCGCTCTCGCCGCCGCCGTCGCAGCGCTGCTGAGCGTGGGCATCACCGTCCGTGCGGAAGAGCCGATGAAAGGGGCTCAACATCTGCAACACCTCAACAGCGTCGAGCAATCGAAGGATCTGAAGACCGGCGACACCGTCGCGATGGTCTGCTCGATGTGCAAGAACGTCGCCGTCACCCGGATCGAGAAGCAGCGGGGCCGCGAGTTCATGACCCCCGGCACGAAGCACGGCTGCGGGATGTGCGGCGGGACCGTCGAGACCGTCGGGCAGCGGATGGACAAGAAAGAGGTCATCAAACACACCTGCAGCAAGTGCGGCGGTGAATCCGCTTTCTGCTGCGCCACCAAGCCCGGCGGGGGCAAGACCAAGGGCATGGAAGAGAAGTGAGGCCCGTGTCCAGTGACCGCAGCGGAAACAGACCCTTCAAAGTCGGCGGCGGCCGAAGCAACAGAGCAGGCTAACCCGCAGAAGGACATCGTCATGAAGACTATCAACAGCATCATCACCACGCTCATGCTTGGAGTGGGCCTCGTGATTGGTTTATCGTTCGTGAGCGGATGTGCGACCGGCACAAGCACCGCCATAGGGACGACGTGGATGCCGCCGATGAAGGGCTACGAGCATACGGTGATGCTCAACCCCATCAACACC
>JBBRQL010000038.1:0-25037 GCA_038226425.1 Verrucomicrobiota bacterium
CCGAAGCGTTCGAGGAGGACATCGCCACAGGTCGTTGGCGGATGCCGGCCTACGAGCGGTTGGTCGTCGAACAGAAGGCGGAGGCGCTTTCCCGACAGCACACCGCCAGCCTCGGTTGCCGGACGTTGGGAGGATGTCGCGCTTTGGCCGGGGTCACATGCGGGCTTCCAACGAAGCAAGGGCAACGTCAGCCAATACCGTGCCGCATCTTGATGTCCTGTAGCGACAGCGTGGGCGAAGCGGCCTCATCCAGCTTGGCTGCGCGCAGGTCCCGCAGGTCCTCCGCATCCGCCAAAGCTTCCTGCCACGAGGAGAACTCCTCGTAAGGCAGCACGACGAACTCGCGCTTGCCGTTCTTGGACAGGAACTCGGGGTGAAGTGTGATCATGGTCTCAACCGTAAGCTTCTCTACGGTGGCGGAGACGGTAGATGACCACTCGTCGCCCTTCCACTTCAAACAGCACCCGGTGGTCGCCCACGCGTAGCCGGAATTCAGGGGTGAAGTTGGTCAACCGCTTCACGTCGCCCGCAAGATCGTCCTGGAGCCGTTAAAGCTTGCCGATGATCCGGCGCCTCACGTCGGGGGTGAGGTCGTCGAGGTCTTTCTGCGCCTTCGGTTTGAACTCGACGGTGTAGTTCATCGGACAGGGCGTCGCACCACGTTCCGGTCACACCATGCTCTGCCCGCCGCCGTCGTAGCCTTGGCCGTCGAGGTCGAGCAGGATGTCGCGGGGCTCCGCGCCCTTGCTCGGGCCGACGATCCCGCGGTCCTCGAGCTCGTCCATCAGGCGCGAGGCGCGGCCGTAGCCGAGCTTCAGGCGGCGCTGGAGCAAGGACACGCTGGCTTTCTTCTCGGAACGGATGACCTCGATGCACTTCTGGATCAGGTCCTCGTCGGCGTCGCTCACATCGGACTCCGGATCGAGCGACATCGAGCCCATCGAATTGGGCGTGCTCTGGAGCCGCTGGTGGATCTCCGGCTCGTAGCTCGGCTTGCCCTGCTTGGCGATGAACTCGACGAGCTTCTCGATCTCCTGGTCGGTGATGAGCGCGCCTTGGGCACGGGTCAGCTTCCCGCTGCCCGGCGGCAGGTAGAGCATGTCGCCTTTGCCCAACAATTTGTCGGCGCCCATCTGGTCGAGGATGGTGCGCGAATCGACCTTGGCTGCGACCTGGAAGGCGATGCGCGCCGGGATGTTCGCCTTGATCACGCCGGTGATGACGTCCACCGACGGCCGCTGCGTGGCGACGATGCAGTGGATGCCGGCCGCGCGGGCCATCTGGGTGATGCGGGCGATGGCCATCTCGACGTCCGCCGGCGCGACCAACATGAGGTCGGCGAGCTCGTCGATGATGACGACCACGTAGCTGAGCTTCTCGGGGATGATGATGTCATCATCGCGCGGCACGACGATCTGCACGTCGACCTCGACGGCGAAGCCTTCGGCACCGGGCTCGACCTTCTCCTTCTTGGCCATCAACGGGAGCTCGGGCTCGCTCTGGGGCAGGGGCTTGTCCTTGGGGCGCTCGTTGAAGCCTTTGATGTTCCGGACACCGACCTTGGCGAAGATCTGGTAGCGCTTCTCCATCTCGTTCACGACCCAGCGCAGCGCGAGGATGACCTTCTTCGGGTCGGTGACGACCGGGACGACGAGGTGGGGCAGGGCGTTGTACTGCTGGAGCTCGACGACCTTGGGGTCGATCATCACGAAGCGCAGCTGGTCGGGGCCGAACTTGTAGAGCAGCGACGCGATGATGGTGTTGATGCAGACGGATTTTCCCGAGCCGGTGCTGCCGGCGATGAGCACGTGCGGCATCTCCGCGAGGTCGGCGATGATCGGGTGGCCGTAGACGTCCTTGCCGAGCGCGAGCGGGATGCGCGCCTTCGAGTTCTGCCACTCGGGCGACTCGAGCAGGTCGCGCATGATGACCTTGGTCTTCACCAGGTTCGGCACCTCGATGCCGACGGACGATTTGCCGGGGATCGGCGCGAGCACGTTGAGGCGCTCGGCCTTGAGCGCGGCGGCGAGGTTGTTGGTGAGGGCGGTGATCTTCTCGAGCTTCACGCCGGCGGCCGGATGCAGCTCGTAGCGCGTGATGGTCGGGCCTCGCGTGATGTCGCCGGGGAAGACCTCGATGCCGAACTGTGCGAGGGTCTGCACCATCAGGCGCGAATTGGCCAGGTAGTCCTCTTTGGTCTCGGTGGATTTCACCGTGAGATCGGGACGGTTGAGCAGGTCGAGGTCGGGCAGGCGGTAGCCGTCGATCATCGGCGTGCTAGCGACGGTGATGGGCCGGGGCCGGCGCGGTTGCATCTTGCCGCCGCGGACGAGATTGCCGCCCGAGACGGGCGAGAAGGGCACCGCGGCGGCGGCGAGCGCATCGGCCTCGTCCGATGTCTCTGCGTCGGCTGCGTCGGGAGCCGCTTGGCCCGGTTTCCAGTCGTCGGTGGAACCCGTCGGTCCGGATGAGGTCGCTTTCAGCGCGGCTTTGCGGCCGAGCATGGCGTCGACCGGCGTGGCGGCGGCAATCTCCTTGCCGGTGAAGACCAAGCCGTCCTTGACCGGTTCTTGGCCGGGCTCGGGACGGCTGCGCGGAAGGCTGTTGTCCTGGAACTTGGGCTCCGGGACCGGCCGCAGATCGGCGCCGAGGCCGGCGTTGGCCGGATCCAAGGGCACGGGTTCTTCGGCGACCGGTCGCGCTGCCTTGCCGGTCCTGGCCTTGGCCGCAGCTTCGGCGGCGGCCTTCTGCTCGAGCAGCTTCCCCTGCTTGGAGAGCTCCTTCGATTGCTTGGCGAGAGCGGCCTGGTCGGCGGCGAACTTCTCGTCGTCGGTCTTCGGTTCGCGGACCAAGAGCCGTTTCACGAGGTCGAGCAGGTGGACGTCGGCGAGGACCGCCAGGCAGCCCAGATAGAGCGCGGCATAGACCAGCGCGGCGCCGACGGGGTTGACGAGGGTCACGACCGCGCGGTCGAGCTCGCTTCCGAGCAGGCCGCCGGCGCCTTTGGAATTGCCGATGGTGCCGAAGTGGAACCCGTAGCCGGTCAGCAGGTCGAGGATGCCCATGCTCGCGATCTGCAGGCCGACGGCCGCGAAGAGCGTGCGCCATCCGCGCCAGAGATAACCGAGCGCGGGGACGAACGTGGCCAGGCCGAAGCCGATGAGCAGCGCGACGAGCACGAACACCGACGCTCCGAACCCGAGCGTCAGCACGTAGGCGACCCAGGCGCCCATCAGGCCGAGCGTGTTGTGCGGGGGATGGTTGGGCGGTTGCTTGACCAGGTAGATGTCGTTGCGGTCGTAGGACAGCAGCGCGACGAGCAGCACGGCGGCGATGCCGAGAAGCGCCAGACCGAGCAGTTCTCCGGGACGTTTCTGGGGCGGATCGGTGTCGTTGGACTTGGCGCGCGGCACAGGGCGATTACCGGGCGTGGGTTCCGTGAACGCAAGCCGTTTGGGGGATCCTCGCGGGCGACGGCCGCATATGGACGCCGTGGTCAGGGGCGTTATCGGGATAGTAGCTGCGGACGTAAGTCCGTGGCTGTGGCCACCACGTCCAACCTGCCGCCACCGACTCAGGTCGGCAGCTACCTGCCATCAGCCCGCCGGCGACGATGGCCATGATGAAAAGATGCGCCTGCGGCCGACCGCCAGGATCTCGGCGCGGCACCTTGGAGCGAGCGCTCGCCAAGGTCGGCGCCCCGGCGCACGGTGCGCGCCCGATGCTGCTTGCGTTGAACGAATCCTTCCTCTGGGCCTCGCTGGTATGGGGCGCCGTTGGCACCGCTTACTTCGTCTACGGCACGCGGCAGAAGGAGCCGTGGCCGTTCGCCGGCGGGCTCGTGATGATCGGGGCGTCCTATCTGATCGACGCCTGGTGGCTCATGTCGCTCGTCTCGATCGCGGTGATCTTCGGTGTGCGCTGGCTGATGCGGCGGGATTTCATCTGAGCCGGAACCATGCAGATGGATCCGGGTGGAACGGCCAACCTGGCCGTTCTCGGCGGCAACTTGCCGCCGAGCTTCGGCACGAGCACGCACTCACCGGAGGATGCGTTTCCGGCGGACCCAAAGCGGTGGGCCGGTGGCCCGTCCCCCGGCCATTGACTGCAGGGTTCCGGCTAAGATCCGCGCCGGAGACATCAGGGCAGGACGATCACCCGATAGAAGGCGGCGACGCCGGTCGCTTCGCTGGACTCGACGGCTTGTCAGGCCGGCAAAATGCCTCCCACCTTTAGAGGGCAAGTCCACGGGATATAGGAATCGAGAGCTTCCTCACATCGGCATCCTTCGGATGCAGAAATGTCCCGCTGGCCGTCACCGGTGCGGTAGGTCGTCCCGGTTCCAGCAGAGGGCGGCATCGCTGTTGTTGTCGAAGAATCTGGCGGTCTTGAAGGTCTCCACATGGGGACCATCCGCCTGCCGAACTTCCGTTCTGCAAGGAAGGCACGCTTCAGCGACCTCATCTCCGTGGCGGCCGGACCGATGTGCTCGCCATGAACGGACCCAAGCGCGATGAGAGCCTCCGTATCGCGTGAGCCTCCGTATCGGCACCGGGCGGATCCGGCGTTGTCCGTCCTCCGCTCCCCGACGGCCCTGGGTCGGAAGTCGTCGCGAACTGGATCCTGGTCACGCGTAACCTTCCGCGGTTTTTGGCGTAGCAAGCGATGTCGGCCCGGATTTTCCCCTTCCGGCAGGGGATCCGTCGCACCGGAGGATGCTTGTACGTCCTTCGGCGCATTGTCGGATCCTGAGGCCGGTGGGACGGTGAGTGACCGTCCCCGGTGGACGCAAAGAGACCGAAGTCCGGTGCGGCGCGGAAGTCTGTAATCCTTCCGCCGCGTTTCCGAAGATAAGAGGAAAAGAGCAAGCAAACCAGCGGGTGTGACGATCGACGACGGACCTCTCTCCTGAGCGGTCCGCATCGAGATCGGCGCCCCGGCCACAGCATCGACCTATGACGACATCCCGATCACGCCGGTTCCTGAACCCCTTCCCCACGATGGCGGCCATCCTGGCCTTGCTGCTGTCGGTCGTCGCCGGAACCCACGCTTTGGCGCAGGTCGCCGGCGCGATCGATATCTGGCCGGTCAACAACTCGGTCGAGCTGAAGGGCACGAAACAGTTCGGCGCCTACGTCCCCATCAATCCCAACACGGTCAACTGGTACGTCAACGACCTGCAGGGCGGCAGCGCGCAGCTGGGCACCATCACCGCGGCCGGCCTCTACACCGCACCGGCGACCGCGCCGGCCAACTGCGTCCTCACCATCAAGGCGCAGAGCACCGCCTTCCCCGGCTCCTTCAAGACCACCTCGCTCACAGTCACCCGGACGTATCCGTGGTTGTGGAGCGCGTCGCCGTCGTCGCTGCAGGTGGGCAACTACTCGGTGAGCTTCAACGGCAGCGGCTTCGCGCCGGACTCGGTCGCGCAAGCCGATGGCGTGGACCTGGTGACGACGTTCGTGTCGAAGACCAAGGTGGTCGCCACGGGCAACGCCTCCGCGGCGGGGACGATCAAGTTCGCAGTGCGCCAGCCGGGACCTGGGCCGGTCACGGGCAACACCGTTTCGGTGGTGGTGAGCGTGCCGACCATCGCGGTCTCGGTCGCGCCGTCCGCGGCTTCCGTCCAGCTCGGCAACTCGCAGGCCTTCAGCGCGACGGTCACCGGGAACGCCAACACCGCCGCGACCTGGTCGGTGGTCGGCGGCGTGGCGAACGGCTCGGTCACGGCGGCCGGTCTCTACAGCGCGCCCGCCGTCATGCCGGCGTCCTCGACGGTCAAGGTGCGCGCCTCGGCGGCGGCCAACTCATCGGTCTTCGCCGACGCGACGGTGACGCTCACCGCGCCGCCGGTCGTCACCGTGGCGGTCGCGCCGTCCGCGGCGTCGGTGCAGTTGGGCACCACCCGGTCCTTCGGCGCGACGGTCACCGGAAGCGCCAACACCGCGGTCACGTGGACGGTCCTGGGTGGATCCGCCAACGGCTCGATCAGCCCCGCCGGGCTCTACACGCCGCCGGTCGCCATGCCCGCCTCGCCGGTCGTCACCGTCCGTGCCACCTCGGTCGCGAACGCGCTCGTGTCGGCGGACGCCACGGTCACGTTGACGCCGCCGCCCGTCATCGTCGGCATCTCGCCCGCGGCGGTGAACGTCCAGATCGGCAGCACGAAGACCTTTGTCGCGAACGTCTCCGGCTCGGCGAACAAAGCGGTGACCTGGTCGGTCATCGGCGGTGCCGCCAACGGCGCGATCGACGCCGCGGGCGCCTACGTCACGCCGGCGACGATGCCGGCCTCGCCGACCGTCACGGTGCGCGCGACGTCGGTCGCGGACGCCACGTCGACGGCGGACGCGACGATCATGCTCACGCCGGCGCCGGATTATTCAGCGCTGCTGGCGACGGCGCGCTTGCTGGAGCAGACGTCCTTCGGGCCGACGTCGGCCGGCATCGCGCAGATGCAGCAGCTCGGCGTCGCCGGATACCTGGCGCAGCAGTTCGCGCTGCCGGCGACGCCCATCCCCGTCCCCGCCGACAACTCGGTGGGCACGCTCCAGCAGTGGCAGCTCGCGACCTTTTCGAGCGCGCCCGACCAGCTGCGGCAGCGGGTCGTCCACGCGCTGAGCCAGATCATCGTCGTCTCGGCCAACAAGAACATCTACGCCGACGCCATGCTCCCGTGGATGAACGCGCTCAGCCAGCACGCGTTCGGCAACTACCGCGACCTGTTGCGCGACGTGACCAAGAGCTCGTCGATGGGCAAGTACCTTGATCTGGCCAACTCGACCAAACCGGTCAACGGCAGCGCGGCCAACGAGAACTTTCCGCGCGAGATCATGCAGCTCTTCACCCTCGGGCTGCGCAAGCTCGGGCCCGACGGCACGGTGCTGGTTGATGCCGACAACGTCCCGGTCCCGGTCTATTCGCAGGCGGACGTCGGCCAGCTCGCGTTGGCGCTCACCGGCTGGGTCTATGCCCAGCCGCCCGGCGGACCGGTCTACGAATGGCACGGCGCGCCGATGGTGCCGGCCCCCGCGAACCACTCGACCGTCGCCAAGACCGTGCTCGGCGTGGTCATCCCGGCCGGACAGACCGTGCAGCAGGACCTGGAGAGCGTGCTCGACATCCTGATGGCGCATCCGAACACGGCGCCGTTCATCGCCACGCGGTTGATCCGCAGCCTCGTGGTGAGCAACCCGACCCCCGGCTACATCCAGCGCGTGGCCGATGTCTTCAACGCCACCGGCGGCGACCTGAAGGCCACGGTCACCGCCATCATCACCGACGTCGAGGCGCGGAACGACACGCCGACCGCGAACGCCGGCCGGCTCAAGGACCCCATCCTCCACACCTGCGGGTTCCTCCGCGCGCTGGACGGCCATTTCAACGATCCTCAGCAGCTGGGCTACCTGTTCGTCTACATGGCGCAGACGCCGTTGGTCGCGCCGTCGGTCTTCAGCTGGTTCTCGCCGCTCTACAAGATCCCGAAGACCTCGCTCGCCGGCCCTGAGTTCCAGATCTACTCACCGACGGAGGCGACGCTCCGCGGGAACTTCTTCCACTATTTCCTCACCAATCCAACGAGCACCGACTTCACGGTCGACCTCTCGCCGTTCCAGCCGTTCGGCAACGACATGCCCGGGCTGGTCGAGCTGGTGAACCAGAAGCTGCTCCACGGCCGCATGTCCGCGGCGATGAAGCAGGCCCTCATCGCCGCCGCGACGCCGGGCTACGACGCCAAGACGCGCATCGAGACCGTCCTCTACCTCACCGCCCTCAGCGGCCAGTACGCCGTGCAGCACTGAACCCGCCTTCCGGCAACATCCCGACGAAAGACCACGCCATGAACCAACACCGCATCTCCCGCCGCAGCCTGCTCAAGGGCATCGGGGCCACCGCGATGCTCACCCGCTTCGGCTGGATGAACGCCCTCGCGCAGGCCAACCCGCCCGATTACAAGGCGCTCGTCTGCATCTTCCTCGTGGGCGGCAACGACGGCCACAACACCATCGTCCCGCTCACCCAATCCGAGTTCAACACATACAAGGCCGCCCGCGGCTCGCTCGCGCTACCGGACGGCAACGGCCCGCTGTTGCCGGTGCAGACGCCGGACGGCACGCCCTTCGCGCTGAACAACGGCCTCGGCGCCGTCCATCCGCTCTGGGCGCAGGGCAAGCTCGGCGTGCTCGCCAACGTCGGCATGTTGGTGAAGCCGGTCTCGCGTCCGCAGTTCCTCGCGAACTCGGTCGCGGTGCCGAGCAACCTCTTCTCGCACTCCGACCAGATCCAGCAGATGCAGGCGGCCATCCCCTCGACCTCGACCGGGACCGGCTGGGGCGCGCGCGCCGCCGACATGCTCACCACGCTGAACGGCGGATCGGCTTTTCCCGTCGCGATCTCCTGCGCCGGACCCTCGTTGTTCTGCACCGGCAACGTCATCCAGTCGGCCAGCCTGCTGCCCGGGTTCGACCTCGATCCGAGCGGCATGGACCTTTGGCCGGCCTCGGCGTCCGCCGCCCGCAAGACCGGCCTGCAACAGGTGCTCCAGTTCGACAGCGGGCTCGCGCTCGTCCAGGCCGCGAACAAGGTCCGCAAGGACGCGCTCGACCTGAACGCGCTGATGCAGGGGGGCAACGCGGCCATCTCCACCGTCTTCCCCGGCGGCACGCTCGGCGACCAGCTCAAGCAGGTTGCCAAGCTCATCAAGTTGCGCGGCACCACCGGCATCAAGCGCCAGGTCTTCTTCTGCTCGCTCGGCGGCTTCGACACCCACGGCTCGCAGAGCTGGCAGCATTGGGACCTGCTCACCCAGGTCGGCGACGCGATGGCGGCCTTCTACAAATGCACCGAACAGGAGCTCGGCGTCGCCGACAACGTGACCAGCTTCACCTTGTCGGACTTCGGGCGGACGCTCCAGCCCAGCGGTTCCGGCTGCGACCACGGTTGGGGCAGCCACCACCTCGTGCTCGGCGGCGCGGTGCAGGGCGGACGGATCCACGGAGCCTTCCCGTCGATGGCCTTGGGCGGACCCGACGACAGCGGCAACCGCGGCGCCTTCATCCCGACGACCTCGACCGAGCAATACGCGGCGACGCTGGCGAAGTGGCTCGGGGTCACCGACGCGGACCTGCCGCTGGTCTTCAAGAACCTCTACGACAACATCGGGCTCTTCGGGGCCGCCGACCTCGGCTTCATGGGCTGAACGCCCGCGGTCGTCATCGGAGATGGTTGCTTCCGGGTGGATCCTTTCATCGTGGCAGCGTGAGGCTTGGGCCAGTGTGCTGCCAGCATCTTGCTGGCAGTGGCTCGCCGAAGCCGGGGCCGGGGAAATCATGCCACCGCGTCTCCGCTCGCACCTACTGCCGGCGGGACGCACGGCAGCGCTTTGAGGACGCCCGCGACCCAAAGTGTCCAGATGAGTCCATCGCTTTCGGCCCGACAAATTCGTTGCTGACCCGCCCCGCGGATCCGGGGCATCGTGGCTTCTTCTCAAATGAAACGCCTGCTCCTCGCCTTCTTCACGTCCGCGACCACGCTGTTCGCGGTGGACATCAGCTCCTTCAACGGCACTTGGGTCATCAAGTCCGCCGAGATGAACGGCGACGATGTCGCCGCCAACTACACCGACGGCATCGTGATGACGATGAAGGACGGCACCTACGTCTTCGAGACCAACGACTCGACGGCCAAGGGCAAGATCAAGCTCGACGCCAGCAAGACGCCTCCGGCGATGGACCTGACCGAGACCGAGGGCCAGAACGTCGGACGCACCCTCGAGGCCATCGCCGAGCTCACGTCCGACGGCTGGCGTTCCGCCGTCGCGCTCCAGGGCGGGCCGCGGCCGAAGGACTTCAAGACCGTCGCCGACAGCGGCAACTTCTTGGCGGTGTACAAGCGCAAGCCCGGCACCGAGCCGGCCGTCGCCCCGATCCGCGTGCTGCTCCTCGCGGGCGGTTGCTGCCATGACTACGCGAAGCAGAAGGACATCCTGAAGGCCGGCATCGAGGCCCGCGCCAACGCGAAGGTCGACGTCATCTTCTCCCCGGACGGCAGCACCAAGCCGCCTTTGCCCATCTACGGGAACCCGGACTACGCGAAGGGCTACGACATCGTGATCCACGACGAGTGCGCCGCCGACATCAACGACCCCGCCGTCATCGAAGGCGTGCTCAAGCCGCACCGCGAAGGCGTCGCCGGCGTGAACCTGCACTGCGCGATGCACTGCTACCGCATCGGCAACCCGAACGAACCGGCCAAGTCCGGCACGCCGCAGTCGTTCTGGTTCGATTACCTCGGCCTCCAGTCCAGCGGCCACGGCGCGCAGAAGCCGATCGCCATCACCTTCCTCGACGGCAGCAACCCGGTGACCAAGGGCCTGAAGGATTGGACCACCGTCAACGAGGAGCTCTACAACAACATCCAGGTGGCCGGCTCCACCAAGGCCCTTGCCCGCGGTAAACAGGATGCCGGCGACCGTCCGGGCCAGAACGATTCCACGGTGGTGTGGAGCCACGAGTACGGCGCCAAGAAGACCCGCGTCTTCTCGACCACCATCGGCCACAACAACGAGACGGTCGGCGACGCCCGCTATCTCGACCTCGTCACGCGCGGCGTGCTCTGGAGCACCCGCCATCTCAACGACGACGGCACGCCCGCCGCCGGCTACGGCCCCGGCGGCAAGTGATCGTGGGCCCCGTGCCGGGCCGTCCCGACGACGGCCCGGTATGCAGGCATCACCGCCGGCGCCTCCGCATCATTGTTTCGGCTTGAGGCTGTCGGCCGCTGCGTTGGCGGCCTCGGCTGCCTTCCGCGCGGCGACGGAGGCGGCTTCCCGCGCGGCATCGACCGCTTTTTCAGTGCCTTCTTTGGCGGCTTCGTAGGCTTGGCCGGCCTTCACCTTCGCGGCGTCGAGGGTCTTCCCGCCGATCTCCTTCGCTTCCTGGGCCGCCTTCTCGCCGACTTCCTTCGCCTTTTCGCCGGCCTGATGGGCGATGTCCTTGGCGACCTCGCCGACCTTGTTGGCCGCTTCGGCGGTCTTGTCCTTCAACTCTGCGGCGGTCTCTTTCGCCTCCTCCTTCTTGCAGCCGACGAATGCGACGGCGGACACGGCGAACAGGATGGGGAGGGCGAGCTTGAGTTTCATGGGATGGGATGGATCGGTTGGCGCCGCTTCTTGCAGCCTCGGGAAAGAACCGGTTCCGCCCGGCGATGTCAACGGGCGCGGCGTTCGTGCCCCTGCAGCAAGGAGCGCGATCCGAAGTGGCGGTCAGGAAGCAGAGAAGGAGAGGAATGGCTGTGGGTTGGGACCGAGGAGGAACGAGACCGCGGGTAGGGCGAGGCTCCGGCCGAGCCGCTGAGCGAAGCGCGGCCCGTGAACTCGCAGGGGCTCAGCAGGAGCGGCCCCGGTGCCAAGTGGCGGAATAAGGGTAACAACTCGGAGAGAGGGCAAGAGAGAGGGTAATTGTCAGCTTCACCATCATGCCCAGCTTCGCTCGCACTAGACCTTCGCGCAGCTCGTCGGCTACCTCGAAGCTGAGCTTGATTCTGGAACTGCTCCAGTCGCAGCCCATCGCTTCGATTGGCAAGGCCAGCGGGAGTTGGGAATCAGCCAGCCGACAGTCAACGCGTCCCTCAAGAAATAGAAGTGCTTAACCCAACGACGAGTATCTCCGGACATTTGGCGGGGTCATCCAGTTTGGCGGACACGCGCCGAGTTGGACCCGGCAGGCCGTGAGGAGAGACCTGTGCGCCTGGGCAAAAGCGGCGAGCTGCGGATTTCAAATACTCAGAACACCAGAGAGCAACTTTGCGTCCGATCCCGTGTCCGTCACTTTTGGTCGCACCCGTTCTTGGCCGGAACCATGCAGTTCAAGCCGCTACGCACCGTTGCCGGTCGACGTAGAGCAGTGGTCCCGCCTGCTCAGGCCGCGCCCTGGGCGGGGTTCGGGGGCCGGTGGCAGAGCACCTTTTCGGACCATCTCCGGTGGCCACGCACCGATACCTGCTATCCTTCCCACGGTCGCTACACATTTGGAGCGGATCGGTCGATTGCGCAACGGTTGTCTAGGCTTTACCGCGACGGAAGGCCCATGCAAGATTGCTAGGTGACCACTGCAATCAACTGGCTTCATCTCAGCGATCTCCACTACGGCCTCGATGCCCAAAAATGGCTGTGGCCAAAGGTTAAAGCGGATCTATTTGGTGACCTCAGAAAGTTGGCTAAAAATACTGGAGGATGGGACGTCGTCTTTTTCACTGGCGACTTCGTCCAACAGGGAACAGCTGCGGAATTTGAGAAACTGAACCGCGAATTGGAAGAACTGTGGCAGGTGTTCGCACAAATCGGAACGTCGCCCAAGTTGTTTGTCGTGCCTGGCAATCACGATTTGGTGCGGCCTCCTAAGGACAGCGCTGTAATGAAGGCGCTGACAGATTTATGGCTAAAAGACGAATCGCTACGCCGCCAATTCTGGGAACAACCGGGCAGCGAATATCGAGCGACGGTGGTAGAAGCATTTAGCAACTATAGCCGATGGGTGAAAAATCTCCCTGTCCCAACATTGCCGGGAAACCAAGGGGTTCTTCCAGGAGATTTTAGCGCAACGTTTACGAAAGGCCAAATTAGTTTGGGAATCGTCGGCTTGAACTCCACGCTATTCCAACTATCTGGAGGCGACTTTCGAGGTAAACTCGACATTCATGTATCCCAACTTAATGCAGTTTGTGGCGGAGCACCTGATGAGTGGTTCCGAAGACAGACTGCCAGTGTCCTATTGACACATCAACCACCCAACTGGCTGGCACCGCACGCTTTGCAGCATTTTAGACAGGAGATTCATCCCGCTGGAAGATTTCTAAGCCATCTCTGCGGACATCAGCACGAGCCAATGTCTTCTGACTTGAGCGAGGGCGGCGCCGCTCCACGACGACTGAGGCAAGCGCCTTCACTATTCGGATTGGAACAATGGGGCGGCGAAACTCCGAAGCAACGATTGCACGGGTACACTGCCGGTCAGTTTGAGTTCGATGGCAACGAAGGGAATGAAACGCTCTGGCCTAGGACAGGAATTCTCGGCATTCACGGAGGCTTGAACCTCTGTCCAGATCACAGATTCAAGCTCTCCACGAGTGATTGTTATGTAAATCAATTCGACCTTACATATGACCAGTCAACATCGTTGCAGATTGGCGATGCAGCTCCAATGCCAATGTCGCCAGGCACCTCCTGCCCTCCTGCACCTGTTTCTGCATTACAGCCACTGAATGAAGCCCCGGACGAAGCTGCCTCTCGCGACCGGCTGTCTTCTTGTCCTCGATTCTCAGTCAAAGTAGAAAAACAACACAAGGCAATCCGTCACGATGAACAGGCTCAGTTTGAGCATCAATTACGAACCAATAGCATAATATGGCTTGCGGTAGATTGGGGTACAGGAGTCGATGGCTTCCTCGGTGCGTCAATTGCGCGATTTTCTGTGCAAGGAGAGATCCCTGACACATTCCACCTAAAGTGTGATGATGCAAACGATATTGATTCACTATTAGCTCTGTTCCAGCAGCAATTCGGGATGTCATTGCAGGCCTTCGGCGGATTCGCCGCAACGGTTAAAAACGCATTCATAATACTAGATGGGATTTATCCATCCCTTTGCACGGGCGAAGTATTCCCGAAGCTCCTCCGCATAGTTCAAGCGATAGCGGACTATTGCCCAAGTATCAAAGTGGTCATCATTTCGAGTGTGATGCCAGAAATGAAGGCAATCAACGTGTTAAGACTGAAACCGCTAGAGATTCCAGATGTTCGCACTTACCTGCAGAATCATCCTGATGCGCCAATTTCTATGCATGAAGCTGACGTTATCGAGTTGCTGCATGAAAGAACTGATGGTTTGCCGATGTTTTTGGATCGAATTCTCAAAGCTCTGAGAGTAAGCTCGCTCGCGCTTGTTCTGGATGCCGAGTTGGATAAGAGTGCCGCCGTTAGTGCCCCTGTCGATACCGTCCCGAAATCACTCATTCATGCTGTCTCCACTTTGGCTATTCCAGGTGACGCTAAGAAGCAGAGAAGCTTCCGTTTGCTGAAGGTTCCTTCCGTTCTTCCTTACGGCGAGACGCTAGAAGCTCTCAAACGATACTTTCCGACAGAACCGTTCTTCATTGAGAATGCTCTGGAATTGAGTGAGCTAGCGTTGCTTGAGATTGTGCCGTTGCAGAATGCCTCCCCTTATCTCTCGACGGGAGCCATAGAGGCTGCAGAACGAAACGTTCCAAAGATAGTCAAAGTGCCACGGCAGGTTCGTGATTACACATTAAGTCTATTGTCAGATGGAGAATGGGAGGAGATTCTCTCAGCTGGTATCGAACGCTTCTTTGGCAGGAAGTGGCGGGAAGGTAAGGTTAAAATGAGGACCGTTCCGCTCGAATATAAAGAATATTTAAGCACAGGCCCAGGGAATGAGTTTGCAGTTCTTCATCATCTTATTGCCAGATCGAGATCACGCGATGATTACGGCGCTATGCGCAGGGCGGTGCGTTTAGGTTGCCATTATTGTCATCAATTGATGGGAACCGACCGGTTTCGCGATGTGGTATCTGTTGCCGGTGGAATTTTAAAGACGATTGAACGCGATGATATGCCAGAGCAATGGTCGGACTTGGCAAAGTTGTTAGGGCAAGGGCTTCGCATGATAGGAAAAACTGATGATGGGTTGAAATATCTGCGCGCCGCGTTGGATGCAGGTGGGGATTCGTTGTCTTCAGAAGCGAAATCAATGATTTGGCTAAATATAGCTCTTGCGCATGAACGAACGGACAAAACCGCCGCGGTTCAGGCCGCCGAAGAGGTCCAGAAGCACTCTAAGCCGAGTTCTACTGTATATCTTCAAGCAATGGGAATTATCGTTGGGCTGAAAAATAATGGTGCCGAACGACTAACGAAGCTTCGAGAGTTTGAACGGCAATCACGTGTTCTCGGACATCATACCCTCGCAGACTCAATCTCCCTAGATCTAGCCCATGAGGAAATCGACTTGACGGAAAAGCTGGGACTGCTGAACCGCGTCCTTAAATCAAGCAACACCGAATATAACCAAAGCAGAGCATTAATTGCAAAGGCATTGGTGTTGCGGGAGATGGGGGATGGGAAACAGCTGGAGGCCGCAGAAGTGACGGCTTTATCAAACGCATACGCCTATTTGCATTCTCAGAGATTCGACAAGCTGTTCAATAAAGCCCATGAAGCGTTATGGGGTGTTCTTGAAAGTAGTAGGGAAGAAGGACCGTTGTTCCGTCTTTTTCGCCACAGTTCATTTCTTTGGCGAATTCGCGGAGATGATGGAAGGGAGACCAAATATCTACGATTGTTGGCGGGCGTGCAGGAGAAGGTGCAGACGAGATCCTCCTTAATGAACACATTGGAAGTTGTATATTTCACCAAACGAACTAAGGCAATCTTTGTAAATCCCTCCTCAACCTCTGTTGGTTGATTATCTAGGCGGTATGAAATGCCGCAGGAGTTGGTGCGAGCAATGCTCACAATGAAGGCTAACAACGGGGGGGCCGGGTGGCAACGATTTGAGCCACCGCGCGAACATCGAAACAGGACGCGGGAGGGAGTCCGGTTCCGGCAACTTCCCGACGGGTTGTTCCAACCCCCAAGCCAGAACTCGACATCGCAGAACGCGTTCACGGTGAAGCTCTGCGCCACCAGTCCGCCCTTGCGGAGCTGGAATCGTTTCTCCGGTGGAGTCGTCGCCCGACGATAGCGGCGAAGCAGGTGGCGCAACTAGAATGTCTGCCGCTCCGTCAGTTCCAGAAGTGCGCCCCGGTAGAGGTCGTTCGTTGGCTAGAAGCTCCGAACAGCACTTGCGACGGCTCAATCCCTTTGCAGGTCGTGGAGCGTATCTGGCGGATGCGCTCCGACCTCGAATCCGGGCAGGAGACTTGAGGCTTCAATCGGTGGGTGCTGAGTCCGGGGAGAATCTCAGTTCCCGAAGACGAACTCGACCTCCGGCCACCAAGTGAGCCGCCGACGGTCGTTGGTGAGGTGCTTCCAGCCGCGTTCGGCCGCTTGGGCGCGGATGAAGAAATCGGGCAATGGCGCGAGTTGTTTCCGCGGTGTGCGCGCGAACACGCGACCGGCGAGCCAAGCGTCATCAGCGGTCACTTCCACCACGGTCATCCCCCGCAGGTCCTGCGCGATGGCTTCGCGGGTCCGGCCGCCTGCGGCCAGTTCCGCGAGGGTGACCACGCTCACGGCAACTTCGTCCTCCTCCAAGGCTTGGATGACCGCGAAGGCGGATGTTTTGTGGTCCACGTGGTCCTCATCGAGCCAAGCCACGACGGTCGAGGTGTCGATGAGGGTCATGCGCCGCGCGTCAGCTTGAGCAGTTCTGCCCCGGAGATAGGCCCATCCCATGTGCCCGCCCGGCTACGGACAAACGCCTCGGCCTCCGCGTGGGTCATCCGACGCTTCACGGGGCGCAGCGTCACCGAGCCGTCGGGGTGTTTCTCGACCTGCACCTCGGGCTTGCGAGGCAGGAAGCGGCCCAGCGCGTAGCGGCCCTTGTCGTCACTTTTGAGCGTCGCGGTCATGCTGCCCTCCGAGTGTGGGACGGTCCCACGGTCAAGCTCGCTGCCATCGGTGGGCGTGCCGTAGGCCCGGGAGGACGGCCGACCTGGCCGTTCTCCGCGGCAATTTGCCACCGAGTCACGGCATCGCGGACATCCGGACGTCATCGGCCATGCACGGAGTGCCTGGGAACGCCGGGCGGGTCGCCCGCCGCAACGGGCCGGTGGCCCGTTCCACCCAACCGAAGAACGAGAGGTTCGGGTCAGACAAGGCCGTCTCGTCTTGGGCGACGACGTAGCGCAGGAGAATCTCCTTGCCGGGACCTTCCACTAGTCCGTAGTAGCTGCCGACATGGTGCCGAGGCGCTCCACGGTCTGCCCCGATAGCTCAAATGGATAGAGCAGTCGTTTCCTCAACGACATATCCAGGTTCAATTCCTGGTCGGGGCACCAACCCACCGCAGCGTCGCGCCGGAATCCCAGACGGCTTCTTGGTGGAAGAGGCTCGCCCATTCCTTCACGGCTTGGCGGTCGCGCCACGTCCCGCCCCTCAACTCGTATCGGCCGCTCGCCAGGCGCAGCAGACGCGCCTCGCCGACACGCACGATCTCTTCGGCCCCGGAGTCGGGGCTTCTACGGAACAGCAGGTTCAATATCATGGGTGGGAGCCTAGGCGCAGAGGTAGGACATCCGCGGGGGACCGGTGCGATCGGGAACGGTCGGCGCAAGCTGAGGCGAGACGATGCGGTCGGCTCTAGGTGGAACGGCCAACCTGGCCGTTCTCGGCGGCAACTTGCCGCCGAGCTTCGGCACGAGGACGCACCCATTGGAGACAGCGTTCCCGGCGCACCCGACGCGGCGGGCTGGTAGCCCGCCCCAACGGGCCGTTGGCCCGTTCCCCCCAACCGCTGACCGCATGATCCCGGGTGAGGCCGCACGCCGGTCAGGCAGGCAGGCCACCCAGTAACCGGCGCAGCACGACCGCTTGCCCGATGGCCGAGAGCGGGCCGGAGGCCACGATCCTCATGCGGTCGCCGAAGCCCAGGACCGTCGCGGCGAGCGCGTACGCTTCGCTGAGCGGCGGCTCGGCGGCGAGGACGACCGCGCATCCGTCGTGCGACAGCCCGGCGAGCTCCGTGCCGATGAGCAATCCGCTGAGGAAGCCGGCGTTCGAGGCGGGACTTCGCTGGTCCAGGACCTGTCGCGTCCTCGTTTGGAACAGCATCGCGGTCAGACGGCCTTCCTTTGCCGCATCGACCCCTTCGACGAAGCTTTCCCGGTCGGTCGGTGCTGTGACATCGGTCGTGTGCCGCAGCACGCTGTGGCGGGTGAGCACGTCGAACAACTCGCCGGTCATCCAGGTGGACAGCCCGGTGACCGCCCCGTCGCGGATGTCCAGGTGCTTGGAGTGCGTGCCCGGCAGCAAGAAGGTCGCTTTCGCCGGCAGGTCCGCGCCGAGCGAGGCCGCGAGCCCCAGCGCCTGCGTCTCCTCGCCCCGCATGATGTCGCGTTCGCCGCGCACACCGGAGATCAGGTGGACCCGTCCGTCGAGGCAGCACGAGACGACGTCGCGTCCATCGAGCGCGAACGGCAGCCGCGCGTACGGCAGCTCGCGCCAGCCGATCGTCGAGCTGGCCATGCCCGAGACGACCACGGGCATGTCCGCCGGCGCGCCCAACCGATCGAGCCCGCGGGCCAAGGTCTCGCGGAACGCCGTCGCGCGGTCGCCGCCGGCCGCGGCCAGCTTCGCCGCGCCTTCGTCGGTGCGGACCTCGGCGACATCGTCCGCGCCGCCGGCCCAGCGCAGGCGGAAGTTCGTCGTCCCCCAATCGCAGCTCACGAATCGCATGTCAGGGATGCGACCGTGCCCACTCCAGCCCCGGCCGGTCCACGCGGAACCGGACGAGCCGCATGGTCTTCGCCTCGGTCACGTAGGCGGTGCGCCCGTCGTCGCCGCCGAAGCAGATGTTCGTCGGATGTTCCCCGAGCACGTCGACCTCGCGGAGCACCTCGCCTTTCGGCGAGACCTTAACCACCGTGCCTTTGCCGGGCCGGGTGATGTAGAGGTCGCCGTCCACGTCGCAGCGCATGCCGTCGAACCCGTGGTCCTCGAACCGGCGGAGCAGGCGCTTGCCCTTCAGCGAACCGTCCGCCGCGCGGTCGAAGGCCCACAGGTTCCGCTGCAGGCTCTCGTTCACGTAGACGGTCCGGCCGTCGGGGCTGACCTCGATGCCGTTGGCCGTTCCCATGTCCGAGGCCTCGCGGTGCGTCCTGCCGTCGGTGCTGATCCGCCAGAGCTGACCGGTGCCGTGCTTCCAATCGGGGTCGCTGGCGTAGAGCGTGCCGTCCGCCGCGATGGCCAGGTCGTTGGGCTGGTTCATCGCGGCGTCGTGGGCGAAGACGGTCGCCGCGCGGGTCTTCATGTCGACGCGGAAGACGTTGTGGCCGGTGTGGTCGGCGATGAACATCGTACCGGCCGCGTCGAACCGGATGCCGTTGCCCGCGCTCTTCTCCGGCAAGGCGATGAACAGCTCGGCGCGCCCGTCCGGCGTCACGCGCGCGATGTTGCGGGCCTCGCGGAAGCTGACGCAGTAGATGTTCCCGGCGCGATCGCAGGCGGGGCCTTCGATCCCGCCTGTGAAATCGCCGGAGGTCAGCGCGGTGGAGACGAAGAGGCGTTCGGCTGCCGAGGCGATCGGTATCCCGATGGCGAGCACCGCGGCGAGGCCGGCGGCAAGGCGGAGCGAGGTCATGCGCAGTGGTTAGCAGAGCACCGGCGCACGTCACGCAGGGATCCGGCGTCGCGGCCCGAAGTAGCGGATAGAAGCGGGGGGAGCGGGAACGAAACGCCCCGATTTCCCGCTTGTCCGGCCCGGGCTGCCGTGCCTGAGGGCTGCGTCCGTCGGTCCGACCTCGTATGCCTCAGCGCTGCCCGGCGGGAGAGCCGGGTGAGGGATAGAGGGGCATACCGGAAAGAGAAGATTGAATCTGGAAAACAGGAACACAGGAACGGAACCGGCAAAGTTCTGGTTTTCCTGCTTTCCTGTTTTCCAGATTCAACCGCCGGCCGTTTTTTTTAAGAGCAAGTGCCTCTCTGCGCCGGCTGCCGTGTCCGCCACTTATGATCGCACCCGCTGCGGCTCACGAAATGGGCCTCTGGACTGGATCGAGCTATCGAAGGCGCGCCAGCGTCTTGGACTGCGCGTGGCTTGCCACCGCTTTCTTCATGCCAAGGGCTTCGCCGGCCGGTCGGGTGCAGCCACGCCTCTGGGCTTCGTCGAAAGCGGCAGCTCCGCTCCGCCGTCGCACTCCAAAACCTCGCGGAGAACGAACGGTTCATGGAGATGGGAAAGCCGTCGGATGTCGTCGGTGCTTCGGTTGCCCGTCTGGCCAGGTCCGCGCCGGAGAGCACTCCCGCAGCATCGCTCCGTGGGGTCAACCGCCGGGATCGCATCGGGTGCGATCAGAAGTGGCGGTCAGAAGTAGCGCAGAATTGTATTCTGCTGTTCCGCCGAGTTGGACTCGGCAAGGCGTGAGGAGAGACCCGTGCGCTTGGGCACAAGCGGCGTCTGCGGATTTCAAATCCGCGGTACAGCAGAGTACAACTCTGCGCTACCCGCGGTCCCGTGTCCGCCACTTCGGATCGCATCCGGTCCAAGCTAACGCTTCCTGCCTGTCGAACCGCATGGCAGGTTCCAGCGCATCCAACGAGATGAGGAACTGGCACATCAGCGTGGTGCTCTTGATCGGGTCGTTGCTGCGCGCGGACGCGGCCGGTCCGAAGGCCCCGCACTGGGCCTTCCAGCCCGTCCGCGACCCCGCGTCGCCGGTGGTCGCGGACACCGCGTGGAGCCGGACGCGCATCGACGACTTCGTCTTGTCGCGTCTTGAAGCGGACCATCGGAAACCGGCGCATGTCGCCGACCGCCGTTCGCTGCTCCGCCGCGCCACATTCGACCTCACCGGGCTCCCGCCGACCGCGGCCGAGACCGATGCTTTCGTCGCCGATCCTTCGCCGGACGCCTTCGCCAAGGTGGTGGAACGCCTGCTCGGTTCCTCGGCCTACGGCGAGCGTTGGGGACGCCATTGGTTCGATGTCGTCCGCTACGCCGACACGGCGGGCGAGACCGCGGACTATCCGGTGCCGGTCGCGTGGCGCTATCGCAACTACGTCATCGACGCCTTCAACGCCGACAAGCCGTACGACGAGTTCCTCCGGGAGCAGATCGCCGGCGACATCCTCGCGAAGGACGGTCCCCGGTCGCGCTACGCCGAACGCGTCACGGCGACGGGGTTCTTGGCGATCTCGCGGCGCTTCGGATTCGATTCGGAGAACTACCACCACCTCACGCTGCAGGACACCATCGACACCATCGGGCAGAGCGTGCTCGGGCTGACGCTCGGCTGTGCGCGGTGTCACGACCACAAGTTCGACCCGGTGCCGATGCGCGATTACTACGCGCTCTACGGCATCTTCGAGAGCACGCGCTACGCGTTCCCGGGTTCCGAGCAGAAACAGCGGAGCCGGGCGCTGGTGCCGTTGTCACCGCCCGAGGAATCGCGTCCGAAGTGGCGGGCGTTCGAGCAACGTGTCGCCTCGCTGGCGGCCGTGATGGAGCGGGCCAAGATGTCCCCGCCGGCCGCCGTGCTCCGGTCGCTGGACGAGATGGACGGCGACTTCGAGATGCAGGCGCCCGCGGCCGGCGGCAGCAAGGGCGTGCTCGTGCCGCCGTGGGTCTACGACGGCGCGATCGCCGTCACCACGGAGGCGCAGAGCCCGTTCAAGAACCTCTTCCCGCTCGGCAAGGTCGGCGCGAACGTCGAGGCCGGCACCGGGAGCTACCGGCTGGTCCAGTCCTTGCCGGCCCAGCTCGCATGGCTTCCGGGCGAGAAGCTGGAGGTGAACCTCGACTTCCGGACCGAGGCCGCTTCCGCGGGGCCGGAGCAGCCGCACGTCTTCTGGATCGGACCGCTCGCGTCCGCGGCCACCGGAGCGCAGCGCCTCGCCGAGGTCTTGATCACGTCGGACGGGGCGTCGCTGCGGATCGGCGACCGCACCGAGCCGCTGCGCGCTTTGAAGCCGAAGGAATGGCACAATCTCCAGCTCACCATCGATCCAGCGGCCGGCACGGTGTCGGGCCGGATCGGTCGGCCGGGCGATGTCACCGAGATCGCGTCGCGTCGTCTCGCGGCCGGTGCGGCACGCGGATTGGACTGTGTCGGGCTCGAGGGCTCGAAGCCGGAGGCATCGGCGCATTGCGCGCTGGCTTGGGACAACCTCGGCGTGCAGACCGCACCGGTCCCGCCGGTGTCCACCCACTTTCCCGCCTTGGCCGAAGGCGCGATCGCTCGGGCTCCGGCCGACACCGCCGGTCTCAAAGCCGAAGGCGAGCGGGCGCGGAAGGAACTCGAAGCGTTGCTGGCCGACGGGCCGTTCGAGCTGGCCTACGCGGTGAGCGAGGGCACGCCGCGCGATGCGCGCATCCAGCTCCGCGGCGAGCCGGACCGTCCCGGCGACGCGGTGCCTCGCGGCGCGCTCGCCGTGCTCGGCGGCGGCCCGTTCGCGTCCGGCAACGGTGCCCCGATGGGCAGCGGACGCCTGGAGCTCGCGCGGTGGCTGACGCGTCCAGAGAACCCGCTCACCGCGCGCGTGATGGTCAACCGCATCTGGCGATACCACTTCGGCGAAGGACTCGTGCGGACGCCCAACGACTTCGGCATCCGCGGTCGCCCGCCGACGCATCCGGAACTGCTCGACCATCTGGCGACGGCCTTCGTGAAGAGCGGATGGTCGATCAAGGCGATGCACCGGATGATCATGGCGAGCGCCGTCTACCAGCAGCAGAGCCGCTCGACGGCCTCCGCGGATTCCACGAAGGCGGCCGGCACGACCGCGACCGACGATTGCCCGGTCACGCCTTCGGGCCAGGTTTCCCGGTCGCCGACCGATGGCGTGGCGGATGGCGGCGGGGACGATCTGTCGCCTTTCCCGCGTCGTCGCCTCGGCGCCGAGGAGACGCGCGACGCCATCCTCAAGGTCTGCGGGACGCTCGATCCTTCGCCCGGCCTGGGACATCCGTTCCCGGCGCCGACCTCGTGGGGTTTCACGCAGCACGGGCCCTTCAACGCTGTCTACGAGCACGGTCGCCGCAGCGTCTATCTGATGACGCAGCGGATCCGGCGGCATCCGTTCCTGGCGCTGTTCGACGGCGCGGACCCGAACGCCAGCACCGCGGAACGCCGGACCACGACCGCCCCGACGCAGGCGCTGTTCTTCCTCAACGACCCGTTCGTCCACGCGAACTCGCGCAAGCTCGCCGACCGTTTGCGGGCGACCACGTCGGACGAGCCGCTCCAGATCGTCGCCGCCTACCGGTCCGTGCTCGGCCGGGATCCCGACGGCACGGAGCGCAGCGAGGGCGCGGAGTTCCTCGCGGCCTACCGGTCCGGGACGACCGCGGCCGGCAAGGGCGATGCCGCCGCCGAGGCGTTGGCCGCGCTCGTCCGCGTGCTCGCCGGCAGCAACGAGTTCCTCACGGTCGATTGATCGCGCCATGAAAACGTATCCCGCCTTCGCTCCTTCCCGTCGCGGATTCCTGCGCTCGCTCGTGGGCGGTTCCGCGATGTTCCCCGGGCTCGTCGCCGAGCTCCTGGCGCAGGATGGCGGGGCGGCCGTCGCGACGGATCCGCTGCTGCCGCGCGCGCCGCACTTCGCTCCCAAGGCGAAGCGCGTGATCTTCCTCTACATGAGCGGCGGCGTCTCGCACGTGGACTCGTGGGACCCGAAGCCGAAGCTCTTCGCCGACGCGGGCAAGACCGTGGCGGTGGACGAGTTCCAAGGGCGCAAGGGCGACTTCAAGATGTTCGCCAAGCGGCCGCAGTGGGACTTCGCGCCGCACGGCCGCTGCGGCACGGAGGTCAGCGCCCTCTTCCCCCACATGGCCGGCTGCGTGGACGACCTCTGCGTCATCCGCTCGATGCGGTCCGACCACACGAACCACTACGAGGCGACGCTCGGCATGCACACCGGGTCGTTCACCTTCGGCCGGCCGAGCATCGGGTCGTGGGTCAGCTACGGCCTTGGCACGGAGAACCGCAACCTCCCGTCCTTCGTGGTCATCGCTCCGAAGACGCCCTATGCCGGCGGCCAGGTGTGGGCGAGCGACTTCCTGCCCGGCGCGCACCAAGGCACGCTCGTCGTCCCGGGCGCGGAACCGGTCGCCAACCTCCGGCGCCGGGCGTCCAGCGGGCTTCTGCAGGAGCTGGAGCTCGGGGCGATGGCGGCGATGGACCGCCGACATCTCGCCCGCCGCGCCGGCGATCCGCTGCTCGAAGCGCGCATGAAGTCCTTCGAGACCGCCTTCGGCATGCAGATGGAGCTGCCCGACGTCTTCGACCTCTCCCGCGAGAGCGACGCCACGCTCGCGCTCTACGGACTGGAACGCGGCAGCACCAAGGGCTTCGCCTGGCAATGCCTCGTCGCCCGCCGGCTCGCGGAACGCGGCGTCCGCTTCGTCGAGCTGATCGACGTCGGGTCGTCCGACAACTGGGACGCCCACGGCGACATGACGACGCACGTTCCGCTCGCCAAGAACGTGGACCAGGCCGTCGCCGGCCTGCTGCGCGACCTCAAGCAGCGCGGCATGTTGGACGACACGCTCGTCGTGTGGACCACCGAGTTCGGCCGCACGCCCTTCAACGCCACCGCCGACCACAAGGGCCGCGAGCATCATCACTGGGTCTTCTCCTCGTGGCTCGCCGGTGCCGGCGTCCGGGCCGGCACGGTGTACGGATCGTCCGACGACCATGGCATCCACGTCGGACGCGACGAGGTCCACGTGCACGACTTCCACGCGACCATCCTCCATCTCATGGGGCTCGACCACGAACGACACACCTATCGCCACACCGGCCGCGACTACCGGCTCACCGACGTGGCCGGACAGGTCGTGAAAGGCATCCTCGCCTGAACCCGAGCGTGTCCCCGCCAGGATCCACGATGAAGCTCGCCACTCTCCTCCTTCTTTCCGTGCTGGTCTGCGTGTCCGCCGCGGCCGCGGCTTTGCCGTCCGACCACGCCGAGCGCTTGGCCCGCGGCCTCGGGACGTTCCGGACCCAGGTGCGTCCGCTGCTGACGGCGCATTGCCTGAAGTGCCACGGCGGCGAGCAGACCAAGGGAGAGCTGGACCTCACCACGCGTGAAGGGCTGGTCAAAGGCGGCGCGGATGGACCGGTCGTCGCGCTGTACGACTCCCGTTCGAGCCGTCTGCTCCAGCTCGTCTCGCACGCCAAGGAGCCGCACATGCCGTCCAAGGGCGACAAGCTGCCCGACGATGCGGTCGCGAAGCTCGCCGCATGGATCAACGACGGCGCGCCCTACGACGCGCCGCTCGTCGAGGGCGAGACGCCGGCCAAGAAGGATCGCGGCAGCATCACCGCGAGCGACCGCGATTGGTGGGCATTCCGTCCGCTCC
>JBBRQL010000039.1:0-24932 GCA_038226425.1 Verrucomicrobiota bacterium
ACTCTTCGGCACATTGTTAAGCCTCGGAGGCGAGATGTGGCAAGTGTCCCGACCCGAAGAATCGGGTTTTTTTCGGGACACCCGGACCAGTCGCGATCCACGCCGCGCAGCCCTGCGTTGGCCGGCTCTCGTCGCCTCGCATTCCTGCGGCAAGGGTCCGGCTCAGCCGGGAAGATGCAGTCAACCGGAGCGCGGACGGAAACGTCCGCGCGGACACCTGTGCCGCATGTGGGTGAAGAGACCGGGGCGAGCCGCCTTTTAGCCGGAACCATGCGGCCAAAGACTGGGGGAACGGGCCACCGGCCCGTTTGTGCGGGCTACCAGCCCGCCACGTTGGGTGCGCCGTGAACGCACCCTTCGATGGGTGTATCCTCGTGCCGAAGCTCGCCGGCAAGTTGCCGCCGAGAACGGCCAGGTTGGCCGTTCCACCCGGATCCAGCTGCATGGTTCCGGCTTAGAACGTGCGGGTGTCCTGACCGCGATTTCCTCCCGGTGTTGTCCGCGGGCAGCACTCGCGGACGGGACCGTCCGCGCTCCGATCAAATCGGCTCGGCTCAGTCCCTAGATCGGCACCCGATCAAACGACGAGATCCCAGGCTTCCAATCGCCATCCGCCGAGCCGTCAGGGCTGGCGAGCACGACTTGGTAGCCGTCCGGATCACGGAGCCAGATCTCCCACTGGTCCGGGGCGCCATCGCCATCCGGAGGATTGCGATGCCGCGGCAAACCGACCTCCGCCCCCGGTTCTTGCGATCGGGCGATCGCGGTCTCGAGATCGTCCACTTCGGCACTTCGTCTCCTCCATCCGTGTAGCTTCTTTGACAGGCTGCTAAAGGGGCCGGCCCACGCCGTCATCCCCGGTCGTCGCCGGCCTCGCGGCCTTGGACGAGCTTCCGGAAGGTCGCCATCGCGAGCAGCGGCCACGCGTTCCGGTACATGTCGTACTTCAGGTAGAAGACCTTCGGGAACCCCGTGCCGGTGATCTCGTCCTCGGTCCACGAGCCGTCCTCGTTCTGCGTGCGGACCAGATAGTCCACGCCGCGGCGGAGGCATTCGTCGTCCGGGTCGCCCATCGCGCACAAGCCCATGACGGCCCACGCGGTCTGCGACGGGGTGCTCGGGCCTTTGCCCTTGAAGATGGGGTCGTCGTACGTGTTGCAACGCTCGCCCCAGCCGCCGTCGGGGAGCTGAACCGATCGGAGCCAATCGCGTCCCGCGACCAGCCACGGTTGCGACATGTCGAGCTTGAGGGCGCGCATGCCGCGCAGCACCTGCCAGGTGCCGTAGATGTAGTTCACGCCCCAGCGGCCGTACCAGGAGCCGTCGGTCTCCTGCTGGTTCTGGACGTAACGGATGGCGGCCTTGACCTGCGGGTCGTCGAGCGACCAGTCCTCGTAGCCCATCAGCTCGAGGATGCGCGCCGTGATGTCGGCGCACTCGGGGTCGAGCATCGCGTTGTGGTCGGCGAAGGGGACCTTCTCGAGGATGCTCTTGGTGCAATCCTTGTCGAAGGCGGCCCAGCCGCCGTCCTTGCACTGGAAGGTGAGCATCCAGCGCATCGCGCGGGCGACGCATTCGTCGCGGCGGCGCCGGTCGTCGGTGGGCGTGGCACGGAGAGCGAGCACGACCATGGCCGTGTCGTCGACATCGGGGTTCCACTGGTTCGCGTACTCGAAGACCCAGCCGCTCGGCTCGACGTCGGCGGGGTTCTTGTGGATCCAGTCGCCCTTGAAGCGGATCTCCTTGTCCATGAGCCAGGACGCGGACTGCTTCATGCGCGGATGCGACGCGGGGACGCCGGATTCGCGCAGGCAGATGTGGACGATGGCGGTGTCCCACACCGGCGAGAAGCACGGCTCGATCCGCATCGAGTCCTTGGTGTGGTGCTCCAGCTTCACGAGCTCGTGATGGGCGCGGACGACCTCCGGATGGTCGTCGGGATATCCCAGCGCCTTGAGGGCGATGAGCGCGTTGAGCATGGCCGGGAAGATGGCGGCCAACCCGTCGCTGCCCTCGAAGCGCTGGAGCATCCAGGCCTCGCAGCGCTTGATGGCGGTCTTGCGGAACGGGTGCAGGCCGTTCCGGGCGAACCCTTCGGCGACCTTGTGCAAACGGTCGAGCCAGAGGAAAGCGTTGCGAAGGCTCAGGTCGAAGTAGCGGGGCCGCAGGGCGTCGTTCAGCTCGTGCTTCCCGTTCGGGTAGAGCTCGTCGAGGTTCACGCCGCCGCGGAGCGGGCGGGTGGGACGGAAGTGGTTGATGATCGCCAGTGGCACGAGCATGGCGCGCGACCAGTTGCTCATGTCCCAGAAGTTCACGTGGAACCATTTGCCGATGAGCAGGACCTCGCAGGGCACGGTCGGCACGTGGTCCCAGCCGACCAGGCCGATGAGAGCGAGGTAGAGCTTGGAGAAGGTGTTCATGCGCGGCACGCCGCCCAGCGCGTTGGCCATCGCGCGGGCGCTGAGCATCCGGGGGTCCGTCACCGGCACGCCAGCGAGCTTGAGGGCGAGGTAGCCTTTGACTGTGGCGTTCACCTCGGCGGGGCCGTGCGGGTAGATGTTCCAGCCGCCGTCGGGGAGCTGCCGCTCGAAGAGATGGTTGATCGCCTTGCGCTCCCACTCTTTGTCCACGCGCCCCCACCAGTGGTAGAAGACCACCATGTCGGACACCAACGTGGAGTCGACGATGAGCTCGCCCACCCAGTAGCCCTCCGGCTTCTGCTCGGAGAACAGGTACGCCTGGGAACGCGTGATGGCCTCGTCGAGCAGAGGATTTTTTCGGATGGACGCGGTCGGACCCGACGTCTTGGCCGCCGGTATGCCCGTCGCGGCCGGGACACTCGTCACGGACATGGCGGCGAGGATGGGAACGGACCGCGATGTGTAAAGGGGTTTGTGCCGGGGGCAGGCGAACGCCCAACGCCGAACGCCCAACGCCGAACGCTCAACGTCGAACGCTGGACCGCTCGCGGGGCGTTCGCTGGAAGTTCGACTTTGAGCGTTGAGCGTTCGACGTTCTGCTTTTCCCCTCCCCTCCCCGATTTCCGTCTTTCCGCCGCGTCGTCTCCGCGTAGCGTACGGACGTGTCATCCCGGCGACTTGTTCTCGGATTGCTGGCCTGTGCGGCCGGACTTCTGCCTTCGGCTTCGATCGCCGCGACCAACGACCCCGTGGTCCACATGCTCGTGCCCGGCTTCACCGTGACCGAGCTGCCCCTCCGTCTATCGAACCAGAACAACCTCCGTTTCGCGCCGGACGGCACGCTCACCGCCCTCGGCTACGACGGACGCGTCTGGCGCCTCCGAGACACCGACGGCGACGGCCTGGAAGACACCGCGGAACCGTTCTGGGATCGCTCCACGATCAGCGTCCCGGTGGGCATGGCGTGGACGACCCAAGGCCTCTACGTCGCCTCTCACGGCAAGGTGTCGCTGCTCCGCGACACCGACGGCGACGGCCGCGCCGACACCGAGGACGTCGTCGTCTCCGATTGGCCCGTGACCGACAGCGCCAGCGGCGGCGTGGATGCCGCCGCCTTGACGCTGGATCCCGCGGGCAACATCTACTTCGGCCTGCTCGTCGCGGATTACTCCAACGCCTACCGCCTCCGGAAGCGGAAGGACCTCAAGCCGGAGGAGAAGGCGTGGCTCGCCGCGAACGGCCGCGCCGCGGAAGGTGATCCCGACGAACAGGTCTCGCTCTACGACATCGCGTCGCGTCGCGGGACGATCCAGCGCTTCAGCCCGCGCTCGAAGAACCTCGCCACCATCGCCACCGGCATACGCGTTCCCTACGCGCTCGCCTTCAACCGCGCCGGCGACTTGTTCAACACCGACCAAGAAGGCGAGACCTGGATGCCCGACGGCAATCCCCTCGACGAGCTGAACCACATCGTCCTCGGCCGAAACTACGGCTTCCCTCCGCGCCACGACCGCTGGCTGCCCGACCTCGTGAGCGAACCTCCCGTCGTCGGCTTCGGACCGCAGCACCAGAGCACGTGCGGATTGGTCTTCAACGAACCCCGCGCCGCGCTCAACGCCGATGCCGCCGCGAGATCCGCCGCGTTGTCCGCCCCGTCCACCACGCGCCTCCCCGCTCCGCCCGTCCCCGTCGCGCGCAACAGGAAGGACGCACCCCCTGCCCCGCCGCTCCCGCCGGGCAGCAACGGCGACGTGCCGGCACCGGTCCGCGCCCCGCTTCCGGCCGCGCCCGCGCAAGGGCTCTTCGGTCCGGCCGCATGGGAAGGCGACGCCTTCGTCGCCGGCGAATCCCGCGGCAAGATCTGGCGCACCCGCCTCGTCAAGACGCCCCGCGGCTATGTCGGGAAGAGCCAGCTCATCGCGCGCCTCTCGATGCTGACGATGGATCTCGCCATCTCGCCGAAAGGCGACCTTTACGTCTGCTGCCATAGCGGCCCGCCGGATTGGGGCACCGGCCCGAAAGGCGAGGGCAAGATCTTCAAGATCAGCTACGCCGACGCTAAGGCGCCCCAGCCGGTCGCCATCTGGCCGGCGACCTCGACCGAGGTGCGCGTCGCTTTCGACCGGCCGCTTGAAGCCGCCCCGGCCGGAGCGGCGGTGCCGTCCATCGAGTTCGGCGCGTACGTCCGCGCCGCGGACCGCTTCGAGACGCTCAAGCCGCCTTACGCCGTCGTGCAACAACAGGGTGCCACGCCGCGCGGCCACCTGGCCGTCCATCGCACCCGCTTGGAAGACGGTGGCCGCACCATGGTCATCACCACTGATCCGCATCCGCTCGCCGTGACCTACGCGATGACGCTTCCCGGCGTGAAGGCTGCCGGCGAGCCGGGCGCCGGAGCGACGGTCGACCTGGATTACGACCTGTCCGGCGTCGAAGCCGCGCTCACCTCGGCCGGGAAATCGGACCGCCATCTCTGGCAACCGCATCCCGACGCCGAGGTCTCCGCGGCGTTGACCCGAGGCTCGGCCGCGCACGACGCCTTCCGCGAAGCCCGCGGCGGGAACGCCATGACCATCGCCGCCAAAGCGTACCTGCCCGCGGGCCTCCATCAGTTCGTCTGGCAATCGCCTGAGACCCAGGCGGCCGATCCGGAGTTCGATTTCATCTGGAAGCTCTCAGCGCCCGACACCACGTCGACGCCCCAGGAGACGGGCCTGCGGGTCGAAGGCGCGTCCACCAGCACCTCGCGGCCCGGCCCGAGCCCGCGGGTGGCCTTCCGCACGTTGCCCGCGACGAACTGGGCGAATGCTCCGCTGGCCTGGTTCCGCGTGCTATGGGCGCCGGCCGCGGCCGCGTCGTCGGGCACCGATAGCCGCGCGACCTCGGTGGTCACCGGTGATTGGGAGAACGGCCGCGGGCACTTCTTCGGCGAAAAACTCCAATGTGCGAAGTGCCACCGCATCCGCGGCGAAGGCGCGACCGTCGGACCCGACCTGAGCAACCTGGTCCACCGCGACGCCACCAGCGTTTTGCGGGACATCCGCGATCCCGACGCCACGCTGCATCCCGACCATGTGACCTATCTCGCGGTGCTGAAGAACGGCGAGACCGTGACCGGTTTCGTCCGGGCTTCGACCGACGACGCGGTCCGGATCGCCGACGCCACCGGCAAGGACACCATCATCCCGCGCGCCGACCTGCAGGACCTTCATCCCACCGGGAAAAGCCTGATGCCGACCGGCCTGCTGGACGCGTTGAAGCCGTCCGAAGTGGACGACCTGCTCACGTTCCTGCTGAAGGAGCCTCCGACGCGGACGTCCGCGGATCTCCGGAGCGCAGGCATCCTGTCCGCAGCGCCCGCGAACGATGCGTCGGCCCCGGGGAAGGCGCCGGCTCCGCTCAAGGTCGTGCTCGTCGCATCGAAGCAGGACCACGGGCCGGGCCAACATGATTATCCAGCATGGCAGGCCCGCTGGAAGAGCCTCTTCGGTTCCTCGAAGGACCTGGTCGCCACCACCGCCTGGGAATGGCCAAGCGCCGAGCAGTTCGCCGACGCCGACGTCCTAATCTTCTACTTCTGGAACCACGATTGGTCCGCCGCGCGGCTCGCACAGGTCGACGCCTTCCAAGCCCGCGGCGGCGGGATGGTCCTCATCCATTCCGCGGTCATCGCCGACAAGGAACCGGAGCAGCTCGCGACGCGCATCGGCCTCGCGGCGCAACCCGCGCGGGTGAAGTACCGCCACACCGCGTTCGACCTCGACCTGCTTCCCGGAAGCCCGATCACCCAAGGTCTCCCGGCCACGGTCCCGTTCCTCGACGAGCCGTACTGGCCGATGATCGGCGATGTCGGACAGGTCAAAGTGTTGGCGACGGCCGCTGTGGACGGCGCCGCGCGGCCCTTGGTCTGGACCTACGAGCGCGGCCAAGGACGGGTCTTCACCAGCATCCTCGGCCATTACCGGTGGACGCTCGACGACCCGTTCTGGCGGCTGCTCTGCCTGCGCGGCATCGCGTGGGCGGGGCATCGCGACCCCGGGACGTTCGCGGGCCTCGCGCTGTCCGAAGCCGACCCGAAGTGAGCGACCTGAGGGCACGTCTTTCCATCGTGGTGGCGAGAGGCTTGGGCCAGCGTGCTGCCAGCATCCTCCTGGCAGAGGCCCGCCGAAGCCCGCGCCGGGACAGCTTTCCTCGTGTCCTTCCATCCGTGCCTCCTGCCGGCGAGACGCGCGGCAGCACAACGGTTCCACCGACGACAACACGACGTCCAGATGGGCCTGCGACCAGTCGCACACCAAAATGCCCCTTGCCCGACCTAGGTCGGTTGTTACGGTGACGCCACGATTTTTGGGGCGACCACCGGCGACGGTGGCGTTTCTGTTTAACGGCTCAGCAGTCCTCCACAACCCGCACGCGTGAAGATCTTCTCCGGCAACTCCAACCCCGAACTGGCCAAGTCGATCTGCGCCAGCATCGGCGTCCCCCTCGGGCAATGCACCGTCAGCGCGTTCCCGGACGGCGAGACGTTCGTGAAGATCGACGAGAACGTGCGCGGCGAGGACTGCTTCGTCCTGCAGTCCACCAGCAACCCGACGAACCACCACCTGATGGAGATGTTCATCATGATGGACGCGCTCCGCCGGGCCAGCGCGAGCCGGATCACCGCGGTCCTGCCCTTCTACGGTTACGCCCGTCAGGACCGGAAGGACCAGCCCCGCGTGCCCATCACCGCGAAGCTCGTCGCGAACCTGCTCGTCGCCGCCGGCGCGAACCGGGTGCTCACGATGGATCTCCATGCGCAGCAGATACAGGGCTTCTTCGACATCCCGGTCGACCACCTCTACGCCGCGCCCGTCATCTACGAGCATCTGCACAAGCGGGACGTGAGCAACCTCGTCGTCGTGAGCCCCGACGTCGGCGGCCTCAAGATGGCCTACGCCTACGCCCAGCAGCTCGACGCGGAGCTCGCCATCGTCGCCAAGCGCCGCAAGAGCCCGACCGAGACCGAGGCCACCGCCGTCATCGGCGACATCGCCGGCAAGAACGTGCTCCTGGTGGACGACCTCACCGAGACCGCCGGCACGCTGGTCAACGCCGCCGCCCTGCTCAAATCGCGCGGTGCCGAGAAGATCTTCGCCTGCGTCTCCCACACCCTGCTGAATGATCTCGGCATCGAGCGGTTGAAAAATTCGAGCATTGACGAACTGATAACGACCGATACTGTCCGACGCTCTGCGATCGACGGGGTGAACATAACCACGCTGTCCGTGGCCGGCCTGTTGGGTGAGGCGATCAAGCGCATCCACAGCAATTCGTCGGTCACATCGCTGTTCGAGTTTAAGGGCGGACGGACCAGTTGATCTGGCGTCGGCTGATACGACTGATATGAAATCTGCAGCTCTGAGCGCGCATCCGCGCACGTTGTCCCGCCGCAAAGGGTCCACCAAGCTCCGTTCCGGCGGCCGCATCCCGGCGGTCATCTACGGCAAGCACAACCCGCCTCAGAACCTCGAGGTGGACGCGAAGCAGTTCGACCTCCTGGTCCACCACGCCCACACCGAGATCATCTTGGTCGACCTCTCCGTCGCCGGGGATGCGAACGCCAAGCGTCTCGCCATCGTCCAGGACGTGCAGCACCACCCCCTCTCGGGAGCGCCCCTGCACATCGATTTCCATGAGGTGAAGCCGGACGAGTTGGTGATCATCGAGGTCCCCGTCGAATCCACCGGCATCCCTGACGGCGTCCAGAACGCCGGCGGCACCTTGGAGCACGTCCGCTTCCGCCTCAAAGTGCGCTGCCTCCCCGGCGACCTGCCCGAGCAGATCACCGTCGATGTCAGCCACCTCAAGGTGAACCAGACCCTCCACATCGGCGACGTCATCGCCCCGGCCGGCGTCGAGCTGCTGGGCGACAAGAAGATCCCGGTCTTCGCCGTGGCCGCCGCGGTCACCGAGGAGATCGCCACCGCTGCGGAAGCCGCTGCCGCCGACGGCAAGCAGCCCGAGATGATCAAGGAGAAGAAGGAAGACGGTGCCGCTCCTGCCGGCGACAAGAAAGCCGCCGACAAGAAGAAGTAGTCTTTCCCCGGGCGGGCACCGTGAGGACGGTGCCCGCCTTTCCCGGCCGACGTGAGCGCCTTTGGATTGATCGTCGGCCTCGGGAACCCCGGAAAAGAATACCGGGACACCCGTCACAACGCCGGCTTCATGCTGGCCGACCGCCTCGTGAGCGAATGGGGCGGACAGTGGCGGACCGAGAAGAAGTTCTTTGCAGAGCTGGCCGAATGCGGGTTCGAGGGGCGCAGGTACATCCTGTGCAAGCCGATGACCTACATGAACGCCAGCGGAGAAGCGGTCGCGAAGGTGGCCTTGTTCCACAAGGTGGTGCCGGCGGAGACGCTGGTGCTGGTGGATGATGCGGACCTCCCGTTGGGGACGGTCCGGCTCCGGGGGGAAGGAAGCCCTGGCGGCCACCATGGATTGGAGTCGATCGAGCAGCATATCGGCACCAAGGGCTATCCCCGGCTGAAGCTCGGGATTGCCAGGCCGCGACCGGAAGTGCGTGATATCGCGGGCCATGTGCTCGGCCGCTTCCAGGCGGAGGAACTGCCCTTGTTGGGGAAAGTCCTCGCCCGGGCGGAACGTCAGGTCGGATGCTGGGCCGCGGAAGGCTTGGCGAAGGCGATGAGTTTGTACAACGGTGCGGTCAGTTGACCGGGCCGTAGAAAAAATTGCAGAATCGAAAGGACAACGCTGTGAAACGTTACGAAGGACTGTTCATCTTGAACCTCGCTGGCAAAGAAGAGGGCCTCGGCGAAGCCGTCGACAAGCTCAAGGCCGAGATCAGCGCCGCCGGTGGCAAGGTCGAGACCATCCAGAAGATGGACAAGAAATCGTTCGTCCGCGTCACCGACAAAAAGGTGACAGCCGGACATTACGTCAATGTCATCTTCGAGGGCGGGCCCGGCATCATCCCTGCCATCCAGTCGAAGATCAAGCATACCGAAGAAGTCTACCGCGCGCTCTTCACCGAGGCCGGCAAGACCCCGATCGTCGCCCAATAACCCTCTCACCGGAGGCCGCCATGGCCAATTTCAACAAAGTCATCCTCGCCGGGAATCTCACCCGCGACCCGGAACTCCGCTACACCCCCAAGGGAACGGCGGTGGCCAAGCTCGGCTTGGCCATCAACCGCTCTTGGACCACGGAGACCGGTGAGAAGCGGGAGGAAGCCACGTTCGTGGACGTGGATGCCTTCGGGAAGCAGGCCGAGGTGATCTCCCAGTATCTTCGCAAGGGCCGCTCCCTGCTCGTCGAGGGACGCCTCCGGCTCGAGACCTGGGACGACAAACAGACCGGCGCGAAGCGCAGCAAGCTCGGCGTCGTCTTGGAGTCGTTCTCGTTCTTGGACAGCGGCAACCGAGAAGGCGCTGGCGGCGGCGGCGGCGCTCCCCAAGCCGGGGCCGCGCCCGCTCCGCGCCCCCAACGCCCTGCTCCTAGCGCTCCGGCTCCGGCCTCCCAGGACGGGCCGCCGCCAGATGACGACGACGTCCCGTTCTGAACGCATCTTTCCGGTCTCCGATCAACTTCAACCCCCATTTTTCGCTCGTATGGCCAAAACTGAAATTATCCTTGTCAAGCCCGTGGTCGGCCTTGGCGGTGAATCCGACCAAGTGACCGTGGCCGCCGGCTACGCCCGCAACTATCTCGTGCCGCACGGCATCGCGATCCCCGTCAACGCGGGCAACAAACATCGCCTCGAGAAGCTGCGCAAGCAGCGCGCCGAGCGCGAGACCAACGACCTCAACGCCATGTCCGAGCTCGGCAAGAGCCTGAGCAAGGTCACGCTGACCATCGGTGTGAAGACCGGCGAGGACGGGAAGATGTTCGGCGCGGTCACGTCCGGCACCATCGCCGACGCGATCAAGACCCAGCTCGACGTCGCGCTCGACAAGAAGAAGATCCATCTCGAGAAGCCCATCCACCTGCTGGGCGAGCACGAGATCGAGCTGCGCCTGCACGCCGACGTGAAGAGCAGCCTCAAGATCATCCTCAAGAGCAACAACCCGCTGCCCGAGGTCAAGGCGGAGGAGAAGCAGGAAGCGCCGCACACCGAGAAGCGCGGCCGTCGCAACGCCGGTGCCGAGGAAGCCTCCAAGGCCACCAAGGCGAAGTAAGCAGCATCATCGCCCTTCCAAGAAGGCAGGCACCCCGGTGCCTGCCTTTTTTATTTGGTGCAGGGTCCTCCCCCGGTGCGCCGCGCTCCTGTTGGGGATAACCTGTGCACGGTTTGCAGGAACCCGCGTTTGCGTGCGCGGTCCCCTTCCCTCGTAATCGCGCCGCACTTTTCCCGCACCGATGTTCAACGACACCGAAGGCACCGCTCCCGGCGCCGATTTCAAGAAACCCCGCCGCCAGAAGGCGTCGGCCGCGGTCGATCTCTCCAAGCTCGACCGCCTCCCGCCGCACTCCATCGAGGCCGAGCAGGGCGTCCTCGGCTGCGTGCTCCTCTCCCCCACGGAGAGCCTCGGCCTCTGCCTCGAGAAGATCAAGTCCGGCGCCGAGGTCTTCTACGACCTGCGCCACCAGACGCTCTTCGAGCACTTCGTCGCGATGTACGATGGCAAGCTCCCGATCGACCTCATCACCGTCCAGCAGCGCCTCAAGGACGTGAACCAGCTCGACGGTGTCGGCGGCCTCGCCTATCTGAGCAGCCTGATGGACGCCGTGCCCAGCGCGGCCAACCTGACCTACTACCTCGACATCGTCCGCGAGAAGCACGTGCTCCGGCGGATGCTCCAAGCCTGCACCCAGGTCCTCGGCCGCGTCCACGAGCACGAAGGCGACGTCGATTCCCTCCTCGACGAGGTCGAGCGCGACATCCTCAAGATCAGCCAGGACCGCGAAGCCGTCGCCAACCGGGGCATGAAGGAGCTCGTGCGCGGCGCCATCGCGATGATCGAGGATTATCATCAGCGCGCCGGCGGCCTCACCGGCATCGGCACAGGCTTCACCGACCTCGACAAGATGACCAGCGGGATGCACGAGGGCGAGATGATCGTCCTCGCGGCTCGACCCTCGATGGGCAAGACCTCGCTCGCGATGAACATCGCCGAGCACGTCGTCATCAACGAGGGCCTCCCCGTCGGCGTGTTCAGCCTGGAGATGACCTCCGAATCGCTGGTCATGCGCATGTTGTGCTCGCTCGCCCGGGTCAACGGCCGCTCGATCCGGGACGGCTTCCTCGCCGAGGCCGACATGCGCAAGCTCACCGGCGCCGCCTCCAAGATGGCCAAGGCCGCGCTCCACATCGACGACACACCGGGCCTCTCGATCCTCCAGCTCCGCGCGCGCGCCCGCCGCATGTGGCAGCAGCACGGCATCCGCCTCTTCGTCATCGACTACCTCCAGCTCCTGCACTCCTCCGCCAAGAAGGCCCAGGACAACCGCCAACAGGAGATCGCCGACATCTCCAACGGCGTGAAGTCGCTCGCCAAAGAGCTGAAGTGCCCGGTGATCGTCCTCAGCCAGTTGAACCGCGAGCTGGAGAAGGACAAGAACCGCAAGCCCCGTCTCTCCGACCTCCGCGAATCCGGCTCCATCGAGCAGGACGCCGATGTCGTCGCCCTGCTCTACAAACCGAGCACCGAGGACGAAGAAGACGCCGGGACCGAGCGCCAGCCGCAGGACGTCGTGCCGGTGAACCTGCTCATCGCCAAGCAGCGCAACGGCCCGACCGGCGACGTCCGGCTCTCCTTCCTCAAGGGCTATACCCGCTTCGAGAGCGCCGCCAAGATCAGCGACGAGGACATGGGCTGAGTGCGGCTCAGGTGCGAGCGATACGGCGGGCGCTACTCCGCTTGCCGGCCCATTGCTCCAGCGTTTTCCCGATCCGGCGCACCTCGTCGCGGGAGCGGAACTTCTCGGCCCACAGGACTTGGTGGGTCTTGATGTCCCAGAGGGCGGTGACGCCGGGGTCGCGCCAGACCTCTTCGGGCAAGAACTCGGGCACGGGGCCGGTCCCGAAGTCTTCCAGAGAGATCTCGCTGAAGGCCTTGTCCCGATGCTTCGCGTCGGGGACATGGACGAGCAGGCGGTCCACTCCGAGAAACTCGACGATCCCCGCCGGGGAACACTCCCGCGGCATCGTTCAGCCCGCGCAACCCGTGTCCACGTGCGTGGGCCTGACGTCGCGCTTCGCCGAACAACTCGACGACACAGCAGCGTGCCATCTGCCTGTGGAAGCGATGAATCTGGAAGACAGGAACGGCGCCGGCAAAGCTCCGTTTTCCTGCTTTCCTGTTTTCCAGATTCTCTCTCTCCGACCGGTGCTTTCTAGAGGACAAGTGCAGTGCCCGATCCCGTGAACGCCACTTCGGATCGCGCCGTGCCGCGGCCTTGCTTGCCGCTCGGTGCCCGCCGCCGGTAGCGTCGCATCCACATGAGCGCACTCCTGTTGGTTGGCGGCCGGGTGATCGATCCGGCTTCCGGTCTGGACCAAGTCGCGGACGTCCTGCTGAAGGACAGCCGGGTCGCCGCCATCGGCACCGGGCTCGCCGCGGACGGCGCGGAACGCATCGACGTCTCGGGCAAGGTCGTCTGCCCCGGGCTGATCGACCTGCACGTCCATTTCCGCGAACCCGGCCAGACAAAGAAGGAGGACATCCTCACCGGATCGAAGTGCGCGGCGCGCGGCGGCTTCACCACCGTCGTCTGCATGCCGAACACCTCGCCGTCGATCGACAACGCCGGCACCGTCGCCCTGATCCAGGAACGCGCCCGCAACGCCGTCGTGCGCGTCGAGATCACCGGCGCGCTGACCAAGGGGATCGCCGGCGAAGAGCTCGCCCCGATCGGTTCGCTCGCCAAGGCCGGCGTGGTCGCGCTCACCGACGACGGCCATTGCATCCAGAACAACGAGCTGATGCGCCGCGCCTGCGAGTACGCGCGGATGTTCGGCCTGCCGGTGATGGACCACTGCCAGGACCACGGCCTGGTGACCGACGGCGTGATGCACGAGGGCTACCGTTCCGCCGAGCTCGGTCTCCGGGGCTGGCCCTCCGCGGGCGAGGAGATGATCGTCGCCCGGAACATCCTGCTCGCGGAGCAGACGGGCACGCACATCCACTGCCAGCACATGAGCAGCGCGGGGAGCATCCGGCTTTTGCGCGAGGCGAAATCCCGTGGCGTGCCCATCTCCGGCGAAGGTTGCCCGCACCACTTCACGCTCACCGATTCGTCCATCGCCGGGAGCGACGAGTTCTGGAAAGCCGACGGCGCGGACATCGCCCGGCAGTTCTTCGGGAACGGTCCCCTGCCCTCTTGGCCGGCCTACCACACGCACTTCAAGATGAACCCGCCCCTCCGCACGGCGGCCGACCGGGAAGCGATCTTGGCCGGGTTGGCGGACGGCACGCTGGAGATCATCTCGAGCGACCACGCGCCGCACACCGAATCGGAGAAGGACGTGGAGTTCGATTACGCGCCCTTCGGCATCCTCGGCCTGGAGGTCGAGCTCGCGCTGTCGCTGATGGCCCTGCACCACACCGGACGCCTGCCGCTGCCCGCGCTGCTCGCCAAGCTGACGAACAATCCCGCCAAGCTGCTGCGCTTCACCGACGGCCGCGGGGAGCTGCGGATCGGCGGCGTGGCGGATGTCACCGTTTTCGACCCCGATGCCGGGTGGGTGAGCCGCCGCGAAGAGACCGAGAGCCGATCGCGGAACAACCCGTTCCACGGCTGGAACCTCAAAGGCAAGGTCACGCTCACCATCGTGGGCGGCCGCGTGGTCTGGCGCGGGTGAGCAAGCGACGAGACAGTCATCGGGTTCCGACCGATACCGCTTTGCCGGATTGTCGATGGCCCGCCCAGACGGTTTCCGCTTTGGTTGGCCGAAACCGGCTTGCCGGCGAAGCAGAACATCCGCTTCGTGGACCAGCCCGAAGTCGCGGATCCACTGGTGCCACTTGTGGCCTGCGGTGCGACGATCGGAACGACCGTGGGAGAAATGGAGGCGTCACGCGTGGCGCTTGGCCTCCATCTCCGGGGCGCTCGGACAGACGCGCGCCTTCTGGACCGCGGCGTAGTGGGTGGCGAGCCGGTTGATCCACAGCCCGCTGGCGGGATCAGAACAGGACAACGCCTTTCCGAAATCCTGCACGGACATGAAGGGCGAGAGACCGACCTGTTTGTCGTTCGACGTGCAATTGATGACGCCGGCCTTGGTCTTCGCTTTCGACAAGGCTGGTAGGAACAGGTCCGCAACATCGCCATGATGGCGATGACGACCAGCCGCTCGATCAGCGTGAACCCGGATCGCGGAGACCGTCCTTGGGGAGGATTGATACCGGCTTGGTAGATTTCATGGGCGAACCGGCGCAACCGGGGATTCTGCGCAGCGCAGTCGTAGCACACCCTTCCGGCAAAGCCTGGCGCCTGGTTTCTCCAAGACCACGGTTGTCCCTCGGTTGGCGCCGACGGTAGCCTCTTCGCAGATGAGCAAGCCTGCCTGCCCGATGTGCGAGATGGCCGATGTCCTGGAACACCCCGGGCGCTGGGAATGCGTGACCTGCGGTCACGAGTGGGACCGCGAACCGGAACCCGAGGCCGCGGCCGGCCCGCGCGTGGTCAAGGACGCCCACGGCAACGTGCTCGCCGACGGCGACGTGGTGATGCTCATCAAGGACCTGCCGCTGAAAGGTTCGTCACAAGTGCTCAAGGGCGGCACCAAATCGAAGCCGATCCGGCTCGTCGACGGCGACCACGAGATCTCCTGCAAGATCGACGGGCAATCGATCGGTCTGAAGGCCTGCTTCGTGAAGAAGGCCTGATCTGCGGGAAGGATGTGCCTTCTCCCTTACCCTTGACTGCGTAGGAGACGACTTGAAGGGGCTCGCTGCTCTCTCCTTCGACCGAGAGATCAGAGACCACTCAAGTCGTCTCCTACGTTTCAGGAGAACGATCCATGAGGCTTGCCGGCTCAAGGATCTTCTCCCGAATCGTGCCTCCCAGGCGGTGTCCGAGATGAACCCTGCTCCAGTCGCGCGCGATCGTTGCCCCGCCGCCGCGGAACCGCCACGCTCCATGGCGAGTCCCGTCCTCGCCATGATTTTTCCACGCCCGTTCCGTGCCGTGTTGTCCGCCGTTGTCGGCTTTGTCGCCACGATGTCGCTGCTCGCCGGCGACCAGCCCCAGTGGGGTCAGGCCTGGTCCCGCAACCTCGTCTCCACCGAACGAGGACTACCGAGTTCCTTCGACCCAAAAGCGGGCAAGAACGTGCGCTGGACCGCCAAGATCGGCACCCATTCCTACGCCACGCCCATCATCGCCGGCGGACGTGTCTATCTCGGCACGAACAACGAGGAACCTCGCGACCCGAAGCGCACCGGCGATTCCGGCGTGCTGCTCTGCCTCGATGAAAAGGACGGTCATCTGCTCTGGCAGCTCCTCGTGCCCAAGCGCGAGGAGGACCCGTATCTGGACTGGCCCAAGACCGGTTGGTCGTCGCCGGTCACGGTCGAAGGCGACCGCGTCTACACCGTGAGCAACCGCGGCGAGGTGATGTGCCTCGACGCCCGCGGCATGGCCGACGGAAACGCCGGACCGTACCTCGACGAAGGCCTGCACATGATACCCCGCGGCACCAACGCGCCGCCGCAAGCCATCACTCCCGGGCCGCTGGACGGCGATATCGTGTGGCTCTTCGACATGCCGAAGGAGGTCGGGATCTGGACGCACGACGGCGCGCACACCTCGGCGCTCGTGCATGGCGACCATCTGTACGTGAACACCGGCACCGGCGTGGACAACACGCACAAGGTGATCCGCACGCCGGATGCTCCGAGCCTCATCGTGCTCGACAAGCGCACCGGTCGCTTGCTGGCGCGCGACGACGAGCACATCGCGCCGGACATCTTCCACTGCACCTGGTCATCGCCCTCGCTCGCGAAGGTGGACGGACAGGACCGCATCTTCTTCGCCGGCGGCAACGGGATGCTGTACGGCTTCGAGCCGCTGAAGTCCGCGCCGCCCGCGGGCGAAGTCGCGAAACTCAAGAAGGTGTGGCAGGCCGACTTCGACCCGACCCGGCCGCGCGGCGATGTCCACAGCTACCTGAGCAACCGCCGCGAGAGCCCGAGCAACATCTACGGCATGCCGGTCGTCCACGAAGGCCGGCTCTACGTCGCCGGCGGCGGCGATTGGTTCTGGGGCAAGAACGAAGCGTGGCTCAAGTGCTTCGGCACCGGCCCGACAGGCGAACACGGCACGAACTCGCTCGCTTGGTCGTACCCGCTGGGCAGGCACACCATGTCCACGCCGGCGATCCACGCCGGCCTCGCATACGTGGCCGATTCGATGCGGCTCTTCCATTGCGTCGATATCAAGACCGGCCAAGCGGTGTGGACGCACGAGCTCGGCGGCGAGGTCTGGGCGTCGCCGTTGGTGGCGGACGGCAAGGTCTTCATCGGCACCCGGCGCGGAGATTTCTGGACCTTCGCCGAAGGCCGGGAGAAGCGCGTGCTCGACCGCGTCGAATTGGGTTCCCCGATCAGCGCCACGGCGACGGCCGCGAACGGCGCGTATTACATCAGCACGATGACACACCTCCACGCGGTCGGGTCGGCACCGGCGGAGTGAGGCGGTCGCGCAGGAGTTCTCTGCTCCGCTGCTCCGGACGGCGTCACAAGGATGTCGTCTTCGCCGCGACGTTGCGAACGGAGCGCGGACGACAAGATCCCTGCTCAGCCCGCGGTGGACTGAGACCGCCGCGCGCGCGCCTGACGGCTTTGCCGGAGGTAGTACAGCACAGCGAGCAACCCGAAGAGCACCGCGAGGATGTAGAGCCACCAGAAAACCTTCTCGATGATGTCCTCGTGCGGAAGACGGCGGACGGCGGCGGTTGGTGCTGAGGCGGCGGGACGGGCATCGGCTCGGAAAGATAGACCCTTGAGCGCGACCACGAGACCGGCAATGGCCGGCGATGGCTCGCCCGATGAAGCCGTCGGGCCCACGTTTTGAACGATTGCTTGGACACCGATGCGGCTGCCATCGCGCGACGATGCCGACGGTGCGGGCGGTGTCGCGGCAGGCCCCTGGGAACCAGCCGCCGGAGCGCTCCGCGACACCCGGTCCGGCGCGGAGATAGGTCCGGTCGGTCCCGAAGGATACGGTGAAGGTAGCGGCGCCGGCGAAGGCACCGGCCCGCGCGACGGCGGGGTGACGCGGGCGGGTGTTGCCGGGATACCGAGCGTGACGTGGCCTTCGACGTGGCCGTCGGCGAAGAGCAGGTTGCCGCGGCCGCCGTGGCGGTCCTTCGTCCAGCCGAGCTCCAACGGCGGCGAGCCGGCGCCCGCGACGCTCCGGGCGGACGGATGGATGGAGAGATTGTTGTCGCCGGCGAGGATCGAGCCGGGTTGGTCGTAGGCGGTGCGCACCGAGAGGAAGTACGTGGCGTTGGTGGCACGGAGCTGGGCGAACTGCGTGACGGTCGACCGGACCGCCGGGCAGAGCGCGACTTTCGGGTTGCCCAGCTCGTTCGACAACGACCGGAAGGCATCGGGATGCACGAGCCATCCGTTCGACGTGACCGGCAGGCGCGCGTTGAGCTCGCGCGAGCCGCCTTGGGCGACGGCGACCTGGTGGGGGAACGCACTGCCGTGGTCGTGGGCGAAGCTGTGGAAGACGAGGCCGACCTGCCGGAGATTGCTGGAGCACCAGGTCTGCCGGACCTTGATATAGCCGCCCTGGAGCGCCGGGAGGAGCAGAGCGGCGAGCAAGGCGATGATCGCCATGACGACGAGCAGCTCGAGGAGCGTGAAGGCGCGGCGCAGGACCGGCGACGAGCTGGCGGGCATGGTCTCGCTGAGCAATGTCCATGCCTTGGAAGCGAGACTTCTCGGTTGCCACCCGGAGCGGGCGGATGGTTCGCTCCGCGTACGTATGAACACCGCTTCCACCGGCCGAGGGCTGTCCCTCACCCATTGGCTGGTCATCCTCATCGCGGTGATCGGCTTCGCGTTCGACACCTATGAGCTGCTGATGTTCCCGCTCATCGGCGGGCCCGCGGTCGCCGAGTTGCTGCAGCTCCCGCCCAACAACCCGGTCGTCACCGAGTGGCTGGGCAAGATGCTCTGGATCACCGCGCTGTGCGGCGGCGTCTTCGGTCTGCTCGGCGGCTGGTTGACCGACCGTTTCGGGCGCAAGACCATCCTCGCCGCCAGCATCGCGCTCTACTCGCTCTCACCGGCGCTCGCGGCGATGAGCACGAGCATCGGGGAATTCGTGTTCTACCGGTCGGCGACCTTCGTGGGCGTCTGCGTGGAATTCGTCGCGGCCATCACCTGGCTGGCCGAGCTGTTCCCCGACAAGAAGCAGCGAGAGAAGGCGCTCGGCTGGACGCAGGCCTTCGCGTCCATCGGTGGCCTGATGGTGACGGGTGTGAACGTCTGGATCCTGGCCCACGCGAACACCTTGCCGGCCATCCCTGTCCCCGAGCCGTTCAATCCGCATGCTTCGTGGCGCTACCTGCTGCTCACCGGCTTGCTGCCGGCGCTGCCCATCGCGCTGCTGTTGCCCTTCGTCCCCGAGTCGCAGGTCTGGCTGGAACGCCGCAAGGCGGGGACGCTGCGCCGCCCGAGCTTCGGCGAGCTGTTCTCCCCCGCGCTGCGCCGGACCACGCTGGTGACGGCCGCGCTCTCGGCCTGCGCGTACGCCGCGGCGTTCGGCGCGCTGCAGCTCACGCCCACGCGCATCGTGCCCGGGCTGCCCGACCTCGCGGAGCAGCGCAAGGCCCTCAAGCCGCTGCAGGACGAAGCGAAGGCGTTGAACGTCCAGCTCGTGCAGACCAATCTGCCCGCCTTCACCCAGGCCGTCACCGAGGTCCCGGGCCTCAAGGAACTCGCCGGCCAGCGGACGAAGCTCCGCCAGACCATCGGCGCCGCCACACGGTCGCTCGCGAACGAGAAGACCACGGACGAGCAGAAGGCCGCGGTGCGGACGCAACTGGGCGGCTTGACCAACCAGCTCGCCGGATTGGACCGCCAGCTCACCGAGCTCACGACATCCAAGCCCGAGGCCAAGAAGGCCGTGATGGACCGCGAGAAGACCCTCGCCCAGCTCGCCGCGAACCGCGCGAAGCAGGAGCCGGCGGACATCGTCGTGAAGGCGCGCGGCAACCAGGTGCAGCTCTGGCAGGAGCTGGGCGGCCTGCTCGGCCGGATCGCGTTGGCGCTGCTCGTCGTCACCGCCCTGAAGCGCGGCGTGCTGCTCCGGCTCTTCATCGGACCGGGCCTGCTTCTGTTCGCGCTGACCTACATCGACCTCTTCCGCAACCGGCCGGAGATGTTCCAGTGGGGCGTCGCGCTGTGCGGCTTCATGACCGTCGCGCAGTTCAGCTACATGGGCGAGTTCCTGCCCAAGGTGTTCCCGCTGCACCTGCGCGGCACCGGCGGCAGCTTCGCGACCAACGTGGGAGGCCGGATGATCGGCACTTCGGCGGCGTTCGTGACGACCACCCTGGTCGCGCCGAAACTACCGGGCACGACGTTCGAGCAGGTCGCGACCGCGGCGGCGATCGTCGGCACGGCGGTGTTCGTGATCGGGTTCTGCCTGAGCTTCCTGCTCCCGGAGCCGACCGGGAAAGAGTGATAGGATCCGCAGTGAGCGCAGGCGGTCCGTCTGCGCTCACCCCCATCGAAGCCGGCCCGAGCCAGCGAGCCGCCAGCGCTCCGGTAGCGGCGACCTACACCCGCACTTTGCGGACCCACTGCTGGTTGGCTTCCCAGTAGGTGGCTTTCTTCTTCATCACAGGATCCTCGGCGGAAGGCTGCACACGACCGTCCTCGTCCGTCGCCCGGGAGACGATCGAGTGGTCGCCGGGCACCGCGCCCTTCCAGTCGAAGTGCCAGAAGCTCCAGGTGAACTTCGCATCGGTGCCGCGCGCCGGCTTCTTCTCGATCACCGCGGTCTGCCACATGCCGTCGTCGATCTTCACCTCGACCTTCGTGAGCGGCGTGCCGTCGCTCCAGGCCGCGCCGGAGACGCGCAGCGTGCCGTCGGGCCGCTTCACCACGCGGGCGGTGACGGATTTGATGCAGAGGTTGCAGACCTGCGTCTCGCGCCAGTTCGTCCAGTCGGTGCCCTCGCGGTCCTCGCCGCGGAGCGTGACGTACTCGCGGGCCATCCACTTGCCCATGAAGCGCCGGTCGATCAGGTCAACGCGCTTGAGCCATTTCACCCAGGCGATGCCGAACCAGCCCGGCACCACCAGCCGCAGCGGCGCGCCGTGGGTCTCGTCGAGCGGCACGCCGTTCATCTCCCAGGCGAGCAGCACCTCGGGCCGGGTCGCGTGCTCGACGGTCAGGCTGCGGGCGAAGTTCTGCGGATAATCCTTCTCGCGGATCTTCTCGGTCTTCTCGTCGGACCCGTAGAAGACGACCTCTTCCGACCGCTTCATGAAGCCGAGTTCCTTGAGCAACGGGCCGAGCGGCGTGCCGGTCCAGCGGATGTTCCCGATCGCGCCGGTGAAGCCGGGGTTCGAGCCGTTGCCGCCGCATTCCAAGGTCGCGGTGACGGTCTTGTGCGGACGCGCCTGCAACTCGGCGAGCGTGAAGCTTCGCGGCTTCTTCAGGTGGCCGGTGAACTCGAGCTTCCACTTCGCGAGGTCCACCTTGGCGTGGCCGTAGTGGCTGACGTCGTAGAGGTCCTCTTTGACGGTGACCCAAGGTCCGATCTTGGACCACTGCTGCATGGCGCGCTTGGCCTCGTAGGGCTGTGGATCAAGGAATGGGACGACCTCCTCGCCTGCCGCCGGCTCCAGCCCGAAAGCCGCGAGCGGCCGGGAAGCCAACGTGTAGGCGGCGAGCGCGACCGAGCCGCGGATCAGGTCGCGACGGGACAGATCGGGGGTGTTCACGCGGCGAAGAGTGCGCGGGCGGGAGTCGAGTTCAATGCGGGAGTTGGTGGCCGGGTTCTCAGTTTTCGGTTTTCAGGGGACGGGGACGCGGACGTCGAGCCGGGTCGCGCTCCGCAGGGAGGGCGGACTTTCCAGTCCGCCCCGTGCCACCCGTATCCAAGCGCGTGGGCCTGACCTCGTGCCCCGCCAAGCACCCCTCGGCGAAACTGCAGGTTGAAAACCTGTGCAAGTGTCCGCCACTTCGGATCGCACCTCGATCGCACGGCCCCTTGCCTCTGTGCGGAGAGCTGCCAGACTCAGCCCCGCTATGTCCACGACTGCCACCCAGCCCAAGATCATCGCCTACCTCAAGCCGTCCTGCGGCTGGAGCGGAGGCGTCCGCGCCGTGTTCAAGAAGTACGGCCTCCCCTTCGAGGACCGCGACGTCATCAACAACGCGGACAACTTCCAAGAGATGGTCGAGAAGACCGGCCAGACCAAGCAGCCTTGCGTCGAGATCGGCGGCCGGATGCTCGCCGACGTCAGCGGCGAGGAGGTCGAGGCCTGGATGCTCCAGAACGGTGTGGTCACCGCCAACTCCATCGTCCCCGAGGTGCCCATCAACCAGCCCTGCGCGCACGAGATGCCCGGCGCCCACGCGGAGCCTGCGCCGATGTCCTTCCGGCGCTGACAAGGCACGAGTCTCCGTCGGGACACGCGAGGCTATGCCTTGGCTGGCCTGCGCCGCGGGACTTTCAAGCGACCGCCCATGACACCCGAGGCCCACGCCCATCTGTCCAAAGCCTGCCCGGTCATGCGCCGGCTCATCAAGCAGGTCGGCCCGTGCGGGCTCGTGCCGGACGGCAAGCGGTCACCGTTCGAGGCGCTCGTACGGGCCGTCGCCCACCAGCAGCTCAACGGCACCGCGGCGGAGACGATCCTGGGCCGCTTCCTCGCGCTCTTCCCGGGCAAGCGGTTCCCGGCTCCCGAGGACATCGCGACGGTCACGGACGAGGCGATCCGCGCGGCGGGGTTCTCGCGGAGCAAGCTTGCGGCGATCCGCGACATCGCAGCGAAGGCCCAGGCCGGCATCGTGCCGCCGAAGCGCGTGCTCACGAAGCTCTCCGACGACGATATCATCGCGCGCCTGACCGAGTGCCGTGGCGTGGGCCGGTGGACCGTGGAGATGTTCCTCATGTCCACCCTCGGCCGCCAAGACGTCCTGCCGGTGGACGATTTCGGCGTCCGCAACGGCTACCGCATCGCCTACGGCCTCGACGAGATGCCGAAGCCGAAGGAGCTGCTCGCTCTGGGGGAATCGTGGCGTCCGTACCGGACCACCGCGAGCTGGTACCTCTGGCGCGCGGCCGACATGGCGAAGGAGAAGTGACGCCCGGCAGGCCGTAGGAGGGCAGGCTTCCAGCCTGCCTGGCTCGACGGGTTTCCAGCCTGTCGACATTCCACGCAAAGGTCCCGGAGGCTGGAAGCCTGCCCTCTTATCGAGGTTCCGAGGCGACAAGTGCGTTCGGAGTTGGCAGACGCCTGCGCCGGTTCCCAGACAGGTATTTCTCCGAGTTGTGCTCGGCGGGGCACGAGGTGAGGCCAAACGCGCTGGGACACGGGTGGCCTGATGAGCGCCTTTACCGCGTCACGTCGGAGGAGATCGCCGTGATGGAGGATCAAGCGTGAGCTGCGCCCATTCGCCTCCGTCCCCCTCTCCGCGACCGTCCCTCAGGGAGAGTGGAGAAGCTGACGGATGCCGTCGGTCGATCGGCCGCCCATCCGGCCAGTTCCGCGCGAGCGAAGACTCCGGCGGCATCGCTCCGCGGGTGTCTGCGACTTCGGATCGCACCGTGGACCGCCATGACGGTTGCCTTCGCGGCCCGGGCAGAGGCACTTTCGCGGGGTCCATTGTGAGACCAATCCCCTCAATCCGCTGGATGTGGCTGCTAGCGCTGTTGCTCTTGCGACAAGCCTCGATGGCCGCGCCCGCGCCCGCGGCCGACGTGCGCGCCCGAGAAGCGCTGGCCGTGCTCAAGTCGGAATGCTTCACCTGCCACGGCGCGGAGAAGAAGAAGGGCGGCCTCGTGCTCACCTCGCGGGAGACGTTGCTGAAAGGCGGCGAAGAAGGTCCCGTGGTCCAGCCCGGACGGCCGGATGCGAGCAAGCTCGTCACCTCGTTGGCGGCCGGCGCCGGGACCCACATGCCGCCGAAGAAGCAGCTCGCGGCGGCACAGGTCCGCGCCATCCGCGATTGGGTGAAGAGCGGTCTCGCCTGGGACGCCACCGCGCTCGACGACGATCCGTCGAAGCTCGCGCCAGTGGTCCTCGCGCCGTTGCCGGCATCATACCGGCCGGTGATGGCGTTGGCGCTTTCCCCGGACGGCAAACGCCTCGCGGTCGGACGCGCCGGATCGCTCCTGGTGCACGACCTTTCACAGACGAACTTCCCCGCGGTCGCCCGGATCGAGGCGCACATCGACGCCGTGCAATCGCTCGCCTGGAGCGCCGACGGTGCCCGGGTCGCGTCGGGCGGGTTCCGCCGGATCGTGCTCTGGGACGGCGCGCCCGCTTCGCCGGAGCGCTTGGTCACCAACGGGCTCTCCGGCCGCGTCGCCGCGCTGGCGTTCTCTCCGGACGGATCGACGCTCGCGGCGGCCGACGGCGAGAGCGGGCGGGCCGGGATGGTGCGGTTCGTCGATGTCGCGACCGGCAAGGTCACCGCGTCGTGGCCGGCGCATTCTGACAACCTCTTCGGCATCGAGTTCAGCCGCGACGGCAAGCGCTTGCTGACCGCGGGCGGCGACCGCTTGGTGAAGGTCTGGGACGTCGCCACGCGGCAGCCCGTCGCGGTGCTGGAAGGCCACACGGCGCAGGTGATGTCCGCCGCTTTCAACCCGGATGCGACGCGCGTGGTCAGCGGCGGCGCGGACAAGCAGCTCAAGGTCTGGGACATCGCGACCAAGGAGAAGATCATCGCGCTAGGAAGCCCGGTGGCGTCCATCACCGCGGTGGCGTGGCCCGGCGACGGCGCGTCGATCTTCGCGGTGACGGATGCCGGCGGCGTCTTCCGCTACACGAACCTGAAGACCCACACCGGCGAGCAGAGCTCCGCTTCCGGCGACGAGCGGCGGTTGGGCGACATGGCCGACGCGGCGATGTGCGTAGCGGTCTCGGCCGATGGCAAACGGATCTGCGCCGGCAGCCATGACGGCTCGGTGCAGATCTGGGACAACGATGGAAAGCTCTTGGGAACGCTGTCCCCGACGATGGCGATCGTTTCAGACGGGACGGCGGCCAAAGGACCGGAAGCGTCCAAGGTCCCGCCGGTTCCTGTCGGGCCAAAGGCGTTTCGACAAGGCGCAGGCTGGAAGCCCGCGGGGCCGGGCAGGCTGGAAGCCTACCCTCCTCGATCGGTCGTCGCGGGACGCCCGGTGCGCGCCTTCCTCAAGCCGACCGACGCGGTCTCGATCTCGGTGGAACCGGCCGGACTCCACCTCTCCGCTGATTCGCCGCGCCGCGGGATCGTCGTCACCGCGCGGACGCCCGACGGCTTCGACGTGGACGTGACGGATGCCGTCGCCGTCAGCGCCGGTCGCAAGGCGCCCTTCCGGATCGGC
>JBBRQL010000040.1:0-24040 GCA_038226425.1 Verrucomicrobiota bacterium
AAACTCGCAGACTCCTGGTGGAAGGAACCCAACGCTCAGGCCATGCTCGGCCTCCGCGTCGCACGCGCCAACCATCTCTGGCACTCCTATTGGGAACACCACTCCTTCGCCATTAATTGACCGCCACTTCTAATCGCACCCCGATCAGTCCCGGAGCGGCCGCGAGACCGGCGCTATCGCCCTTCATCGACGGCCGGTTTTCGGTTTCCTCGCGGTGGCGGCCTTCCGCACACTCGGCGCCATGACCATCAACGTCGGCATCGTCGGCACGGGATTCATGGCGGTGGCGCATCTCAAGGCCTATGCGCAGGTCCCGGGCGTGCGTATCGCGGCGCTCTGCAATCCCAGCGGCCGCAACCTCGACGGCGATTTCTCCGATGTGGCCGGCAATGTCGGCGACGGCGCGGCGTTCCGCTTGGACATGACCGGCGTGAAGGCGTACCGCGATCCGGCCGCGCTTTTCGCCGATCCGGAGATCCATCTGGTCGACATCACCACGCCGACGAAGACGCACGAGGCCCTCGCCATCGCGGGATTGGCGGCGGGCAAGCACGTGCTGGTCGAGAAGCCGGTCGCTGGCACCAGCGCCGAGGCTCGCCGGGTCGTCGCGGCGGCGGAGGAGGCGGCGAAGCGCGGGATCTTCCTGATGCCGGCGATGTGCCTCCGCTTCTGGCCCGAGTGGGCTTGGGTGAAGCAAGCGATCACCGACGGCCGCCACGGGAAGGTGCTCAGCGCGCGGTTCCGTCGGGTCGCGCAGCCGCCGGCCTGGGGCCACCGCCATTTCCTCGACGGCGCGACCTCGGGCGGCGCGCTCCTCGACCTGCACATCCACGACGTGGATTTCGTGAGGTCTTGTTTCGGTGCGCCCCGATCCGTGTTCGCCTCGGGCCACACCAAGGTGAGCGGGGCGATCGACCACGTGCTGGCGGTCTACCAGGTCGAAGGCGGCGCGACGGTCAGCGCCGAGGGCAGCTGGGCGATGAGCGACGGGTTCGGGTTCAACATGGCCTACACGGTGAACTTCGAGCGGGCCACGGCCGACTACGACATCGCCCGCGGCGCCGATGCGCTGAAGTTGTTCGTGCCCGGCCGACCGGCGGAGGTGCTCCGGCCGGCGGGCGGCGACGGCTACATCGGCGAACTGGCGCACATGGCGGGATGCATCCGCACCGGCCGCGCCCCGAGCGTGGTGACCGCCGCGGACGGCGCCGAGGCGGTCGCGCTCTGCGAGGCGGAGGCGGCCTCGATCCGTTCAGGGAAGATCGTCGAGCTCGCCTGACCCGCCATGGAACTTCGCTCCGGTCATCGGCCGCGTCCGCGGCTCACCCACGCCGTGTTCGATTGGGACGGCACGTTGTCCTTCATCCGCGCCGGTTGGGCCGAGGTGATGCTGGACCAGTGGATGGATCTTTTGCCCGCGTTGCCCGGTGAGACCTCCGGGGAGCGACGGCTCAAGGCGCACGACGACATCTGGGGACTGAACGGGAAGCCGTCCATCCACCAGGCGGCGCGGCTGTCCGAACGCATCCGCGAACGGGGCGGGGCCCTGCGGGATGTCCAGGAGCTGGAGCACGGATATCAGCGGAAACTCGGCGAAGTGGTCGGCGGCCGGATCGCGGCCATCCGCTCCGGGACGGCATCGCGCGAAGCCTGGCTGGTGACCGGCGCGCGGGCGGTGGTCGAGGCGCTGGCGGACCGCGGACTGGTGCTGCACGTCGTGAGCGGGACGCAGCGGCGCTTCGTCGCTGAAGAGGCGGAGGTGCTCGGGATGTCGCGGTATTTTGAGGGCCGCATCCACGGTCCGGTGGACGCGACGGACACGGTCTACTCGAAACGCGGTGTGATCGACGCCATCCTGCGAGAGCACGGCATCCCCGGCGACGAGATGGTGGCGTTCGGCGACGGACACGTGGAGATCGAGCAGAGCAAGGCGGTCGGCGCGCTGGCGGTCGCCGTGGCGACGGACGAATCCGTCTTCCACTCCGGCCGCACCGATGCGGCCAAGCGAGACCGGTTGATGGGCGTCGGTGCCGACCTGTGCATCCCGGATTTCCGCGACCTCGGCCCGCTCCTGGAAGCGTTGGGCGTTGCATGACTCGTCCGGACGATGGGCGCGTCCGGGCCGCGTCGGGCGAGGCGTCCTGCGGTCGCGAGCGTTTTGCCGTTGTACCGGCCTTTTGGCGCGTGGTTCTTTAGCGGGAACACATGGAACCATCCGACCAGACCCCGCACTCGGCCGCTCCGGAGCCGCCTGCGGCCTCCACCTCGGGGCGGCTGCTCTCGCTCGATGCCCTGCGCGGGTTCGACATGTTCTGGATCATGGGTGCCGATTCTCTCGGGCCGGCGCTCGCGGCCATCAAGGGCGGGCCGGTGCTGCAGGCCGTCGCGGAGCAACTGGACCACGTGGCTTGGAAGGGGTTCCACTTCGAGGACCTGATCTTCCCGATGTTCGTGTTCATCGCGGGCGTCTCGCTCGTCTTCTCGCTCGGCAAGATCATCCCTCGGCACGGCAAGGACGCCGCGTTCACGCGGGTGCTGAAGCGGGCGGTGCTGCTCTACGTGCTCGGTCTCTTCTATTACGGCGGGTTCTCGACGCCGTTCTCGCAGATCCGGCTCCTGGGCGTGCTGCAGCGGATCGCCATCTGCTACGGCGTGACCGGGTTCTTGTTCATCTTCTTCCGGCCGCGGACGCTGGTCGGGATCGCGGTGTCGGTGCTGCTGGGATATTGGGCGTTGTTGGCGTTGGTGCCGGTGCCGGGCCAAGGCGTCGCGAGCTTCGAGGAGGGGAAGAACATCGTGAACTGGTTCGACTCCCAGTTCTTGCCGTTGCGGAAATGGGACGGAGACCACGACCCCGAGGGCGTCCTGAGCACGTTGCCGGCCGTGGTGTCGTGCCTCCTGGGCGTCTTCGCCGGGATCTTCTTGCGGGACTCGAAGCGGACGCCGTCCGAGAAGGCCGTCCATCTGGCCGGGGCCGGCGTCGCCCTGCTGGTCCTCGGGTATTCTTGGGGCGCTTTCTTCCCGATCATCAAGAAGCTGTGGACCTCGCCGTTCGTGCTGGTGGCGGGCGGCTGGAGCGCGCTGTTGCTGGCCGTGTTCTACTACGTCATCGACGTGAAAGGCTGGCAGCGATGGTGCCAGCCGTTCGTCTGGGTCGGCCTCAACTCCATCACGGTCTACCTCGCGGGCAATCTCATCGATTTCGAGCAGCTTGCGTCGCGGTTGGTCGGCGGGAACATGGGCGCCCTGCTCGACACCGGGATCGCCAAAGGCCTCGGGACCCTGCTGGTCTCGTTGCTGAGCATCGGGGCCATGTTCGGATTCGCCCGTTTCCTCCACCATCGTAAGATCTATCTGCGGCTCTGAACCTTCGTTCCCACAGACCATGCCCTACAAGTTCGAGAACGGCGGATATCGTCGGCCGCGCGACTGCCGCGGAAGCGGGAAGCCTAGGCAGGACGAATCGGTCTTGCCCGACCGCTTCCTGTCGGTGGACGCGTTGCGCGGCTTCGACATGTTCTGGATCGTCGGCGCGAGCTTCCTGGTCACCGCGCTCGACCGGTGGGCGAGCAACCCGCTGCTGGCGTCGCTCCGCGGGCAGCTTTCCCACGTGGCCTGGGAAGGGTTCGCGTTCTACGACCTGATCTTCCCGCTGTTCGTGTTCATCGTCGGCGTGTCGTCGGCGTTCTCGCTGCGCAAGACGGTCGCGAAGCACGGGAAGATGGCCGCGGCGAAGCGCGTGCTCACGCGCGGCGCGCTGCTCTACCTCGTCGGATTGTTCTATGCCGGCGGGTTCCACGGAACTCCGTTCGTGCCGCCCGGCGGAGGCGAGGCCACTGCGTCGGAGCTCTTCCACCACCTGCTCGACAACACCCGGATGCTCGGCGTGCTCAACCGCATCGCCTTGGCGTACACGGCCACCGGGCTGCTCTTCCTCCTCCTACCGGTCCGTGCCCTCTGGGGGGTCTGCGCGGCGATCCTGCTCGGATACTGGGGCCTGATGGCCCGGGTGCCGATCCACGACATCCAGCTCAGCACCGACGGCCTCGCGAAAGCCGCCGAACGTTCGGGTGAGACCAACGCGATCAAGCTGTATCTCGCGACCACGGAGACCGTCATCGGGCAGTACGAACCCGGCTTCAACGTCGCGAACCATTTCGATTTCCTTCACCTGCCCGGCAAACTCTACGACAAGTACTACGACCCTGAAGGCATCCTGAGCACGATCCCTGCGGTCGCGACCTGTCTCTTGGGGCTCTTCGCCGGCACATTGCTCCTGAGGGAGGACATGCCGCCGACCGGGAAGACCATCGTGCTGCTGACCTTCGGATTCCTTCTCATGGCGGTGGGTTACCTCTGGGGATTCCAATTCCCGGTGGTGAAGAAGCTCTGGACGTCGTCGTTCGTGCTGGTGGCCGGCGGCTACAGCATGATCCTGCTCGGGGTGTTCCACCAGGTCGTGGATGTCTGGGAGAAGACCGCCTGGTGCCGGCCGTTCGTCTGGGTCGGGTCCAACGCCCTCGCGATCTATCTGGCGGCCCAGATCCTGAACTTCCGGAAAGTCGCGGAACGCTTCGTCGGCGGACCGGTCCGCGGGCATCTCGGAGGGTTCGGCGAGGTGCTGTTCGCCTTCGCCGCGCTCGGTGTGATGCTGTGGTTCGCCCGGACGCTCTACAAACAGAGGATCTTCCTGCGCCTCTGACCGGCAACGTCCTGCGGATGCTCGCCGGGCGCCGGAGCGGAGGCCGGCCCGGGTATCGGCGCGACGAGGCCGTCAAGGTTCTCCATGAAGATCACCATCCAAGGCCTGACGAAGAGCTTCGGCACCACGGCCGTGCTCAAAGGCGTCTCGTTGGAGGTCGCCGATAGCGAGCTGTTCTTCCTGCTCGGCCCGAGCGGCTGCGGGAAGACGACCTTGCTCCGGATCCTCGCCGGCTTCCACCGGCCGGACGCGGGCGAGCTGCTCTTCGGCGCTCGGCGGATGGATGAAGTGCCGCCGCACCAGCGCAACGTCGGCATGGTCTTCCAGAACTTCGCGCTCTGGCCGCATATGACGGTGGGCCAGAACGTCGCCTACGGCCTTGATGTCCGGGGCGTGGACAGTGCGGAGAAGAAGCACCGCGTCCAGGAAGCGCTCGAGACGGTCCGCATGGTCGGGCTGTCCGACCGGACGCCCGACCAGCTGTCCGGCGGGCAACAGCAGCGCGTGGCCTTGGCGCGGGCGCTGGTCATCCGGCCGGACGTCCTCCTGCTCGACGAGCCGCTCTCGAACCTCGACGCCCGGCTCCGGTCGGAGCTGCGCGACGAGATCCGGCGCATCCACGGCGAGACACGGATCACCACCCTGTACGTCACCCACGACCAGGAGGAAGCGCTGTCCCTGGCCGACCGGATGGCGGTGATGCGCGACGGCCGGGTCGAGCAGACCGGGGACCCGAGGTCGGTCTACCGGCGGCCGGTGAACCGGTTCGTCGCCGATACCTTGGGCGAGACCAACTGGGTCGAAGGCGAGGTCGAGACTGCCACCGAACAGGGGCTCGTGGTCCGTTCCCGGCTCGGCCGGTTCGACGTCCTGCCGAAGCCCGGGCTCATCCCCGGTGCCGCGGTCTGGCTCGGTGCGAGGCCCGGATCGGTCCGGATCGGTCCGGCCACGGGCAACGCCTTCGCTTGCCGTCTCCGCCAGGTGAGCTTCCTCGGCGGTGCGGAGGCCCTTGTCCTTTCCGCGGCGGACGGCGTCTCTGTCAAGGCGACCGTCCCGAGTTTGTCCGGCGTGCCGGCCATCGGCACCGACCTGGTGGCGTCCGTGCGTCCGGAGGACCTGCTCGTGCTGCCTCGCTGATCCCCGCCCGGTCGTCCTAGGGCCGGGTCGCCGCGGTCGGAGAGCCGTGATGTTCTCGTCTGTAAGTTCACGCCTGAGAACCACGCCCGCTCCCTACGCCCGCCCGCCGTCGGCCTCAAGGTGCAGTTCCGCCCTGTCCGGGTGCCCTCCCGAGGATTTCCAGAAATATCTTTGAGCCGATTCGGGTCCGGGATGTCTCACCCCGCAGAAGCAAGGAGCGTGGAGAAGTTGGCCGCGCACTTGCTGAACAAGGGGCAAGAATCCTCAACACCTCACGTCATGATGACACTTGTGAAGTCTCTCCGCAGGGCGAAGTCCTCCTCCGTCCTCCCCGGCCATCGCCGGACCGTCCTTCCTGTCCCGTCCCGGCGGCGGGCGGCCGCACCTGTGGTGCCCATCGCCGATGCCGTGCCGGTGGCACCGCCTGAGCTGAAGCTCGTGGCAGCCGATCCGGCCCCACCGGTCGCCGTGGTGCGGGAAGGCGGACAAGGTCTGTCCCGCGACGGCGACATGAGCCTGCGGCTGTATCTCCGCGAGATCAGCGAGACGCCGTTGCTCACGCTGCCCGAGGAGACCGCGCTGGCGAAGCGCATCCACAAGGGCGATGCCGCCGCCCGGGAGCATATGATCAAGGCAAATCTCCGGCTGGTCGTGAAGATCGCCAAGGACTACGACGGCATGGGGTTGCCGCTCCTTGATATGATCAACGAGGGCAACATGGGCCTGATGCGCGCGGTCGACCGGTTCGACCCGGCCAAGGGCGCCAAGCTCTCCACCTATGCCGCCTGGTGGATCAAGCAATCCATCAAGCGGGCCCTGGCCAACCAGGGAAAGACCATCCGCCTGCCGGTGCATCTCGTGGACCGGGTCGCCAAGATCCGCAGGGTCGGGATGCGCCTCCACGAGGAGCTGGGACGCGAGGCGACCGATGGCGAGATCGCCGACGAGATGGGCATGACGGCCGAGCGGGTCACCGAGCTCGTCACCGCCAGCTATCGCCCCGCCTCGCTCGACGCGCCGATCGGCGACGAGGAGGACACCCGGTTCTCCGACATCGTGAAGGACGAGAACGTCGCCACCGCTTACGAACAGCTCGAGCAGCACACCCGCCACGACATGGTCCTGGAGATGGTCGGCCGGCTCGACGCCCGGGAGGTGACGATCATCCGGGAACGCTTCGGCATCGGCGGACGGACGGAGAAGACGCTCGAGGAGATAGGCCAGAAGTTCGGCGTGACCCGCGAGCGCATCCGGCAGTTGGAAGCGGCCGCCCTGCTCAAGCTGCGGAAACTCGTGGAGCGGCGCGAAGCCCGGGTCGACCTCGACCTGGTGCCTTTCCTCAAGGCCGCTTGAACCGGGGACGGATGGAGCCGGACCCTCGGCCGCTTATCAGTCCGCCGATGAACTCGCGCCCTTGCAGGAGCCAGCGTAAGGATTAGGCAGAAGAAATTTGAGGCCCGTCACCTCGTCTCCTACTTCCGCCCAGCTTCTTTGCCGGGCTGTTCGGGCTCATCGGCCGCGCGAGGACACGTCGCGCAGCCGACGCTTCAACGAACGTTGGACCCGGGACCCCGGACCCGGGAATGTCCGGCGCATGACGACGCTGTTCATCGCCACGGGCAACGGGCACAAAGTCCAAGAGATACGCGCCCTGCTGGGCGACGCCTATGTCGTGCTATCGCAGCGCGACACCGAGGTCCGCTTGGAGCCTGAGGAGACCGGCTCGACCTTCGCCGAGAACGCCGGGATCAAGGCGGTGACCTGGGCGTCATACTTGGCCATGGACGAGTGCGACCTCGGCGCACACTTCGTCCTGGCCGACGACTCCGGGCTGGAGGTGGATGCCCTCGGCGGTGCCCCGGGCGTGCATTCGGCGCGGTTCGCGGCGCTGGACGACGGTCGCAAGGGCAACTCGCCCGACGCCGAGAACAACGCGAAGCTGATGCGCCTGCTTGCCCCGGTCCCGGAGGCCGCCCGGACGGCGCGCTTCCGTTGCTTGCTCGCGCTCACGCCGGTCATCGCGGGGCTCACGCCGGACGAGTTGGCGGATGCGACGCGATGCTTCGACGGAGCCTGCGAAGGGCGCATCGCGACGGACGCGGCGGGGCAGGGCGGCTTCGGCTACGATCCGTTGTTCGTGCCGGATGGATATCCAACGTCGTTCGCGGAGCTCGGCGAAGCGGTGAAGAACGAGCTCAGCCACCGGGCGAAGGCCTTGGCGAAACTCCGTTCCTATCTCGGTTCGCGACTGTCCGGACCTGCGCATTGATGCGGCCGGATTCCTTGAAGGTCGCCGGACGCGGCTGTGTCCGGTCGGCATCTCTTTTGAAGCTGGAATGGCAGTTGTACCGTTCGAGCCGACGGTCCGAAGCTGGCGCGGCATGAGCACGTCCGTCGCGGTCCACATCCATCCGAGCCAGTTCCCGCACGCGGTGGCGGAGAGCTTCGTCCGGTCGCTGCGCGCGCGGCAGATGCACCACGCCTTCCATTACGGGACGCCCAAACAGACGCTGCGCTGGCTCCGCGTGCACGAGGCCTTCTCGCCGGCCCGCCGGGACCCGAGCTGCCAAGCCGCCTACAGTTCCGCTGCGGACGCCGCGGTCGCGACGACGGCCGGGGCCGGGGCGGTGGATGTCATCGGCTTGGGCTGCGGCGGAGGGCAGAAGGAAGCGGCCTTGCTCCGGTCCTTGCTCACCGCGGATCCGCGTCTCGTGGTCCGGTACGTGCCGGCGGATACCGGCGTCGGCCTCGCATTGGTGTCGCGGGACGCTGCGCTCGCTGTGGGTGTGGCATCGGAGGCGTGCGCGCCGCTCGTGCTGGACCTGGCGACGACCGAGGATTGGGATGCTGCGGTTGCCGAGGTGTTGCACGGACGTCGCCGCCGCTTGGTGACCTTCTTTGGTATGCTGCCGAACTTCCTTCCGGGAGAAGTCCTCTCCCGCCTGCGGGGACTGCTCGCGCCGGGCGACCGGTTGCTCGTGAGCGCGAACCTCGCCCCGGGCGAAGTCTACGAGGCCGGCGTCGCGCGCATCCTGCCGCTCTACGACAACGAGCCGACGCACGAGTGGCTGCTCGGTGTGCTGATGGACATCGGTGTCGAGCGCGACGACGGCGTCGTGGAGGTCCGCGTCGCGCCGTGTCCCGCGGGCTCGGGCCTGCTGCGGGTCGAGGCGACGTTCCGGTTCGCCCGCGAGCGGCGGGTGACCGTCGAAGGCGAGCCGATCCGGTTCGAGGCGGGCGAGTGTTTCCAGTTGTTCTACTCGTACCGGCACACGGTCGACCGCGTCGCCGCGCAGTTGGCGGCGCACGGCATCGCGGTCGACGGATCGTGGATCAATTCGGTTGGCGACGAAGGCGTGTTCCTCGCCCGCCGGATGTGACGGAGCGAGAAAAGCACCTATCGCAAAACCGCGATCAATCCACGTCGCACTCGGCGAGGCGCTGGCGATAGACCTGCCGCGCGTGCTCGTAGGCGGCCTTGGCCTGGCCGAGCTCTTCGCCCTTCATGAAGCGCTCCTTCTGCGACCAGCATTGGTCCACGCTCTTGAGGCACCATTCCAGGCTGCGGCGCGAGGCGCGGACCGGCTTGCCGCCGACCTCGATGAAGACGGGGTTCGTGTGCGAGCTGGGCAGGATGCGGAAGGCGTACCAGCCCGAGCGCTTCACCGCGTGCCTGAACTCGATGTCGCGGAACGTGCCGTCGGCGCGCAGCGTGGTGCTGGCCACGGCGACGCCGTTCTCCAGCAGCTCGACGGGGACCTCGCGCGTGGCGTCGATCCGCGCGCGCTCGATGTGCCAATAGGGATGCTCGGTGAACTTGCGCTTCTTGATGTCGCCTTCCGGCCGTTCGTCCAAGCGCGCGGCGGCGCGGACGCGGAACGTCACGCTCCCGCCCGATGCCAGCTTCAGCTCGCTGCCCTTCTCGCCCATCACGGCCTGGTCGGCCTTGAAGTCCATCAGGTGGCTGCGTCCGTCGCCGACGTAGTTGCGGCCGGCGCGGATGCCTTCGCACCAGTCCTCGTAGGTCCAGCGCGCGGGCAGCTTGACGTAGCTGCGGCCGAGGCCGACGCGTTCGCTGTAGATGCAGGGGAAATCGGTCTCGCCGCTGATGCGCGTGCGGAAGCCGGCGTTCAGCGTCTGGTACCAGATGTTCAGCTCCCACGGATACGGCGTGTCGACCGTCGAGATGAAATCCACCGCGGGCGTCGGCGTGCCGTCGGGACCGGGCAGCTCGTGGGTGACGTCGACGATGTACTCGTTCGCGCCGATGCCGTTGAACGGCGGCACGGTATAGTTCGGCAGCAACGTCGAATCCATCTCCAGTCCCCAGCCGCTGTGCGCCGGGCCGACAAGCGCGCCCTGCCGTTTGGCCCAGCGGAGCGTGTTGAGACCGAGCTTCGGCCAATGGTCCTTCGACGCGCCGCCCGGATAGATCTCCTCCTTCAACCGGAGCAGGCATAGGTGCCCGGAATCGTGCGAACCGAACCCGCTCACCTCGACGTCGTAGCGGAGGATCCACGGCCAGCGCGAGACGACGTCGTCCTTACCGGTGAAGAACTGCTTCTGGTAGTCGAAGCACGGCCCCCACGTGAGATTCGCGCCGACCTTGAGGTCCTCGCCGAGCACGTGGCGCATCATGTCGTCGGCATGGACGCCTTCGGTCGGCTTCGTGTAGTGGGCGCAACCGGCGGCGTGGATGTGGTGGTCGCCGGAGATCCAGCCGAGCTTCGCGGGATCGATCCAGCGCACGACCTGGAAAGCCCAATCGTTGCCGTCCGCCCCGACGGCGAACTCACGGGTCTGGGGGATCGATTCCGGACCGCGCTCGAAGACGACCGTGTAGCGGCCTTCCGGGAGCCGGAGCGTCTCGCCGTCGGCGCGATAGATCTGTTTGTGGAAGAAGAAGTCCGGCGCCAGCCGTTTGGCCGGCGCGGGGAAGACGTGGCCTTGGGCGTCGGTGATGGTGAACGCGGCGGTGGTCGGCGCGCCGTTCTCGTCGCGCACCTTCAACGTGACCGGGCGCGCCGGGGCGGCGTCGAACAGCACGTCGGCCTCGCCGCGGAACCCGAGGTCCTGGGTGCCTTGCCCGACATCGAACGCCACCTTGGCCTCGCGCTTCCCGGCGTCGCGGGAGTAGAGCTGGATCAACCGGTACTCCACCTCCAGGCCTCCGAGCGCCGGGAGCAGCGGCTGGCCCTTCACCATCTCCAGTTGCAGCCAGCGGTCCTGCACCTTGTCGGCGGGAGAATTGAAAAGGCGCTCCGCCTGCGGACTGGCGGCGCGGAGCTCCGCGGTGGTGCCGGATTGGTTGTGGACCTTCACCAGGAAGGTCTTCCAGCCGGCCTCGATGAGCGCGGGCTTCGCGTCGCCGCGGGCGACCTTCACGCGCATCTCGGGGTTGATGTGGACCGCGAAGAGCACCTGCGGATCGAGCACGGATTGGATCCGCGCGCTGGCGAGCCCGGGGTCGGTCTCGGCGAGCGCGCGGTCGAGGGCCTGCGTCTGACCGGCGCTCAGCGGCGAACCGGCGTGCCCGAGAGCCTGGGCCACGCGCCGCACCTGCGCGGCGAACGGCTGGAGGTCCTTCACGGTGATGACCGGCACCTCGCACCACGCGCTTCCGGCGGTGAAGACGCTCGCGAGCAGGCACAGGAGGGTCGGAGAAGTTCTCATGGGATGGAGGTCCTTTATGCCAGCAGCAGCGGAGGTTGGGAAAGCTTTCGCGTCGGGTTGGAGGGCGTAGGTCTCAAGTCCAAGGTCGATGCCCCTTTCCCGGAGGCCCGGTCGCCGGTAATAGGTCCGCGTGCAAACCGAAGCATCTGAGGTCCGCAGGATCTGGGTCACCGGAGCGGGCGGCCTCATCGGAAACCAGTTGGTCGCCGGCGCGCCGGACTGGGCCGCGGGCCGCGAGGCGGTGCCGTTGCTCCGGGCCGAGTTGGATCTGGAGGATGCCGCGGCGGTGACGGCGCGGTTCCGCCGTGATGCGCCCGACGCGGTGATCCATTGCGCGGCCTTGAGCCGGTCGCCGGTCTGCCAGGCGGATCCGGCGGCAGCTCGTCGCAGCAACGTTGAAGCGACCCTGCACCTCGCCGGGTTGGCGGCGGGGATCCCGTTCGTCTTCTTCTCCACCGACCTCGTGTTCGACGGCCAGAAGGGCCGCTACGTCGAGGACGATCCGGTCGGTCCCTTGAGCGTGTACGCCGAGACGAAGGTGGAGGCGGAACGTTGCGTGCGGGAGCATCCGCGGCACCTGATCATCCGGACCTCGCTCAACCACGGCGCCTCGCCGAGCGGCGCGCGCGGGTTCGACGAAGAGCTTGCCGCCGCGTGGCGTGCCGGGCAGGAGACGACGCTGTTCGACGACGAGTTCCGTTGCCCGATCGCCGCAGCGGACACGGCGCGCATCGTCTGGGAACTGCTTCTGGGCGGTGCGCGCGGGACCTTCCACGTCGCGGGCGGCGAACGATTGTCGCGCTGGGAGATCGGACGCCGTGTCGCCGAGGCGCGACCGGAGCTGGCACCGCGTATCGCCGCGTCTTCGCTGAAGACCTACGTCGGCGCGCCGCGTCCTGCCGATGTCTCGCTCGATTGCGGGAAGGTGGAACATCTCCTCGGGCGACCGATGCCGAAGTTCGACGCCGCCCGTCCGGTGGCGCCTTGACCCGCCGACGACACCCACCCGCGCCGATGTCCGCCGCCACGCCGCCACCGACCGGACGTCCCTACCGCGGACGTCTCGCGCCGTCGCCGACCGGGCTGATGCACCTCGGCCATGCGCGGACGTTCTGGACGGCCCATGAGCGGGCGGTCGCGGCGGGCGGGACGCTCATCTTGCGCAACGAGGACCTTGATCGCGACCGGGCCCGGCCGGAGTTCGTCGCCGCGTTCCTGGAAGATCTCCGCTGGTTCGGATGCCGCTGGCAGGAAGGCCCGGACGTGGGCGGCCCGTGCGGGCCGTATTCCCAGAGCGAGCGCATGGAACTCTACCGTGCGGCGTTCGAGAGGCTGCGCGCGCAAGGTGCGGTGTTCCCGTGCATCTGCTCGCGCAAGGAGATCATCGCTTCGCTCGGCGCGCCGCATCCGGGCGAGGAAGAACCGGTGTACCCCGGGACGTGCCGGGGCCGGAAGTCCGCCGATGACCTGCCGGGCGCGAAGGTCTCCTGGCGCTTCCGCGTGCCGGACGGAGAGACGGTGGCGTTCGTCGACGGGCATCACGGTCCGCAGGCGGCGGTGGCGGGCCGGGATATCGGCGATTTCGTGGTGTGGCGCCATGACGACCTGCCGAGCTACCAACTCGCGTGCGTCGTGGACGACGCGGCGATGGGCATCACCGAGGTCGTGCGCGGCGCGGACTTGTTGATCTCGACGGCCCGGCAGATCCTTTTGTACCGCGGGCTTGGATGCGTGCCTCCGGCGTTCTTCCATTGCCCGCTGGTGACCGACGGGCGCGGCGTGCGTCTCGCCAAGCGCCACGACGCGCTGGGTCTCCGGGCGTTGCGCGAGAGCGGAGCGGAGCCTGGGGAGTTGCGCCGTGGGGCGGCCTTCGGGGCCGCGCCGGCGACGATGGCTGGCAGCGCATAGGCGATCCCGGGTTTCTTCGGCCGCTTGGCTGGTGCGACCTGGATGGCCGGTATCCGACCGAGCGCTTGACGGCCCGCGTGGCGTTCCGCACAACGCGCGCCGCATGACACCCGTCACGGTCGCCGAGATCGAAGCCGCCATCCGGAACGTCCCCGATTTCCCGAAGCCGGGGATCCAGTTCAAGGACATCACGCCCGTCCTCGCCGACGGCCGGTTGTTCCGCGGCGTGATCGACCAGATGCTCGAAGGCGTGACGCCGGGCCGCGTCGACAAGATCATCGGCATCGACGCGCGGGGCTTCATCTTCGGCGCGGCGGCCGCGGTCCAGCTGGGCGTGGGCTTCGTGCCCGTCCGCAAGAAGGGCAAGCTGCCGTGGGCCACGCACGAGCAGAGCTACGACCTCGAATACGGCTCGAACACCGTCGCCATCCACGTGGACGCCGTGAGACCCGGCGAGCGCGTGCTGCTGCTCGACGACCTGCTGGCCACCGGAGGCACCGCGGCGGCGGCGATGAACCTGCTGGAACGCCTCGGCGCGCAGGTCGTCGGTGTGACTTTCCTGATCGAGCTCAAGTTCCTCCAGGGCCGCGCCCGGCTCGAAGGGCATCCGGTGCGCTCGCTGATCTCGTACTGACGCCCCGCGTCACTCCGCCACGCCCCAGAGCTTCGCGAGCAGGCGTGCCATCGCCGGGTCGTGGCGCTTCAGCTCGGCCCGGTCGAACGGGAAGAAATCGTTCCGCGAGAAGAACGCCTCGGTCTGCTCGGCGAAGTGCTCCTTCTCATCGGTCATCGCGTAGGCGCGCTCGTGGGTGTCGGGCCGGCCGTTGCCGAGCCGGCGCCGTACGCGGTCGTAGCGCTTCGACGTCTTGGCCTCCGCATACGCCGCGAGGATCCCCGGATGACCGAAGCCGAGCACGCGGTCGTGGTAGCCGTGCGCCAGCTCGTGCAACATGAAGTTCGGCATGCGGTCCATCTCCTTGGCGAAGTCGCGGACATCGCTGACCTCGACGCCCTTGGCCATGGCCGGATCGCGGCCGTGCTCGCGCAGCCAATCCGCGCCGGGATGATATTCGGCCCGTCCCCCTTCGCCGGGATGCTCGGGGGAGAACCACAACGGGACTTCGCGCAACCGGGCCACGGCCGGCGCGGGGACCACGCGGACGATCTCCGCGAGCTGCTTGCGGAGGAGCGGCATCATCGCTTCCACGCCGGCGGGTTGGTCGGTGAGGAGGCGTCCGCTCAGATGGATCGTCCAGCCTTCAACGTCGCGGGTCTGGTGACGCCAGGGTCCGGCGTCGAGCAGCTTCGCCATGCCTTTGCCGAGGGCGTCGCCGACGAGCAGGCAGGTCTCCGCGTTGCCGAACTCGTGGTGGCCGTGGCCTGGATTCGGCGAATCCTCGGCGCGCCGGACGAAGTCGTGCGTCGGCACGAAGACCACGTTGCCCACGAAATCCGGTCGCGTCGCCGCCGCGGCCTGGGCCCGGCGCAGCGCGGTCCACTCCGGCGGCGCATCGACCCACGGGCCGGTCAGCTCGCCGATGACGAAGGGCAACGTCGGCGCACCGAGGTCGCGCCGGACGTCGCGGATGAGGTTGACCAGATTGGTCTCGTACGCCGGGACCGCGTGCACCGGGTCCACGCCGTCGTTCCAGCCCTGGTACCAGACGAATCCCACCAGCTCGTGCCCGGCTCCGGCGATCCCGGGGAACTCGGTCGGCAACGCCGCCAGCGCCTCCTGGATCTCGGTGATCATCTTTTTGTAATATGGCCCGACCGTCCCGCCCGAGCTCGGCGGGAGGAAGTCCTGGTACAGGCTCTTGCCGCCCCACGCGGTCTTCACCAGAAGGACCGGCGCGGCGAGAAGGTCGCCGACGACGTGGCCGAACTGGAGTTCCGGTCCGAAATGGTGCGGGTCGCCGTAGACCGAGAAGCCGTTGCCGAGCGGTCCGCGCAGCAGCGGTCCTTCCTCGCGCCGGTAGCGGACCCAGACGTCGTCGCGAACGGTCCATCGGCCGTCCGCGGAACGGAGGTGGCGGAAGCGGGACACCTTGGCGGGATCCGCAAGCAACGAGACGAGCGTGCCCCGGCCGCCGTTGTAGTCGGGACCTTCGAGGTCCACGACCGCCTGGCCTTCCATGTTCGATTGGCCGGCGAGGATGAAGACCTTCACGGGCCGGGTGGTGGCCGCGGTCGCGGTCGACGCCAGCACGAAGGCCGAGAGCAATCCGAAGAGGAGCCTTTCCATGCCCGACGATGGTCTCCGGGCGGGGCAGGGCGCCAGCCTACTTCAAGGGCATGCCGGGCTCGGGCTTGCCGTCGGTGGTGAGGATCTGGAAGTGGTGGACGCCCGCGGCGAGCGGATGGTCGCTGGTCCAGACGATCTTGAGATCGCGGGTGACCTCGACCATCGAGACACCTTGGTTCGCCGCGTGGCTGCCGACGACCGTGTTGCCGTTGGCGAGGCGCTGGGAACCGCACGGATCCTTGAAGAGGCCGCCGACGTCCTCGTTCCGCACCGCCCAGACGATCGCTCCGGTGGTGTCGAACTCCACGACCTTGTTGCCGTGGGTGAGCGAGGAGAGCGTGTTGCCGTTGTCGAGGCGGATGGCGGTGAAGGGCCAGTTCTCCGCCTTGCGCCCGCCGATGGCCTCGAGGTCGGTGCGGATCGTCCTCACGACCTTGCCTTCCGGCGTGTACTCCTTCACCGCGAAGGCGAGCAGGTGCGGCACGAGGTAGTTGCCGCCGCGGAGCTGGCGCGCCATGCGGGTCTGCATGTGCGTGTCGTCCGTCTCCGGCTGCAGCGGCACGTCGAGCACGACCTTGCCCTGCGGGTCGACCTCCAGCAGACGCGGCCGCGACCCGAGCTCGGTGACGAGCGTGTTGCCGTTGTAGAGGCGCTGCGTGGTGCCGATCTCCCCGTTCTCCTTGGCGCGGCGGTAGGAGAAGACGACGTGTTTGTCCGGCGTCACTTCTTCGACGCGATCGGCGAAGGCCAACAGCACGTTGCCGCCGGGCAGGACGAATCCGTCCCGCGTCCCGCCCAGGTATTCCCAGGTCGCCTTGCCGTCCTCGCCGATGATCGCGGTCTTGCCGCCGAGCACGAGGTAGGAGTGGCGGACCGAGGACGGTGCCGCGGCGTCGGCGCACCATGCGGTCGCGGTGGCGGAGAGGAAGAAGGCGGCGACGGCCAGCAGAGGAAGAGGATCGGTGGAGCGCATGGGAACCCACGACGGTCGGAAGAACCGGTGCCGGATGGAAGCAGAATCCCTTTGCCGGCGGGCCGCCATCCGTCGCAGGGCGGTCGTCTCTGCGCTCAGGCCAGGACTTGGCGGACGACCTCGCCGTGGACGTCCGTCAGACGCCGGTCGGAGCCGTTGTGACGGAAGGTGAGCCGGGTGTGGTCGAGGCCGAGCAGATGCAGCACGGTGGCGTGGAGATCGTAGTTGGTCACGGCGTCACGGGCGGTCTTCCAGGCCCATTCGTCGCTCTCGCCGTGGGCCACGCCGGGTCTCACGCCGCCGCCCGCCATCCAGCCGACGAACGTGCCGCCGTTGTGGTCGCGGCCTTCGCTGCCTTGCGAGAACGGCATCCGGCCGAACTCGGTCGTCCATAGCACCAGCGTGTCGTCGAGCATCCCGCGGGCCTTCAGGTCTCGCAGCAGGGCGGCGACGGGACGGTCGGTCGCCGCGCACATCGGCGGGAGCTCCTTGGCGATGTCGGCGTGGTTGTCCCAGTTCCCGGTCGGTCCGCCGGCGCCGCTCCAGACCTGGACGAAGCGCACCCCCCGCTCGACCATGCGGCGTGCGAGAAGGCAGCGCCGGCCGAAGTCCTCGGTGACCTTCTCGTCGAGGCCGTAGAGCTTGCGCGTGGCCTCGCTTTCGCCGTCGAGCGCGAACGCTTCGGGCGCGCTCAGCTGCATCTTCGCGGCCAGTTCGTAGGCCTGGATCCGGCCTTCGAGCCGCGTGTCGGCGTCGTTCATCGCGAGATGCCGGCGGTTCAACCGCCCGAGCAGATCGAGCCCGGCGCGGTCTGCGTCCGGTGTGATGTACTTCGCGGAGACGGGCGGACGGAGGTCGGCGATCGGCGTCGGCGACGCGGTCTGGACCACCGTTCCTTGGTGGGCGACCGGCAGGAAGCCCGCGCTGAAGTTGCCCTTCTGGTTGTAGGGCAGGCCCCTCATATCGGGCAGCACGACGAAGGTGGGCAGGTTGTCGCACTCGCTGCCGAGCGCGTAGCTGGTCCAGGCGCCGAGGCATGGGAACCCCGGCAACAAGAACCCGGTGTTCATCAGATAGCTGCCCGGGCCGTGGACGTTGGTCCGCGACTGCATCGCCATCAAGAACGCGATGTCGTCCACGTGGCCCGCGAGGTGCGGCATCAGCCTGCTCACCCAGCGTCCCGACTGCCCGTGCCGACGGAACTCGAACGGCGGCTTGAGCACCTTGCCGGGCTCGCTGGTCGGCGCCTCGACGTGTTCGCCTTGGCCGGGATCGAACTTCTCGCCGGCCCGCTTGAACAGCGCGGGCTTGTGGTCGAACAGGTCCATCTGGCTCGCGCCTCCGTTCATGAAGAGCTGGATGACGCGCTTGGCCCGCGCCGGATGATGGAGCCCGTTGCTCAGCATCCCGGGTCGGGCTCGCACCGCGGCGTCCGCGCCGATCAGCCGGTCCATGCCGAGCATCTGCGCCAAGGCCGCGCCGCCGAGCCCGCCGCCGAAACGCCAGAGGAACTCGCGGCGGGACGCGACCGGAGGAAAGGAGGAAGGAGGGTTCATCGGCCCGGGTTCATTCGACGAACATCGCCTCGTTGCTGTTGAGCAGCAGGCGGCAAAGATTGGCCATGCCGTGCGCGCCGGAGTAGTCGGCGAGCTCTCTCGCTTCGTCGGCGCGCGGCGCGCGGCCCCAGACGATCTCGCAGGCGAAGGCGATGCGCTCGGACTCCCCGCCCGGCGACGCGGCGAGCCGCGCAGCGAAGTGCTCGGCGTGGCGAGCGATGAAGACGTTGTTCCACATGGCGAGCGCCTGCTGGACGGTGACGGTGTTGTCGCGCACGGCGGTGAGCTTGTCGCCGGCCGGGCAGTCGAGCGCGTCCATGAACGGATCGGGCAAGGTCCGGAACAGGAAACGGTAGATGCTCCGGCGGCGTCCGGCATCGCTGTCGGGATCGAACTTCGTGTAGTCGACCTTCGGCGTCACATGGATGCCGGGTTGCAGGTCGAATTGGCGGTCGCCGGGTCCGCCCATGCGCAGGTCGAGCCGGCCGCTGGCCAGGAGCACGGCGTCGCGCACGCACTCGGCGTCGAGACGGAGGCGGGGCATCCGGGACAGCAGGCGGTTGTCGGGATCCTTCGCGATGGCCGCCGGACCGGTGCCGTCGGTCGGACGAAGACTGGTTTGCCGGTAGGTCGCGCTGGTGACGAGCAGACGGTGGAGCGCTTTGAAGGAACCTTTCGCTTCGTCGCGGAACCAGACCGCCAGCCAGTCCAGCAGCTCCGGATGCGACGGCGTGCCGCCCATCCGGCCGAAGTCGTTCGGCGTGTCCACGAGCCCGCGGCCGAAGTGGTGGTGCCAGACGCGGTTCACGATCGATCGCCAAGTCAGGGCGTTCTCCCGGTCCGTGAGCCAAAGAGCCAGCGCGGCCCGGCGCTCACCTTCGTCATCCGGATCCGCGAGGTCGAACCGCGAGGGCAGAGCGGTCACGCAGGACAACGCGCCGGGCGCGACCACCTCCATCGGTTTGGTGATCTCGCCGCGGCGGAGAAGGTTCACCGTGCGCGGGACCAGCGACGGCCGGAGGCTGGCGTCAGGCTCGAAATCGCTCGCGGCCGCATAGACGAACGACGGCTTCGGCAACGCCGCGAGGGCCTTGCGAAGCTCCTCGCCGAGCACCTCCTTCGCGAGGAGCACGCGCTGCTCCTCGGTCCGCTCCGGCGCGGGCAGGGCAGCGATGCGCTCGATATCGGCAGGAAGGACGCGGAGCGACGCATCCGAGCCCGTGACCGACAGACGCGCGCGGCCGATGAGGTGGCCTTCGCCGTGGAGTTGCTTGATCACTACGACGAGGGTCGTGCCGGGCGGCGCGGAGAACGGTTGTTTGAGCGCGAAGACGGCCCGGTGCGCCTCGCCTTCGGCCGGGTGGATTCCCCACGCCGTCTTCTCATCGCCGTCGATGGCGCGAGCGATGCCCCAGCCGTCCTGCGCGAAATCCGCGCTCGCATCGGTCAACGCCACCTCGCGCGCCACGCTCGCGCCTGGCGCGAAGGCGAGCAGCTGGAACTCGCTCAGGTGGAAGTTGCCGTTCTCGTTCCGCCCGGGACCTCGCTTCGGGAGGCTCTCGTCGGGCAGCACCTCCAAGCGGATCCCGGTGATCGTCGCGAGCGGCGAGGTGGCGGTGATGGTGCAGGTGTCGCGGTCGGGACGCTTGCCGCCGGAGAGCAGGGAACCGTCGGGCTGCTTGGTCAGCGTCGCGCCGCCGACCGAGAGGAACGTCTGCGCGTCGAGCACCGACCACGTCACCGGATGCTGCCGACGATCCTGGTCCCAGCGTTCGATGGACCTTGCGGTGTCCGCGGAGAGCAGCAGCGAGCGGTCGCCTTTGGCCACGTGACGCCGGTCGCGCATGAGGTCTTGGCGACGGACGTGGATCTTCGGGTCGTCGTCGAACACGCGGTCCGCGCGTTCGACCCCGGCGAAGACGGCTTGGAGCGCATAGTGGTCCCGCTGCGGCACCGGGTCGAATTTATGGTCGTGGCAGCGGGCGCATTGGACGGTGGTGCTGCAAAACGTCTGCATCACCGTCGTGAGCATGTCGTCGCGGTCGAGGTAGCGCCCGATCTGGCGGTCGAGCGTGTCCTCGCGGATGTCGCGCAATGAACTCTCGTCCCACGGACCCGCCGCGATGAAGCCGAGCGCCAACGTCGCCTGCGGATCGGCCGGGAACAGCACGTCGCCGGCGACCTGTTCCTGCACGAATCGGGCGTAGGGCTGGTCGGCGTTGAGCACCGAGACCAGATGGTCGCGGTAGGGCCACGCGTGGACGCGGATGCGGTCCTGGTCGTGCCCGTGCGTCTCCGCGAAGTGCGCGGCGTCCATCCAGTGCCTGGCCCAGCGTTCGCCGTACCGCGGCGACGCCAGCAGCCGGTCGACCGCGAGCGGATAGGCGTTGGTCGAAGGATCGGCCACGAATTCCCGGAGCTCTTCGGGAGTCGGCGGCAGGCCGATGAGGTCGAAGTGGACGCGGCGGAGCAACGTGCGCCGGTCCGCTTCCGGCGCGGGCGATAGGCCGGCGTCGGCAAGCCGGGCATGGATGAAGGAATCCACCGGGTTCCCGGCCGCTTCCGGTCGCGGCGCGGGGACAGCAGGCCGGACCAACGGCCGATAGGCCCAATGCGAAGCCTCCGCTCCGAGAGATCGCGGCCCGAGCATCGCCAAAGCCCAGCACAAGATCCACGTCGCGATCGTGCCCGGACGAAGAGCCGTGAGGCCTTCGTCCTGGACCATCGGGTGCGGGTGCCGTCGTGGGACCATGGGCGTCGTCTTGTCCGAACGGCCGGAGGGAGCCCTGCCGCGTCGGCGAGGGTTCCGGCAATTCGGGGAGACCGGTGGAAGCTAGGCTTCCCGCGAAGCGGATGCGAACGACAAATCGCGGCCTTGGAGCAGGCACAATCCACTTCCTCCGGCCGAGCCCGCTTCGGTAGGCTCCCGGCGTTCGCGGCGGGCGTGGCCCCCGCGCGGTCCATCATCGTTCCCGTCATCCATCCATGAGCGTCCTAGTTGTCGGCACCACCGCCCTCGATTCCATCAAGACCCCGAAGTCCGAGAACCCCCGTCTCTTGGGCGGTTCGGCGAGCCACGCGGTGGTCGCCGCGAGCTTCTTCGCGCCGACGAAGCTGGTGGGCGTGGTCGGCGGTGATTTCCCATCCCGTTACATCACGCTCTACAAGAGGCATGGCGTGGACATCACCGGTCTCGAGAAGGTGAAGGACGGGCAGACCTTCCACTGGTCCGGCGAGTACGAGGTGAACATGAACAACCGCCGCACGCTGAACACGGTGCTCGGCGTGATCGACGGATGGTCACCGAAGCTCCCCGGGTCCCACGAGACCACGCCGTACGTGCTGCTCGCGAACATCTCCCCGGCGGTGCAGCACATCGTGCTCGACCAGCTCTCCAAGCCCAAGTTCGTCATCGCCGACACGATGGACCTGTGGATGAACATCGCGCTCGCCGACCTGCTGCGCCTGCTCAAGCGCGTCGATTGCCTCGTGCTCAACGACGGCGAGGCCCGCCAGCTCGTCGAGGAGGACAACGTGGTCAACGCGCTTCCCAAGATCCATCAGCTCGGGCCCCGCTACGTGATCATCAAGAAGGGCGAGCACGGCTCGATCCTGTCCGGGCCGAAGGGCGTCTTCATCGCGCCGGCGTACCCGTTGAAGAAGGTCGTGGACCCGACCGGCGCGGGCGATTCGTTCGTCGGCGGCCTGATCGGCTACCTCGCGGCGCAGAAGACGGGCAGCATCGAGACCAACCTCCGCCGGGCGATCGTCCACGGCAGCGTGGTCGCGTCGTTCTGTTGCGAAGGCTTCGGTCTCTCGCGGACCACCAAGACGACCAAGGCCGAGATCGCGGCCCGTGTGCGCGAGCTCGAGAAGCTCGTGAAGTTCTGAAGCCGCATCCCGTCCCCCGGCGCGGCAGTCCTGCGCGCGTCACGTCGTGAGGATCTCCGTCGTCATACCCGCCTTGGACGAGGCGGCGGAGCTTCCGGCGACCTTGCTCCGGGCCCAGGCCCTCCCGGAGGTCGCCGAGATCATCGTCAGCGACGGCGGCAGCAGGGACGCGACGCGACAGATCGCCGAGCAGGCCGGAGCGCGTGTGGTGACCGGGGCGAAGGGCCGCGGGCACCAGCTCCGCGCCGGCGCATCCGTGGCTTCGTCGGAAGTCGTGCTGTTGCTCCACGCCGACACGTGGCTTGCGCCCGGTTCGGGCCAGGCCATCGCGGCCGCGCTCGCGGATCCAGCGGTGGTCGGCGGTGCCTGCTTCAAGGCGTTCCGCGACCCTCATTGGCTGATGCGCGGTTCGCAGTTGCGCTGCGCGTGGCGGATGCGGGCGTTCCAGTTCGCGTACGGCGACCAGGCGATCTTCGTCCGGCGCGATGTGCTGGAGCGCGTCGACGGCGTCCCGGCGGTGCCGCTGATGGAGGAGCACGAGCTCTGCCGTGCGCTCCGCCGTGTCGGACGGCTGGTGCTCGCGGACACCGTGGTCACTACTTCGGCCCGGCGTTTCCGCGACCGCGGTGTCCTCCGGACGTACTGGCGGATGGCGATGGCCAATCTGCGATGGAACCTAGGGGTCTCGCCCGAAGCGATCCGCCGGGCCTACGAGCGTCGTTGAAGGCGCGTTTCCAAGGGGGTGCCGGCGATAGTATGCGCCTTCGAGTCCACAGCACGCCTACCGCGCTCCGATCGATTTGGAAGTCCGGCGCCGACAGGTCCCAAGGTTCCGCGCTCCGCGCTCCCTGTTCCCCGCCCTACTTGTGGGCCAGGTACACGCAGACCAGTCCCGACTGGGCACCGGACGAGTAGATGTATTTCACCGAACCCAGGATATCGGTGCCGGCGCTGGATTCGCCGAGCAGCACGTTCGATCCATCGATCCGCCGGTTGATCTCTCGGGCGTCCTCGAGCGACGTGTTGCTCAGGACCACCATCAGGACGACCGAGCCGTTGCCGGCGTCGTTCGGATAGATGGAGTTGCCGTCCAGGTTGAAGGCGCTGTTCGTGCCGTCCGGAGCCGTCGCGGATGTCACGGCCGGGACGAGCTGGACCGACGCGGAGCCGATCGGGCTGTCGAACGGCTTCTCCAGGAAGCCCTCGCGCAGCAGCACCTGGGAATCGTAGGAAAGGAACGGGAGATTGGTGGAGGCGATGACGACGCCGTTGGTGTTCCCGAACTTTCCGAACTTGCCGTAGTACATCATCGCGGCGGTCTTCACCGTGCTGATGCCGAAGGTGGCGGCGCTGACCTTGGCGGAGGTGATCACCGAGAACACCCGCGGGACGAGCAGGCCGGCGAGGATGGCGATGACCGCGAGCACGCCGACCATCTCGATCATGGTGAACGCCCGGAGGCTTCGCGAGCGATGGATCGGGGTTTTCATAAGAGTCTCGGCTCGTGCGTCCATTGGTCCTTGCTGTCGGTGGCGGGGCCGCTCCGGGTTCGCACCGGTGGGCCGGCTCCCGAGGAAAGCTCCCGGTGTGCCAACTGATCGGTGCGGATCATCCCGTGCGCTCCACTGGCCACCGCACCGGTCCGTCGACCGGATTTGGTGCCGGGTGCAACATAGTGAGGATCCCTATCGGTGATATCCCCAAAAGTCGTTAAGAGCCTGGTTGGGAAAGCAGAGTCGCTGGACAAGCTGATGGTTTTCCTGGTCCGTGACGTAGGATTTGCGAGCGGTGTGGATCTCAACCCGGAGGGTTGACAGCCATTAGAGCACTTCCACTAATCATGTAGCGTAATGAGCGTTTTGAAAGAACCCGAGGCAATCCTCCGGTGAGAGGGATTCGAAGGCGGATTTGGAGGCGTCGATCAACGCCTCGAAGGTTCGCGGAGCCAGGCTCCG
>JBBRQL010000041.1:0-23878 GCA_038226425.1 Verrucomicrobiota bacterium
ATCTCACGGGTGCTCCTGTTCCGGCCGTAGAGATCGAGAATCTTCTGCCGCAACGCGGCGGGTATGGCTCGCATGTCGCCTTCCACTTCACACCCTTCGGCTTCACTTGGAAAGCTACATGTTTGATGGAAGTGCTCTAAGGCGAGTCATGTGCCCGCTCTACGCCGACGCGAGGTCCGGCGCAAGCGGTGGTTCTAGGCCTCAAGGCCGTCCACCGGTCCGCGTCCGCGTCAGGCCGCGATCTTCTCGGCCAGTTCTTCCGCCGGATACGTCCAGATCTCGGCCAGCGTCGGATGGTAATGCGGCATCGCGGCGAGTTCGGCGGCGGTCATCCGTTTCGCCAGCGCCGCGGTGATCTCGTGGATCAATTCGCCGCCGTGCGGACCGACGCAAGAACCACCCAAGAGTTCTCCGGTCCGGCGATCGGCGAGCAGCTTCACGAAGCCGTCCTTCGCGCCGAGGATCATCGATTTGCCGTGGTCGTTGAATGGATAGGTCGCGGCCAGGAAGTCCACGCCGCAGGCGCGCGCCGACTTCTCCGTGAGGCCGGTCTGCGCGACCGCCGGATCAGTGAAGACCACGGTGGTGAGCAGGCGGTGATCCATCTCGGCCGGCGCGGCGGGCCGGAGGATGTTCTTGGCGGCCAGCTCGCCCTGCTGGATGGCGATGTGGACGATCTCGTGGGGGCCGCAGCAATCGCCCGCCGCGTAGATGTGCGGCGCGGACGTGCGCTGGCGCAGGTCGGTGACGATACGGCCGTTCGTCGTGGCGACGCCTGCGGCCGCGAGATCGAGGCCCGCTGTGGCCGGCGTGCGGCCGAGCCCGTTGAAGAGGACTTCGGCTTCCACTGCCGAGGCTTCACCAGCCGTCTCGAACCTCACCCGTTTCCGGTCGCCGAGGTCTTCGACGCCGAGAAGGCGCGTGCCTGTGTGGACCGCGATGCCTTCGCGGCGGAGCGCGTTCTCCAGCTCGCGGGCGACGTCTTCGTCCACGTCCCGCAACAGATGCGGCCCGCGCTGGACGATCGTGACCTGCGCGCCGAAACGGCTGAAGAACTGCGCGAACTCCACGGCCACCGCGCCGCCGCCCAGGACGATCATCGAAGCCGGGATCCGGGAGAGAGCCAACGCATCGTCGCTGGTGAGCTGGGCGACCTGGCCGAGGCCGGCCACCGGCGGTGGAGGCGCGATGACGGATCCGGTCGCGATGACGAAGTGGTCCGAGGTCAGCCGGCGTCCATCGTCGAGCGCCAGCGTGCGTGGATCGATGAAGCGAGCGTTGGCCCGGATGAACTCGGCCTTGCCGGTCTCGAGCTGCCGGCGCCGGTAGCCCGCGAACTCCGCGATCAGCGCGTCCTTCCGCGCGAAGAGCTTCGCGACATCGACTTTCACCTCGCCGGTCGTGATGCCCCATTCCTCGGCATGGCGGATGGCTTGGCGCAGTTCGGCGGCGTGGAGGAGGGCCTTGGTGGGCATGCAACCGCGGAGGATGCAGAGCCCGCCGACCTCGCGTCCGCCTTCGAGCACCGCCGTCTTGGCACCGCCGGAGGTCAGTGTCCTGGCCGCGGCATATCCTGCGCTGCCGCCGCCGATGACCACCGCGTCGAAGTGTCCTGCTGTCATGCGGCGCACTCTCGCGGGCGGGCCGACATGAGGCAAACCCCGCGGCAGGATCCGTCGATGCCGACGAGGCTCGGGAAAACACATGGCAATCCCGTCCGGTGTCTGGGAAGTTCCATACCTCGCCACTGAAAAAACCTCCCCACCGATGAACATCTTCGTCCCTTCGCTCGGCCGTCGTCGCTTCTTGGTCGGTCTCGGGGCGGCCGCGTCCTTCGCTCCCGGCCTGCTCGCCGAGGCGCTCTCGCTCACACCGGCCCAGACCGAGGGGCCGTTCTATCCGGACCACCTGCCGCTCGACACGGACAACGACCTGCTCGTGCTCAACGACAGCCTCAACCCGGCGGTCGGCCAGGTGAGCTACGTGAGCGGCCGGATCCTCGACGCGCGAGGCGAGCCGGTCCGCAACGCCGTGGTAGAGATCTGGCAGTGCGATGCCAACGGCGTCTATCTGCACAAGGGCTCGGACAACGGCGACAAGCGCGACAAGAATTTCCAAGGGTTCGGCCGGTTCGTCACCGGTTCGACCGGGGAGTACCTCTTCCGCACGATCAAACCGGTGTCGTATCCCGGGCGCGCCCCGCACATCCATTACAAGGTGAAACGCGGCGGCAAGGACCTGCTGACGACGCAGTGCTACATCAAGGGGCATGCGGGCAACGCGGGCGACGGCGTCTGGAAGGGCCTCAAGGACGCGAAGGCCCGCGATTCCGTGACCGTCGATTTCGCTCCGCTCAAAGGGGCGAAGGCCGGTGAACTGGCGGCCCGCTTCGACGTCGTGCTCGGTCTCACGCCGGAGAGCTGAACCGGCAGGCCTCTTTATGGACCGCTGATCGGCGCTCATCCTCACGGATCGGAGGCTTTGGGGAGACCGGTCGCGGCGTATGGTCTTGTCCGGATGAAATCTTCCAACGAAACGAACACCTGCACCTATCCCATGAAACGTGTCCTGCTCGCCGCCGTGTTGTTGTCCGCGACCTTTGCCGCCGCCGCCCAAGACTGGGCAAAGGCGAAGCTCGAGAAATCCCCCCGCCACGGCGAATGGGTGAAGATCAAGCAAGGCGCCCGCGAGGTGAACTGCTTCATCACCTATCCCGAGGTGAAGGACAAGGCGACCGCGGTGGTGGTCATCCATGAGATCTTCGGCCTGTCGGACTGGGTCCGCGGCGTGACCGACCAGTTGGCGGAGGCGGGCTTCATCGCCATCGCGCCGGACCTTCTCTCGGGCGTCGGTCCCGGCGGCGGCGGCACCGAAGCGCTCGGCGGCGCGGACGGCGCACGCAAGGTCATCGGCTCGCTCCCGCCGGAACAGATCACGGCCGACCTCAACGCAGTGGCCGCCTACGTCGCGAAGCTCCCGGCCGCCAACGGCAAGGTCGCGGTCGGCGGATTCTGCTGGGGCGGCGGGCAGACGTTCCGGTACGCGACGAACAGCAAGGACATCAAGGCCGCGTTCGCCTTCTACGGGACCGGCCCGGACAAGGCCGAGGACATCTCCCGCGTCGGCGTGCCCGTCTACGGCTTCTACGGCGGCAATGACAACCGCGTGAACGCGACCATCCCGACCTCCGCCGAGTTGATGAAGAAGGCCGGCAAGACCTACGAGCCCGTGACCTACGACGGTGCCGGCCACGGCTTCATGCGCGCCGGCGAGGCGCCCGACACCAACGAAGCGAACAAGAAGGCCCGCGAAGAGGCCTGGAAGCGCTGGACGACGGTGCTGAAGAAGCTGTGAGCGGAAGAAACCGCTCATCGACACTGATCCTCGCAGATGGGATCCAGGTCGTGGACGTGTCCGGAGGCGCCGGCGACACCGTGCGTGACACAGGAAAAGACGGTCCGGGTTGTACCGTGGCCTTCCCAACCGCGCAGATCAGCGCAGATCAGCGGTTCCAGTCCGATCATCCCGGCCCGATGATCTGCGTTGCCGCGGTTGCTAGCCGCGCGATCTTCGTCTACCTCTGCGCGACTTTATGGCCGCGGAACCCATCGTCGTCGTCCGGGACCTGTCCAAGATCTACCGGCAGGGCGACATCAACGTCGTCGCGCTCGACCACGTCTCGCTCGACATCACGGCCGGCGAGTTCGTGGTGCTGATGGGGCCGTCCGGATCCGGCAAGTCCACTTTGCTGCACATCATCGCCGGCATCGACCGGCCGACGAGCGGGTCGGCGAAGGTCCAGGGCATCGACATCGCGCAGCTGAACGAATCGCAGCTGGCCGATTGGAGGAACCAGAACGTCGGCTTCGTGTTCCAGAGCTTCAACCTCATCCCCGTCCTCACCGCCGCGGAGAACGTCGAGCTGCCGCTGCTGCTCACGAACTTGAGCGGACGCGAGCGCCGCAAGCAGACGCAGACGGCTCTGGAACTGGTCGGGCTCGCCGACCGCGGACACCATCGTCCGGACCAGATGTCCGGCGGCCAGCAGCAGCGCGTGGCCATCGCACGGGCCCTCGTGACCGATCCGGCGTTGATCGTCGCGGACGAACCGACCGGCAACCTCGACGCGAAATCCGCCAGCGACGTGCTCGAGATCCTCCGCTCGCTCACGCTCACCGCCGGCAAGACCGTGGTGATGGTGACGCACGACCCGAAGTCCGCCGCCTACGGGAGCCGCAGCCTGCATCTGGAGAAAGGCGAGATCGCCGCATGACCTTCGCCTCGTTCATCGCCAAGAACGCGCTCCGCAACAAACGGCGCGCGCTGCTCACGGTCGTCAGCGTGGCGGTGAGCTGCGGGCTGCTGGTCACGCTGCTCACGCTCCAGCGCGAGCTGACCGTCCCGCCCGAATCCGAGGCCGCTTCGCTCCGGGTCATCGCGCGCAACAAGGTCTCGCTCGCGCAGCCGCTGCCGGCCAAGCAGCTGTCCGTCGTCGAGAAGATCCCCGGCGTGGTCGCGGTGTCGCCGTTCACCTATTTCGGCGGCAACTTCCGCGAGGAGACCGTGACCAGCTTCGCTCAGTTCGCGGTCGATCCGGCGCGGTTCCGCGACCTCATCGTCGAGGGCCGGATCGCGGACGGCAGCTACGACGACTTCATCAAGGACCGCACCTCGTGCTTCGTGGGAGCGGACACCATGAAGCGCTACGGTCTGAAGATCGGGGACAAGATGCGTTTCACCGGGACGTTCTACCCGGTGGACCTCGACCTGAAGATCCTCGCCGTGTTCCAGGGCACGGTCGACGACCGCGGCGTGTTCTTCCACCACAAGCTGCTCGACGAGCTGATGGGCAACCCGGGCACCGTGGGCACGTGGTACCTGCGGGTCGCTTCGGCGGATGTGGCGAACGACGTCATCGCCCGCGTGAACAAGGCCTTCGAGAACAGCTCGGCCGAGGTGCGCGCGGAGACCGAGCGGGCGTTCCAGATGGGGTTCATCAGCATGCTCGGCAACGTGAAGATGCTCATCGGGTCGATCAGCGCGGTGGTGGTGTTCACGCTTGTGCTCGTGACGGTGAGCACGATGAGCATGGCCATCCGCGAGCGCTTCCGGGAGCTGGCGGTGCTCAAGGCGCTCGGGTTCAGGCGCACCGAGCTGTTCGGGTTCATCCTCGCCGAGAGCTTCGGCCTCGCCGCTCTCGGGGCCGTGGCCGGCATCGGCGGTTCGTGGGCCTTCTGGACGCTCATCGACCTGCAGAAGCTGACCAACGGGTTCCTGCTCTACTTCGAGGTCACGCCGCGGATCATGGCGACCGGCGCCGTGGTGGCAGCGCTGCTCGGGATCGTGTCCGCCATCGGCCCTGCCCTGGCCGTGGCGCGCACGAGCGTGGTCGAAGGCCTGAAGACACTGGACTGATCCCATGGCCCTCCCCCTGCGATACAATCTCCGCAACGTGCTCGTGCGCTGGCGCACGACCGTCTTCACCGTCCTCGGCATCGCGGCGGTGGTCGCGGTGTTCGTGCTGCTCCGCGGCATGGCGCGCGGCATCGAGCGCAGCAGCGGCAACACCGGGGACCCGCGGAACATCCTCGTCGTGCGCAAAGGTTCGCAGGCGGAGTCCGGCAGCCTCGTGACGCGCGAGCAGTTCCGCACGCTCCGGTACTTCGACGAGATCGCGAAGGACGAGCGCGGCGAACCGGTCATCTCGGCCGAGCTCGTGATGATCGTGAGCGCGCCGCGCCGCGGCGGGACCGGAGAAGCCAACACCCTGCTCCGCGGCGTCACCGCCGGCGGGATGGAGCTGCGTCCGCAGGTCACCTTGAAGGAAGGACGTTGGTTCACGCCGGGCAAGCGCGAGGTCGTGGTCGCCCAGCGGCTGGCGTCGCGTTTCGCCGGCTTCGAGATCGGCGGCACCATCAAGGCCGGGCCGGACCGCCTCACGGTGGTCGGCCATTTCGACGGGACCGGCAGCGCCTTCGATTCCGAGGCTTGGATGGATGCCGACGAGGCCCGGTCGATCTTCGACCGGGACATGTATTCCAGCGTGCTGTTGCGCCCGCGTGACGAGGCAGCGCTCACCAACCTGCTCGCGCGCATCCAAGCGGACAAACGGCTCTCCCTCCGCGCCGAGCGCGAAGTGGACTACTACTCGAAGCAGACCATGACGGCGGTGCCGATCAAGTATCTCGCCGGGATGCTCGGCGTCGCCATGTCCATCGGCGCGGTCTTCGCCGCGATGAACACGATGTACGCCAGCGTCGCGGCCCGCACGCGCGAGATCGGGACCCTCCGCGTGCTCGGCTTCTCGCGCGCCGCGATCGTGGTCTGCTTCCTGGTCGAGGGCTCGTTCCTGGCGATGCTGGGCGGGATCCTGGGCAGCGCGCTCGCCTGGGGCGTCTACGCCTTCGTGGTCGTGCGCGGGATCAACTTCGGCACGATGGATTTCCAGTCGTTCGCCGAGACGGTGTTCCAGTTCCGCGTCACGCCCGACCTGATGCTCCTGGGTGTGCTGTTCTCCGTCGCCATAGGGCTCGCCGGAAGCCTGTTCCCGGCCTTGCGCGCCGCGCGGCTGCCGGTCATCTCCGCCCTGAAATCCTTATGAACGAAGACAAGCTCCAGCAGCTGCGGATCGCCTCCGGACGCAAGCAGCGTTCCCGCGGACCGGTCTGGACCATCGGCATCGTGGTGCTGCTCATCACCGCCGGGGTCGCCTACTTCGCCGTCCCGAGGGCATCGGACGGCGTGCGGTCCGGCATGAAATCCAGCCGCGAGAGCGCCGTCGCCAAGGCGGACAAGGAGCTGGCCGAACGATCGAAGCGGCCCGCGGACGGCGCTACGCAGTCCGGATCGAAGAACCCCTCTCCTGACTCTGCGTCCCGGCCTGCGGCCTCCGGAGGCACGGGCAAGGTGGATGGCTCCGTGCTCACCGTCAGCGGCTACATCGTGAACCGCGAGCGCATCGAGATCAGCCCGCGGTTCATCGGCGTCGTGAAGTGGATCGGCGTGAAGAAGGGCGACAGCGTCACCAACGGCCAGACCGTGGTGCTGCTCGACGACGTGGAGTACCGCGCGCGCCTCGCGGACGTGGACGGCCAGATCGGTGTCGCCCGCGTCGCGGTGAAGCGCGCGGCGGCCGACCTCAAGCGCGCCGAGGACCTCGTCGCCAACAAGGTCGAGATGCAGAAGATGCTCGACGACGCCCGGCTGCAGCTCGAATCCGCGGAGGCGCAAGTGAAACAGATCCAAGGTTCCCGCAGACTCCTTGAGACCTATCTCGACTGGTGCGTGATCAAGTCGCCGGTGGACGGCGTGGTGCTGGACAAGCTGGTCGACCCCAACGAGCTCGTCTCGCCGCAGACCTTCGGCGGCACGCGCGGGCCGAGCACATCGCTCATCGCCGTGGCCGACCCGAACGACCTCCAGGTCGAGATCGACCTCAACGAATCCGACCTCGCCAAGGTCGCGCTCGGCCAGAAGTGCAAAGTCAGCCCGGAGGCGTATCCCGACAAAGTCTACGACGGCGTGGTCGCCGAGCGCGCCCCCGAGGCCAGCCGCCAGAAGGGCACGCTCCAGGTGAAGGTGCAGATCAAGAATCCGGACAAGTTCCTGACCCCCGAGCTGAGCGCGAAAGTGGATTTCTTGGCGCAGTAAGCGGGCGGGTTCGCCGGTCTTCCCCGGCCCCGGCCCGTCAGAGCTTCAGGCCGGCGAAGGCGTTGTTGAAGCTGTTGCTGGTCTCGATGCGTCCGCCCAAAATCTGGCGCAAGTAGACCACCGCGCTCTCCGTGTCGGTCACGGACTTCGGAAGCGTGGTGCCGGCCGCGTTGGCGTGGCCGCCGCCTTGCAGCTTGGAGGCGATGGCGAGGGCCTCGCCGTTCTGGCTGCGGAAGCTCGCGACGACGGTGCGGTTGGATTTGAGGAAGAGCGTGACCAGCACCTTGTAGTGCGTGGCTTTGCCCTCGAGCAGCTGGTGGACGATGAGGTTCGTGTTGCCGACGGTCGTCTTCACCACGCCGACATCGTGGTTGATCTCTTCCAGATGGGCGCGGCTCCAGTCGTAGCCGATGGGATCCTCGACCCGGCGCTTGGTGGTCATCACCTCGAGCAGCGGATGGTCGAGCAGACGTTCCGCCTTGCCCTCGATGATGGCGTGGAGGTTCCAGAAGCCGTAGGTCTTCACCAAGCTCGCGTAGTCGTTGGCGAGGTCGAAATCCGGGTCGTGCTGGAGCCAGAGGTCGCCCACGTTGGTGAGATGCACCAACCGATCGAGCTCAGGCGAGCTGATCCCCTGCTCGCGGCAGAGGTCGTAGCAGAGGAGCGCGGCCGATTTGTGGAGGTCGTGGACGAGCTTGGCGTGGCGCGCCGGCGTCGTGGTCGTGTGATGGTCCACGACGAGCCACTGCGGCTTGTCGAGACGCGGCTCGAAGCTGAAATCGGTGGCCCAGGCGACGCGTTCCTGGAGATTGCGGTTCTTCCAACCCTGGTAGTTCCACGCCTGCAACGGCGTGTTCTCGGCGAAAAGGGCGCGGGCAAGCCGCTGGAGGAGCAGGCCGGCGACGAGGCCGTCGAGGTCGCTCTCATGCGTCAGGATGACCTCTGGTCTCGGAAGCGATAGCACGCGCGGACCGTAGGCATCGGGGCGCGGGGTGGGAACCGGATTCGTCACAGCGCCCGGGACGTGCCGGGCGACCTTGCTGTGCGGCCTTCGTCTGGTAGTCTCGGCGCACATGCAACGCCGCCTGCTGGCCTTCCTTGCCGTCCTGTCCGTGTCGGTCGCCGTCGAGGCGGCGGAGCGCGTGTTCGACTTCAGCCTGACACCGCCGGGCTCGATGCCCGAGGGGTTCAGCGCCTTCCGGGCGGGCGTCGGCAAGGAGGCCGATTGGAAGGTCGTGCTCACCGAGGTGCCGAGCAGCTTCAAGCCGGTCTCGGCCAAGGCGATCGAGGCCAACCGCCTGCCGGTGCTGGCGCAGATGGCCGCCAATCCGGTGGACGAACGCTTCCCGGTGCTGGTCTTCGACGGCGAGCGCTACGGCGATATGACGCTGACCACGCGCTTCAAGATCGCCGGCGGAGCGACGGAGCAGATGGCCGGCGTCGTGTTCCGGGCGCAGGACGAGAAGAACTTCTACGTCGTCCGCGCCAACGCTCTCGACGGCAACGTGCGGTTCTACAAGTTCCTCCAAGGTCAGCGTTCGGCGCCGGTGGGGAACTCCATCCCGGTGTCGCGGGGCGATTGGCACGAGCTGACCATCCGCTGCGTCGGTAACCGGATCCATGTGCTGTTCGACGGCAAGGAAGCCATCCCGGAGCTGAGCGACAATTCGTTCCTCTCGGGCAAGGTCGGATTCATGACCAAGTCCGATTCCTTGGCCTACTTCAGCGAGGCCAAGGTCAGCTACAAACCGCTCGAGACGCTCGCCGCGTCGATGGTCCGCGAGTTGTCCGAGCGCCAGCCGCGCCTGCTCAACGCCCGCATCTACGGCAAGACCACCAGCAAGCCGGAGCTCCACGTGCTCGCGAGCAAGGCGGGCAACGAGGCCGGCAAGATCGCCGAGGAGACGGAGCTCAAGGTCTTCGGCGAGAACCAGAGCTACTTCGCCAAGACCAAGACCGAGCACATCGTCACCGCGCCGCTGCACGACCGGAACGGCGAGACGGTGGGCGTGGTGAAGTTCTTCCTGAAGCCGTTCCCCGGCCAGACCGAGGCGGCCGCGATCACACGCGTCCTGCCCATCGTGAAGGACCTCGAGGCCCGCATCGGCGCGGCACGGGACCTCACGGATTGAACCGGCACGCCGGCGGCGCATCGGTGATCCCGCTGTGGCGGCTCAGGGCGGGTTACACCCCATGGGCCGGATCCCCGGCGGATGGATAGGATGGGGACGTGCAAATCCCCGTTCCTCCTCCCAGACCGCTTCCAGAGATCCTCGCCGCCATCGGCGTCCGTCGCGGCCATCCCGTCCCCGTCCACACGGACCGGGTGACTGTCCCCAGATCGCGGATCCGTCGTCGCGCGACCGGATGTCCGGAACGCGGGCTTTTTCGCGTGTTCGCAACGGTATCGTCACTCTTGTCACCTCGCCAAAAGATGGCAGAGCGGATGCTATCCTCATCGTCACTATGAAAGCTGCCATCTTCTTCGAGCGCGATGGAGTGCTCAACCTCTGCGAGACCCGGCACGGCCACCAAGTGGTGCCGCTGCGGTTGGAGCAGTTCAAGGTCAACCCTGTCGCCGCCCCTCTGCTCCACCAGCTCAAACAGGCCGGTTTCGTGCTCATCGCCACGACCCACCAGCCGGCCGTCTCGCGCGGTGAACTTTCGCGCAACGAGCTCGACCTCATGCACGTGATCCTCCGGCGCAAGCTGCCGCTCGACGACATCATGCTCTGCCCGCACGACGACGCCTCGCATCCCTGCCAGAAGCCCCAGCCGGGCATGTTCCTGGAGGCGGCCTTCAAGTGGAGCCTCGACCTCGACCGCTCCTACATCATCTCCGACAAGTGGCAGGATGCCAAAGCCGGGCAGGTCGCCGGCTGCACCACGGTGATGATCCGCTCGCCTTGGATCGGCGACGACCACCATGACTTCGTGGTCGACGACCTCGAAGCGGCCGTCGCCAAGGTCGGCCTGCTCCAGCAGAGCCTGTACGGCCGTGAAGCCGCTGTGGCCTGAGCGCTGCCGAGCATCTGCCGCTGACTGTCACCGGATCGCACCGCATCCAAGATGGAGCATGCCGCTGGCGTCTCATCTTTCTCGCCGATGAAAACGCTCGATCCGCAGGTCATCTGGATTCTCGCTGGCGTCCGGCCGTCGCAAATCGGGGGGACCAAACCGTCCGCGTCACCGTCGCGGCGAAAATTCCGCTTCAGAGACCACCAGAGCCATCTCTCGACCGGTGCCGGGCTGTTCGCCAAGCTGGACAAGACATAGAGCGGCGTCCGATGGCTTCACCGGCCCGGTGCCACGACAGTCGGCGAGCCGTGACGCTCAAGACGACGAGGAGACGTGCGGGACCCTGATCTGGATCCTGTCGACCCGGTCCATCCTGTCGGGTGCGATCAGAAGTGGCGGGCACAGCAGCCGGCGCAGAGCCACGCTTCATCCCTAGAAAACACCGGCGGGAATTGAATCTGGAAAACAGGAAAACAGGAAATATCGGGCTTTGCCGGCTCCGTTCCTGTTTTCCTACTTTCCAGATTTATCCGTTTTACAAAGCAATCCGCAGCATCGCAGACCTGCGGTCTGCTGATGCCGCTACCTGCGGTTCGTCCATGCTTCTTCGCACGCTCTGCCGAGTCCAGATCAGCGGCACAACCCATCGAAGATCCAAAGCTGACCGCCACTTCTGATCGCACCCCATCCTGTCTCTCCGACGCCGCCGGCTATTCCCTCCAACCGTGGTTCTCGCGGACCTGGAGCATGGCGGCCAGGATGTTGTTCCAGGTCTCCTGCTTCATGAGCATCTCGTTGGGGAACATGCAGCCGTCCCAGCAGATGTGGCGGGTCTTCTTGGTGACCTTGCCCTTCTCGTCGCGAAGCCAGTAGCCGGCGTCGCGGGCGACGTTGAGCTTGCCGTTCACATCGTTGACCGGGCAGTGCTTGCCGGTCTTCTCGTGGTCGCCGGAGCCCTTCACCGTGGCGTCGTTCTGCGCGACGTGGAAGTCGATGGTCCAGGGGCGGAGCGCGGCGGTCATCTTCTTCATCGCCTGGTGGAACAGCTCGGGTTCCCAGTGGAACTTCGGCGGCACGATGCGGTGGGTGGCCGGCGCATTGTGGCCGAGGGTGTAGAGGAGCGTGTGCGCCATGTCCGCCTGGAAGCCGACGACGCGGGGCATCGCCGTCTCCTCGAGCGTCTGGAGCATGTACTTCCAGGAATGCATGCCGCCCCAGCAGATCTCACCCTCGGCGGCGAGGCGTTCGCCGTGGTCCTTGGCGATCTTGCCGGCCTCGCGGAAGGTCTTGGCGATGAGCTTGGTGTTGCCCTTGGGGTCCTTGTCCCAGTCGGTGACGCTGGCGGCGGTGTCGATGCGGACGACGCCGTCGGGCCGGATGCCGAGGTCGCGGAGCTTCTTGGCGATGCGGCAGGCCTTCTTCACGGCGCCGACCCAGTTGGCGCGCTTGGTCTCGTCGCCCATGGCCGAGCCGTCGAACCACACCGGTGCCACGACGGAGCCGACCGCGAAGCCCTTGGCCTTGATCTTGTCGACGAGCTTCTTGATCCCGTCGTCCGTGATGTCGATGTCGACGTGCGGGTCGTAGAGGAAGAGGTCCACGCCGTCGAACTTCTGCCCGTTGACCTGCGCCTTGGCGGTCAGGTCCAGCATGGTGTCGAGGTCGATGAAGTCCTCGGCGCCGGGGCTGCCCTTGCCGACAAGGCCGGGCCACATGGCGTTGTGGAGCTTCGGGAAATTGTTGGCGGCGGGAGCGGGAGCGGGGGCGGGGGCGGCTTTTTTCATGGCGTGGAGATGTGCGCGAGTAACTGCCGGAAAGGCCGGGGCGGGGCAAGCGGCTTTTGGCGGAGACGGGCGGAAGGCCCGCTTGGGTCCTGGAGCGAGCGGTGTCCCGAAGGCGGGACGGGAAATTCCCGCGGGTCCCCAACTTCCCGTCTTGGCGGGGATGCCGGTTTCCGCGATGGTGCCCCCAGTGATTCAGACCGCCGCCGAACTGAGCGACCTCGCGGCCCGCATCCATGATGCTCCGTGGGTCGGCATCGACACCGAGGCCGACAGCCTCCATGCCTATCCGGAGAAGCTCTGCCTGCTGCAGATCGCCATCCCGGACGGCGCCTATCTCGTCGATCCGCTGGCGGACCTCCATCTCGAACCGGTCTGGGAAGCGTTCGACAAGCACGAGCTGATCCTCCACGCCTCCGACTACGACCTGCACCTGCTCTACAACGGGCACCATTTCAAGCCGACGAGCCTGTTCGACACGATGTGGGCGGCGCGACTGGTCGGCGACGCGAAGTTCGGCCTCAACGACGTCCTCACGCGGTACCTCGGGCTCACGCTGGAGAAAGGCGCCCAGAAGGCCGACTGGGGCATGCGACCGCTCACGGCGCGGATGACCGAGTACGCGCTCAACGACGTCCGCTATCTCCGGGAGATCGAGCAACTGCTCCGCGCGAAGCTCACCGAGCTCGGTCGATTGGAATGGCATCGCCAGCTCTGCGCGCGGTTGATCGAGGACAACGCCAGCCTCAGCCAGGTCGACATGGACACGGCTTGGCGCATGCGCGGCCACGACCAGCTCGACGACACCGGCCTCGCCGTGCTCCGCGAACTGTGGCTCTGGCGCGAGAAGGACGCCCTCCGCACCGGCCGTCCGCCGTTCTTCATCCTGAAGCACGAGGCGCTCAGCGAGATCGCCGGGCAGGCCAGCAAGGGCGGGCCGAAAGCGGTCAAGCTCCCCCATTTCCTCACGCCGAAGCGGCGCGCCGGCATCCATGAGGCGGTCGATCGCGGCCTCGCGGTGCCGGAAGCCGATCGCCCGACGCATATCCGCGTCCACTCGCGCCGGATGACCGGTGCCGAGCTGGATTACGCGGATGTCTTGAAGGTGCGCCGTGACAAGCGCGCTGAAGAACTCGTGATGGATCCGACCATCGTCGCGTCGCGCGGCACGCTCTTCGCCTTGGCGCGGAACGATCCCGGCGAATGGGAACGCCTGCTGCCGTGGCAACGCGAGATCCTGAAGGACTGAACCCGACGGGCGGCTGACATGGCAGCCAGCGGCCTTGGGTGATCGAGCGGAAGATAGCTGCCTTCGGCTGCGTGCTCCCGAGCGGCCCGCTTGGCTTCGCTCCGTCCCCTGCCTTTCCGCCGGACAATCCTCTTCCCACGCGGCGCTCGCCGCCTAGCCTTTGCGGACACCATGAGCGCTCCCCTTCCGCGTCCGCTGAGCCGCCGGGATCTCTTGCGCGGCATCGCCGGCATCGGTGTCGGAGCCGCGTTCGGAGGCTGCGCCGGCCCGCTCCACGACGGGACGGACCGCCCGCCCAAGCCGAACGCCATCACCCGCGAGAACGCCCGGCCCGGCACCCGCGACTGGATGCTCACCTCGCCGCGCATCGAGCCGAAGTCGCGCTACCGGTGCCCGTGGATCGAAGGCTATTGCTCGCATGCACGCGCGCGCTCCGGAGAGACCGTGCGCTTTTTCGTGAGCACCGGTCCCGCGTCGGACTTCCGCTTGGACATCTACCGCCTCGGCTATTACGGCGGGACGGGCGGACGCCACATGACCTCGCTCGGACCGTTCCAGGGCGCGCCGCAGCCGGAGCCCGCGGTCGGCGTGAAGCGGCTCCGCGATTGCGCGTGGACGCCGTGCGCCGAGCTGACCATCCCGGCCGATTGGGTGAGCGGCGTCTATCTCGGCAAGCTCACCGCGGAGCAAGGCGGCGTGCAGAGCTACGTCGTCTTCATCGTGCGCGACGACCGCCGCGCGGACTTGATGTTCCAGTGCAGCGACCACACGTGGCAGGCGTACAACCGCTGGCCGGACCAGTTCTCGCTCTACGACGACGGCAAAGACCAATGGTATTGGGGCGGCGGCGTGCAGGTCGGCTTCGACCGGCCTTACGGGAAGTACTGCCAGATCTTCGACGCGCCGCTGAGCACCGGTTCCGGCGAGTTCCTGCTCTGGGAATTCCCGACCGCCTACTGGCTCGAAGCGCTCGGGTACGACGTCACCTACGTCTCGAACCAGGACACTCACGGCGATCCGCGCGGGTTGTGCCGGGCGAAGGGTTTCCTGTCCGTCGGCCACGACGAGTACTGGAGCATCGAGATGTTCCGGAACCTCCAGTCCGCGGTCGCGGACGGCCTGAGCGTGGCCTTCCTCTCGGGCAACACCTGCTGCGGGCGGATCCTCTTCTCGCCGGACGGACGCGGCGTGCCGGACCGCGTGTTCGAACGCGTCGGCGTGTTCGGGCCGCCGGGCGGCACGCGCGATTTCGTCGCCATGGCCTCGCTCGCGCACGAGCGGCCCTACGCCAACGAGCTGGTCGGCGCGCACAGCACCGGACCGGTGACCGGCGGAGCGGACTGGACCTGCCACCGGCCGGACCACTGGATCTTCGCCGGCACCGGGATGAAGAAAGGCGACGGCATCCCCGGTCTCGTCGGCTGGGAATGGCACGGTGATCCCGCGCCGATCCCCGGCCTCGAGATCGTCGCGACCGGACCGACCCGGTCCGCGCCCGGGAAACCGAACGACGGCATCTTCACCGCGACCGTTTATCCCGCGCCGAAAGGGAACTTCGTCTTCAACGCCGCCACGATCTGGTGGGGCGACGGCCTGAGCGCGCCGCCGGGCTACGTGCGCCCGAGCGTCTACACCACGCCGCAAGGCCCCGACCCGCGCGTGCAGCGCATCACCCGGAACATCCTCTCGCGGATGATCGGCGGCTGAAAAGCAGCGGACCTGGGAGACGCGAGCGACGCCGTCCAGCGACCCGCCGGTCGCGTCGGTGCGACCGATGTCCCCCGTCCACTTCGCGCTTCCTACTTCTCGCGGCGCTTCTACCTTGGCGCCATGTACACCACGGAAGCCCTGTTCGACCTCGTCCATACCGAGCACGCCGCGCTCTTCGACGGCACGCGGTATCCTTGGGAAGTCCTCAAGAAATTGGCCGAGCACATCCGGCTGAACCTCCGCCCGGTCCAGCTCCACCGCGCCGTGGGACGCGTCCACATCGGCGAACACGTGCAGATCGGCGAGGGCACCGTGGTCGAGGACGGCGCGATGATCCTCGGCCCGGCCATCATCGGGAAGAACTGCCAGATCCGCCACGGCGCCTACATCCGCGAGAACGTCATCATCGGCGACGGCTGCACCGTGGGGAACTCCTGCGAGGTGAAGAACTCCCTGCTCTTCAACGGCGCGCAGGTCCCGCACTTCAACTATGTGGGCGACTGCGTGCTCGGCCACAAGGCCCACCTCGGCGCCGGCGCGGCCCTGTCCAACCTCAAGCTCGACGGCAGCAACGTCTGGGTCGAGGGCGCCGAGGGCGTGCCGATCGACACCGGGCTGCGCAAGTTCGGCGCGCTGCTCGGCGACCACACCGACATCGGCTGCAACGCCGTGCTGAACCCCGGCTCCATCATCGGCCGCAACTCGCTGGTCTATCCGGCGCTCTCGTGGCGCGGCTACCTGCCGCCGAACATGATCGCCAAGCACAAGCACCGCCCCGACGTGATCGTGCGCCGTCCGCGGGAGGTGTGAGCGATGGAAACCTGCTGACGAGGCCTTTTTTCGAGGCATATTCCACCCATGAGTTCAGCCCTGCTGGAACCGCTCCTGAAATCCCCGGTGCTGTTGGAGCACTTCGCCGAGCTGCAGCGCGTGGTCGTCCTGGAGCGGCAACGGCGGCTCAAGTTCTACGAGGAGGTCACCGAGGACGCGAAGTGGGAATTCATCAACGGCGAGGCGGTCATGCAATCGCCCGCGCAGAACCGGCACAGCGCGGTGGTGGGACGGCTCCACCGCTTGCTCAGCACCTACGTCGATTCCCGTCGCCTCGGCCAAGTGCGCGCGGAGAAGGCGCTCTGCCAGTTCCCGCGCAACGACTACGAGCCGGACCTCTGCTTCTTCGGCGCGGAAAAATGCCAGCGCATCGCGCCTGCCACGCTGCTCCATCCCGTGCCCGACTTCATCGTCGAGGTGCTGTCGCCCTCGACCGAGAAGAACGACCGCGGCGTGAAGCTGGAGGATTATGCCGCCCACGGCGTCGGCGAATACTGGCTCGTGGATCCGGATGCCGAGACGGTCGAGCAGTTGCTGCGGATCGACGACCGCTACCCGGAGAGCGTCGAGCGCCGACACGACGGCGACCTGCGCTCGGAAGCCGTCACCGGCTTTGGGATCCCCGTGCGCGCCCTGTTCGACGACGAGGTCAACCTATCCGTCCTGCGACGTCTGTTAGGATGACCAGCCACTATCGCGGGACATGGTCGCCAAGAACCCGAACCGCACCGATGTGATCGTGCGCCGCCTGCGAGACGTTTGATCTATCTTGGCACCGCGGTTGCTGAATTTGTCGCATGAGATCCCCTCGTCGGTCGACGCGACGCGGCCTGACCTTGCTCGAGATGGCCGTCACGATGGCGACCCTCGCTGTGTTGGCCATTGTGGTGGTCCCGCCCGCCCTGCAGAACGGGCACGCCAAATCCGGGCGGATCCGCTGCCTCGCCAACCTGAAGAGCATCGGCCTGGGGCTCCGGACCTTCTCCAGCGATCATGACGGCAAGTTCCCGATGGACCTGCCGGTCGCCTTGGGCGGCACCCATGAGCACGTATCGGACGCCGATCAGCTCTGGCGGCATTGGGCGGCGCTCTCGGGCGGGCTCGCCTCGCCGACGATCCTGCTCTGTCCGGACGACCTGGCCCGCCAGCGGACCCGCTCGTATTTCTCCGGCACCACGCCGGCCACGACCGACCCTCTGAAAGACAACCATCACATCAGCTATTTCTTGGGGCTCAACGCTTCTGAAGCGGATCCGCAGAGCATCTTGGCCGGCGACCGCAATCTGACGACCAACGCCGTCCCCGTCGGTCCCGGCCGGTTGGTCCTCACGGACGGGATGGTGGTCGGGTTCACCTCCGCTCTCCACAATGGTTCCGGGAACATCTTGTTCGGCGACGGCAGCGTGCAGCAGATGAGCGGCGACCGCCTGCACGCCACCTGGCATGATGCCGCCACCCGGTCGAAGGGCCGCACGAATGTCTGGCTGGTGCCTTGAGCCGACGCGGCGCGCGGAGTCGCGAGGCCGGAGCCCAGCGCTGCAAGCGCGGTCGAGTATTGCCTGGGCTGAAGCACGGCGAGGCCCAGGTGCCCTGTCCCGTCTTGTCACAAGGGCTGCAGGCCCGTCCGAGGCGCAGCCCTGCGGGCCTGCGGGCGGAACGGGGAAGCTTACCTGGGGCTCCGCTCGCTTTGCTCGCTCTACCCCAGGCATCACTCGGAGGCGCTTTCAGCGCGACCGGACCGACTGCGTCCATGGCACGCATCCAAAGAAGCGCGGCAACGCGCGAGGTCCGGGGGTGGTGCAGCGGTCCTCTTCCGGTTTGGGTCGGGGTCGCTGACGTGGATGCACGGCCCGTCGGTCCGGGAGCCTGTTCAAAGGTCGAAAGCGCCGGAGGACTGGTGCAACAAGACGCTGACGCGAGATCGCGCACCCTACTTCCTTTGCGCCTTCCGCGTCTTCGTTGTTCACTCGGGCCGTGATCTCGCTCGCAGAAGACGCCGCCGCCCCCTCGACCGACCTGGTCGCGCAGGTCGGCACGATCTTCTCGGCCACCGGCCCTTTCTCCTCGGCGAAGAACTTCGAGTACCGCCCCCAGCAGCAGGAGATGGCCGTGGCCGTGGCCCGAGCGCTCACGGACGGCGGGCACTTGCTGGTCGAGGCCGGGACCGGCGTGGGCAAGAGCTTCGCGTATCTTGTCCCGGCGATCCTCTTCGCCGTCTCCAAGAAGAAGAAGGCGGTCATCTGCACCCACACGATCAACCTTCAGGAGCAGCTCGTGGAGAAGGACCTCCCGGTGCTCAAGCAGGTGCTCGGAGCGGACTTCAGCTACGCGATGCTCAAGGGCCGGTCAAACTACCTCTGCACCCGCCGCCTGCAGAAGGCCATGTCGCAGTCCGACGCGCTGTTCACCTCGCCCGAGGTCGCCGAGCTGCAGCGCATCTACGAGTGGAGCAAGGACACGCACGACGGATCGTTGAGCGATTTCGCGGAAGAACCCGACCCGAAGGTCTGGGAGCACGTCTGCTCCGAGCGCGGCCTCTGCACACCCAAGAAGTGCGGCCACGCGAGCGATTTCGCGAAGACCGGCAGCACCTGTTTCTTCCAGCGCGCGCGGCAGCGCATCCTCGGCGCGGACGTGCTGGTGCTGAACCACACGCTCTTCTTCACGCTGCTCAACGGCGTGGACGAGGAGCAGGAGGGCGGCGTGCTCTTCAAGAACGACTTCGTCATCTTCGACGAGGCGCACACGGTCGAGCAGGTCGCGGCGCGCCACATCGGCGTCAGCGTCAGCAGCGGCCAGATGCGCTACTCGTTGCAGAAGCTCTGGAACCCGCGCACCGAGAAAGGCCTGCTCTCGGTCCTGCGCCAAGGCACGTCGATCAAGTCCGTCGCCGAGGTGCTAAAGCAGGGCGACGATTTCTTCGCCAAGATCGAGGAGGCCTGCGACACGCTCGCCCAAGCGGCGGGGAAGTCCGAGGTCCGAGGCCCCAGACCCATCGCCGGCGACGCCGATGCTTCCGCTCCGCGATCAGCATTCCGCGATCCGCAATGGAAAGAGCTCCGCATCCGGCGGCCCGACCTCGTCGAGGACAACCTCACGCTCGCCCTCCAGCGACTGCGCGAGCAGGTCCACGAGCTCATCCAATCGACCGAGGACAAGGACACCGGCGAGGAGCTGATGGAGTGCAACCGCCGCATCGCCGACCTACGCCACGCGGTGCAGACGTTCCTCAAGCAGGACGCCGAGGAGCATGTCTATTGGGTCGAGCGCTCGGGCCGGACGCAGCGCAACCTCACGTTGAACGCCGCTCCGGTGGACGTCGCCGATTTCCTCCGCGCCCGGCTCTTCGGCTCGGCGACGAGCATCATCATGACCAGCGCGACGTTGGCGACGAACGTCGCCGCCGCGCCCGCGCCACGCCCGACGACGAAGGATGCCGGCACCGGCCGCGCCGCCCCTGCCCCGCCGCCGCCGCGGCCGCGCGGGCTCGACTACATCGCGCGCCGTGTCGGCGGTGAGTCCGCGGAGAAGCTCCAGGTCGGTTCGCCGTTCGACTACGCGAAGCAGATGCGCCTCTTCGTCGCGGGCAAGATGCCCGACCCGCGCGACGCCGGCTACGAGGACGCCTTGGTCGCGCAGATCGAACGCTTCGTGACGGCCACGCACGGCAAGGCCTTCGTGCTCTTCACCAACACGCGCCTCATGCAGGCCGTCGCCGGCCGCATGGAGCGTTTCTTCATGCGCCTCGACATCGAGTGCTACGTGCAGGGCACCGGCATGCCGCGCTCGACCATGCTGGAGAAGTTCAAGGACAACGTGGATTCGGTGCTCTTCGGCACGGATTCGTTCTGGCAGGGCGTGGACGTCCCGGGCGACGCGTTGAGCAACGTCATCATCACGCGGCTGCCCTTCGCCGTGCCGGACCATCCGCTCACCGAGGCGCGCCTGGAGCGCATCGAAGCCGCGGGCGGGAACGCGTTCTTCGACTTCAGCCTGCCCGAGGCGGTGCTGAAGTTCCGCCAAGGCGTCGGCCGGCTCATCCGCACGCAGACCGACAAAGGGATCGTCGTGGTGCTCGACAACCGCGTGCTCACCAAGCGCTACGGCCAGCAGTTCCTCGACGCCATCCCGAAGTGCCCGGTCGAGATCGTCTGAAAGACGGGTCTGAGGTCTGAGGTCTGAGGTCTCAGGTCTCAGGTCTCAGGTCTCAGGTCGGTGCGGGTGAAAGCAACGGACCTTGGCCGACTTGAGACTTGAGACTTCTGCATCGCGACCCGACTCCCCGCCTACACGTAGAGCGCCTGCTTCAGCTCATGGACCAGACGGATGGTCGACGTCATCCGCCGGGCCAAGTCGCGCTCCAGGCAACGCAGGATCAGCTGCTCCACGGCGACCGGGATGTCGGCGTTGATCGCGCGCGGCAGGATGAAATCGGACCGGTCGAGCTGACGCCGCAACACGTCGTCCGGGGAATCGCCGGGGAACGGTTTCTTGAAAGTGAGCAGCTCGTAGGCGCTCACGCCCCACGCCCAGAGGTCGGCCCGGTGGTCCACCGGTTCGCGCAGCAGCTGTTCCGGCGCCATGTAGGCCGGCGTGCCCGGGTTCTTGTCGAGCTTGCGCGGCGGATCGGGGATCGGCTGGGCGAGATCGAAATCGATCAAGCGGAGGCTGCCGTTGCGGGAGAGCAGGACGTTCTCGGGTTTCACGTCCAGGTGCATGAACCCACCGTGGTGGACCACCTCCAGCGCGCTGGCGAAATCGATGAGCACCTGCGCGATGTCGTCGGTGAGGACCGGGTCGTTGGCGCCCATGAGCAGCTTGAGGTTCGCGCCTTCGACGTACTCCATCACCAGCGCGAGCTCGCCGCCGATCTTGCCGTGCTCGACGTAGCCGATGATGTACTTGCCGTCCTGGCAGGCCTTGAGCGTCTCCGCGCCGGTGTTGAAGCGCTTGCGCTCGGTGAATGCGAACGTGGAATTGTTCAGCATCGTCCGCACCGCGAACGAGCGGCCCTCGTCGTCCGTCGCCAGCCAGATCTCCGACATACCGCCCGAGTTGATCAACTCGTGCAGCGTGTAGCGGCCTAATCGGGTTCCAGGGGCGGGCATGTCGGTCTGAAGCGCGCGGGTAGCTAGCAGATGCGGTTCCAAGGTGGAAGGTTAAGTTGGAAAACAGCCGTCGCACGCGCCGCGACTTCCCACCGTCGCCCCGTTCTCCGCCCTCGATCGGCCCTCGGATGTCCGCGCGCCAAGTGGCGTGGACGACCAACTTCGGACCTTCATCCCGTCGGCCTCGGGAGCAGAGTCAGAAGGCCCCGGGCCAGGCCAGACCGTCGACAGACCAATCCAACGGCCCGGAGGGACGACCGGAAATCGGCCCAGGAAAACCTTCCCGACGGCTCGCAAGCGGCCCCCGGGACCGCTCATCTTCGCCTCGTCATGAACGTATCCTCGGCTTCACCGGCCCGCAGCGGAGCGCTGCTCGCGATCAACCTGCTCTTCCTCATGGTCTGGGGATTCGCCGGCATCGGGAAGGTCGTCTCCGGGTACCCGGCCTGGTTCGGCGACAAGTTCGGCAAGACCCTGCTCGCCACGTTCCCGGGCCTGACGCTCTCATACTGGTCGCTGGCGGGCGCGGAACTCCTGGCGTTCGCCTTGGCCGCGTGCGCGCTGCTGGGCGGCGAATTCCTCGGACGCCGCGCGCCGACCAAGCTGACATGGATGCTCGTGTGGAGCCTGTTCGTGTTCGTGCAGCTCAGCTTCGGCCTGTGGCTGACCTCCGACTTCACCGGCGGCGCGCAGATGTTCGCCTACTTCGCCGGGACGCTTGTCTCGCTGCACTTCGTCGGCGGTGCATCCGCGCCGGCTGATGCGCCACGATGAACCGCCAGCGCGACAGAATCCCGAGGTGGTCAGCAACGGTCGGCGGACCGCGGTCTCCAGACCGACTCTCTCCTCCGGGCTTGGCCGGCAGCCCGTGACGAGAGACGATCCGGCCATGAACATCCGGCGGATTCTCTGGACGGTCCTGAAGGTCCTGGCGGCGCTCGCGCTCGCGCTCGGCATCGCGGCCGGGTCCGTCTGGCTGTACTTCCATCCGTCCTTCGAGCGCACCACCGGCATCGTCTACGGCCGGCGCCACGGGCACGATCTCACCATGGAGGTCGTGCGGCCCGCCCATCCGAACGGCCTCGGGGTCGCGTTCATGGTCAGCGGCGGATGGAAGTCGGGAACGAACGCCTTCCGACCGTGGATGGTCGCGGCACTGCTGCGCCGCGGCTACACCGTGTTCCCGGTCTGCCACGTCTCGCAGCCCGAGGCGACGGTGATGGAGACCGTCGAGGACGTGAACCGGGCCATGCGCTTCATCCGGCTGCACGCCCGCGAGAACGGCGTGGACCCGGCGCGGCTCGGCGTGAGCGGCGGTAGCGCCGGCGGCCATCTGAGCCTCATGCTGGCGACGCGGGGCGGACCGGGCCGCGCCGACGCGCCGGACCCGGTCGACCGCGAGAGCAGCGCCGTGCAGGCGGTGGCGATCTTCTATCCGGTGACGGACCTGCTGGACCTCGGCAATTCGACCGAGAACCTCCACGACGGCGGCGCGCCGAAGAGCTTCATCAGAGCTTTCGCGCAGGAACCGCAAGACCTCGCCGCGTGGAAGGTCACCGGCCGCGAGATGTCGCCGATCCATCACATCACGACGAACCTACCACCGACGTTGATCTATCACGGCGACGCGGACACGCTGGTGCCGCTGGACCAATCTCAGCGCTTCCAGGCCCGTGCGAAGGAACTGGGCCGGACCGTCGAGCTCGTCGTCCATCCCGGCGGCACCCACGGATGGTTGTCGATGGTCTGGGACGTGCGGAAGTTCGCGGACTGGTTCGACGCGCACCTGCGTCCGTGATCCGGTTCGTCGTGCCCCGGGTAGGGGACCGCTTCCGCCTTCACGCCGCGATTCTTGACGGTACGCTCGCGCCATGGTTCTCCGACGCCTCGCCCGCCTGCTCGCGCTGTCGCTCGTCCTGTGCGGCTCCCTACGAGCCGACGCCCTGCGGCTCGCCACGTTCGACGTGGACGCCACGCCGCCGATCGGCAGCCGCATGGCCTACGATCCGGTCACCAACGCCTGGGACCTCGGCCTGCGGGCGCGCGGCATCGTGCTGCTCGGTGCCGGCCGGCCGATCGTGCTCTGCGCGGTCGATTGGATCGGCATCGCCAACGAAGGCCACGACGCCTTCTGCCGGACCTTGGCCGAGGCCGCGGGCACCACGACCGACCGCGTGGCCGTCCACACATTGCACCAGCACGACGCGCCGGACTGCGATCTCGGCGCGGAGAAGATCCTGAAGGACGGCGGTATCGACGCGCTGAACTTCGAGGGCGGTTTCCAGCGCGAGGTCCTTCGCCGGCTCGATGTCGCGGTGCGCGGTGCGTCGACGCACGCGGTGCCGGTGACGCACTTCGGCCTCGGCTCCGCACCGGTCCAACAGGTCGCGTCGAACCGCCGTATCTTCGGACCCGACGGCAAGGTCCGCGCCGTGCGCTACACCGCGACCACCGACCCGGCGCTCCGGGCGGAACCGGAGGGCACGATCGATCCGGAGCTCTCGTTGGTGAGCTTCTGGGACGGCGAACGG
>JBBRQL010000042.1:0-23721 GCA_038226425.1 Verrucomicrobiota bacterium
CCTGCGGGTTTAGGATGGCCGGCAGCTTGAGCACGATGCCGTCGGTGCCGTTGACGCCCACGCCGTCGTAGAGCGCAGGCATGAGGTTGCGTCCGAGCACGCCGAAGACCGGCGGGAAGACGTAGAAGACGCCGATCAAGATCATCACCCACATGGTGGTCCGCTTGGCGGCGACGCCGTCCGGATTGGTGTAGAAACGTACGAGGATGTGCGGCAACCCCGCCGTGCCGCACACCAGCGCGATGATCAGCGAGTAGGTGTAGAGCAAGGCGAGCTGCTTTTCGTTCACGGCCTTCAACTGAAACCTCGCGATTTCAGTGGTCGGCACGGCCCAGACTTCCTGGTCGCCCGCGGGAATGAGAGTCACGCCCCGCTCGGCGAGCGTCTCTTGGATCAGCGCCGCAGCTTCTGGCGCCAGCAACGCCTGAGGAGCTTGCACAGGGCTTGCCGAGACGAAAGGCGGCAGGTTGGTCGCCAAGAGGACATCTCTGCGCACCACATCGCCATATAGATCAGCGAGGAAGCGGGAATCGGCGTTCGTTTGCACCCCTAACAGCCGGCACAGCACCAGCGAGACACTTCCTGGATTATCGGCGTAGCGGTCCCAATCCGCCACGGCCACGGCTTTGATCATGTGGTTCGACAGGTCAAGGCGCACACCGTTGGTGAGCAGTCGTGCCTCCCACTGTTTCAGCAACTCGTCGCGGGAATGAAACGAACCGCCGACGTCTATCCGTCCGCGCGGGAGATTGGTGGCGACGAGCACGGGGCGTTCGGCGAGCAAGCCGAACTCGTGGAGGGTCGCAAGCAGGGGGAATCCGTCGGGGAGGGTGCGGCCCGTGTTTGGCGGCATGTTGGTCCAGTCTGCGAATTGCGAGGCGCGCGCGGGCACAGCGCGCTGGGTTCGCAACCGGTTGACCATGCTTCCCGCCTGGTCTTCCAGGACCTCAAAAATGCCTTTAGCTGGACGCCCCTCAAAATCCCGCAGTGTCGCTCGAGTCTCGAAACTGAGATTCCAGCGTGGCACGGCGTTGGCCGCCTTGGCGGCCTTGGTGGTCAGCGGGCCGAAGGGGTTGAGCCAGGAATCGTCTTTCGGGGCTTTGGCGGGAAGTGGAGAACGCCCGACATCCAACGCCAAACGTCCAACTTCCAAAGCGGCGTTCGTCGCGTTTGTTGAGGGTTGGATGTCCAGCGTTCGACGTTGGACGTTCGGAGTTTCAGCGCCCTGCGATCCTAGCTGCTTCCCATACCCCCCGTACACGCTGATCAGCACGAACACCGGCACCGAGATGGCGAACATCTTGGCCCAATACTGGAACGCCTGGATGAGGGTGATGCCCTTCATGCCGCCGAGGGCGACGTTGAGCGTGATGACGGCGCCGACCAGCACGACGCCGACCCAGTAAGGCAATCCCTTGTGCCCGAGGAAATCGATGTCCTTGAAGATGTAGGCGAGCGTGGTGCCCGCGCCTTTCATCTGGGGCATGGTGTAGAAGAAGCCGATGAACAGGACGAACACGACCGCGATCTTGCGGAACACCGGCGAGTCGTAGCGGCCTTCGGCGAAGTCCGGGATGGTGTAGGCGCCGAAGCGGCGGAGCGGCCCGGCGATGAACAGCAGCAGGAACAGGTAACCACAGGCGTAGCACACCGGGTACCACAGCGCGTCGTAGCCGCTGGACATCACCATGCCCGCCACGCCCATGAAGGATGCCGCCGAGAGGTACTCGCCGGAGATGGCCGAGGCGTTCCAGCCGACGGACACGCTCCGTCCGGCGACGAAGAAGTCCGCGGCCGATTTGGACGACTTGGCCGAGCGGAAGCCCATCCAGATCGTCACCACGACGGTGATGAGCGAGAAACCGAGAATGTAGGGGTCGATGAGCGCAAGCATGGGGAGGTTTAATTTGGAAAACAGGAAAGCAGGAAAAAGAAGCGGTGTCGGGTTCAGTCCGATTCCCTGTTTCCCTGTTTTCCAGATTCAAACTGTTCCCGCCCCACACGTTTGATCGTGAGCGGGATCGCTGCGAAGTTGAGCAGCAGCCCGGTCTCGAGATGGGCGGCTTTGAGGTAGGACCGGACGGTGGCGAAGAAGATCGGGGCCAACTCGGACACGGCCTTCAGCTCCACGACCACTTGGTCTTCCACCAGCAGGTCGAGGCGGTGCTCCCCGACGGGTTGCCCGCGATACGTGACCGGGATGAGCTTCTGGCTCTCGAAGCGGATGCCGGCGGCAGCGAGTTCCAGCGCGAGGGCTTGCTCGTAGACCGATTCTAGGAAGCCGGGGCCGAGCGCCTTATGGACGTTGATCGCCGCAGCGATGATCCGGCTCGTCAACTGGTCGTGGTGGAGCATCTGGGAAATCCGATATGGAAAACGGGAAGCAGGAAAGGAAAGCCGGGCGACAGGATCAGCTTTTCCTGTTTTCCTGTTTTCCAGATTCAACTTCTCTGACCTCGGCATCTTCGAGGGCGATCGAGCGGCGGATGAAGACCCAGGCGATGATCCAGACGAACGGGAAGAACAGGACGCCGAGCACCAGCCACGTCAGGGTGAACCCGCCGACCCGGACGGCCATCGCTTCGGGGAAGTGGTAGTTCAGCAGGGGCATCCCGAGCAACGCGACCAAGAACGCCGCGGCGCAGGCGATGGACAGCCGGAGTTGGCGGCGCTTCAGGCGGGCCAAGAACGCCTCGGAATGGATGTCGATGCCGGAGGTGTCGTCGGGAGTCACGCGTCTGGTGTAGCCGAGGGCAGGGGGCGGCGGCAAGGCAACCGGAGAGGAATCGCGGCCCGAGAGGGCCTGTCGCCGGGGCTTGGAGGATACCCGAGGCCGGCTGCCGGCTCGTTCACGCAAGCGAACGTTGACACCCCGTTTACCCGTCCGTAGCGTCGCCACGTCACACATCACAACACGTTAACGCCATGCTCCGACTTGCCTTAGTTCTCGCCTTGGTCGCCGGGATCGCCGCCCTTGTCGTCAATTTCGTCGTCACCAAGCCTGCCATCGAGGCGCAGACCGCCAAACTGGGCGAGACCGAGCAGCAGTTGACCACCGCCACGCAGGCCAAGACCAAGGCCGATGGCGAGGCCAAGGTCGCCAAAGCGACCGCCGAGAAGGCGACGAAGGAGCTCTCCGAGACCAAGACCTCCCTCGAGACGGCTTCTTCCGAGGCGACGATGCAGAAGACCCGGGCCGACAAGCTGAACACGGATCTCGACAAGACGACGAAAGCCCGCAACGAGGCCCAGCAAGAGCTGGCCCGCTGGGCCGCGCTCAACGTCAAGCCCGAGCAGATCGTCCAGCTGAAGAACGACCTCCGCGACGCGACCGATGCCCGCGCCGCGCTCGCCGACGAGAAGAAGATCTTCATCCGCAACATCGACAACCTCCAAGCCCGGCTGGACCGCTACGAAGGCGACAAGGAACGCCTCGTCGAGATGCCCAACCTCAAGGGCAGCGTGATCGCGGTCGATCCGAAGTGGGACTTCGTGCTCTTGGACGTCGGCCAGAACCAGGGCGCCAAAGCGGGAGGCATCGTGTTGGTCCGCCGCGGCGACAAGCTCGTCGGCAAGGCCCGCATCGTCTCCGTCGAGCCGGACCGCAGCTTCGCCAACCTGCTCCCCGCTTGGAAGCAGGGCGACGTCGCCGTCGCCGAAGGCGACAAGGTCATCTACTGAGACCGGCCATGACGATCTTCCGCCGCCTCCTCGCGCTGCTCGCCCTCTCCGGGGCGGTCGCGTTGCTCGCCGGCTGCAAATCGGACGATGATCTTTCCTCGCGTCCGTGGAACACTCCGAAGGGATGGGAGAACGGCTTGCCGTCTTCGATGACCGAAGGCCGCTGACCGAAGGCTGCTCCTTTCATCGACGAAGCCGGCGGGATCTCCCGCCGGCTTCTTTCTTTTGCGGGCCCCTCCCATCGACGCCTGCTTCGGAGCCCCGGTGACGACCGGATCCTTCCGGGTTCACCGCGCGAGCCGGAGGAAGCGGACCGATTCCTCGGCGGGAACGTCGGCGAAGAAACGCCCGCCCGCGCTGCCGACGGTCGCGTCGAGCGTCTGCCAGACAACGCCGGGACCGACGACGGACGCCGCCTCGATCCGCCAGCCGACGAAACTCACCGGCCAGCTCACCCGGAGCCCGTCGACCGTCCGTTCGGTGACCAAGGTCGGCGGGTTCTGCGACGGCGAGAGCAGCGCGTTGAGCCGGAGGTTGAACGCCGTGTCCGAGCTGTCCGGCAAGACCTGGTGGATCTCCACGGCGAGGACGTTCGTGCCCTTCACAAAATTCGCCGCCGCCAGGTCCGTCTCGTAGAAGGTCGTCTCGTCGGTACCGCTCACGGTGGCCGAGGCGCGGGTCAGATAGTTCACCGCGCCGATCGGGAGGTTGCTGCGGAAGACCTCCTTGCCGTTGAGATAGACCGCTCCGCCATCGTCGCGGACCAGGCCCATCGTCACCGTCAGGAATCGCGTCGGGTCGTCCACGAGGAACGCGTGCCGGAAGTAGGTGGTGATGTGCTTCTGGGTGCTGTCGGGCCCGAAGTCGACCGGGGTGACGACGTTCGGGTCGCCGTAGCCGAGCAGCGCGGCGCCTTTCCTCCACTGGGAATCATCGAACGACGTCGCCCGCCACGCGGTGCCGAGATCCGTGCCGAGGTCGGAGAACCTCCACTCCGCGCCGGCCGGCACCAGGGTGATCTGGTCGAGGTCGCCCGGCAGCGTGGCGCTGAAGTCGAGGCCGGCCCGGTTGGCGGTGAGGTCGAGCGGATTGGAGAAGCCGACCTTGGTGAACAACAGCCCGTCCGCCTCGGCTTTCAGCGTGTAGGAGCCCTTCGCCAGGCCCGGTAGCACGTACGAGCCGTCGGTGTCCGTGTAGGTGAGCTTCGTGTTGGATACGGAGACGCGCACGCCTTCGATCGGCAGGCCGTCGCGCATGACCTTGCCCGCGACGCGGACGGTCGTCGGTGTGCCGACGGTCACGATGGTCGAGGCGCTGGCGTGCGCGCCCTTCATGTCGCTGACCGTGCAACGAACGCGGAAATCACCCGCGGTCGGCCAGCTCTTGCCAGCGGATGTCAGGTTGTCGCCGAAGGTCCCGTCGCCGAACTCCCAGTGGTAGGACAGCGCGTCGCCGTCCGGATCCGCCGCCGTCGCCGTGAAGCCGACCACCGCGCCGATGCCGGTGCTCGTCGCGGACGACCGGATCGCCAACGTCGGCGCCCGGTTGCCGATGAACGGGCCTCTCATGAACACGACGTCCAGCGATTCCGGGACCGTGCCGCCCTTGCCGACCGGCGTGATGTGGATGTCGGAGACCGGATCGGAGAAGGTGCTGCCGATGACGACGGCCGAATCGTTCTTGCCGTCGGCGGATCCCGGCGTGGTGTCGAGCAGGAGGCTCTGCTGGTTGTTGTCGGACCTGGCCCAGCGGACGCCGAGGCCGCTCATCAGCCAGCGGTTGTCGGTGAAGCGTTGGCGGAACTCGTACCAGTAGTTCGTCCGGTTGTTGCGCGCGACCTTGAGCGCACGGATGCCGGTCGCGTTGGTGGCGTCCATCGCGAAGACGCGATAGGTGCCGTTGGTGGTGAGCGTCTGCACACCGGACGCCGTGAGCCAGTTCAGCGCCGCCTTGTTGCGCGCGTTGAAGTGCCGCCGGCCCGCGCTGGCGTTGCCCATCGTGTCGAAGGTGTCGCCGTACTCCACGTTGCTGCCGGTGGACGCCGTGGCGCTCGCGCCGCTGGTGTCCCAGTAGTTCGCGTGGTTGAGCCCGTAGTTGTGCCCGAGCTCGTGCCCGGGGACGCCGCCCGCGGTATCGAACGACGCGCGGATCCAGCAGCCCGGAGCGCCGACGTAGCCAAGGCCGGCCCAGGCGAAGCCCGGCACGTTGCCGAAGCAGATGAGGTCGAGATCGTAGGCCGTCAGCACGAACCCCGCCGCCTTGGCTGCGTTGCGCGCGTCGGTCCGCAACACGCTCGCGTCCGTCGCGCCGTATTCCTTCGCCGTCTTCGGCATGCGCAACGTGGGCGTGACCGACGAGCCTTCACCGAGCGGCAGGAAGCCGGTGAGGCCGTAGGATTGGTCCTTGTAGAACTGGTCGAGGTTCTTCGTGAGGTTCGTCCCGGTGATGTCGCTGAACGGCGCGCCGGCGAGGTCGGAGAAATCGCAGCGGACGAAGAGCAGCCGCTTTGGTCCCTCCGTCCGCGCCGACGCCGGTTTGGCGCCGCTTCCGCCGGTCGTCGTGCCGGTGCCGCTGCCGCCGGATTCCGCGAGGATCCGTTCGTCGTTCAATGCTTCGGCGTGCGCCGGGGAGCACAGAGCGAGCGGTCGTCCGTCGTCGTCCACCACCACCGCTTGGCCGAAGCCCGAAGCGGCAAGCCCTGAGACGCCGCACAACGGGTCGGTAGCCAACGTCGCGGCCGCCTCGACCGGCTCCAGCAAGCGCAGCGGGTTCTCGTCCACGGCGAGCAGGCCGTCGAGCGCGACGCCGTGGAGAGCGATGTCGGGCCGTGAAGGTTCGCCGTCGCGACGGCCGTAGACGTAGGCCTTGAATCGCCTTTCACCGATCGATGCCGTGCGGAAGACCGGCTCGAAATCCGGGCCGGCGTCCGGTGCCGGCACCGCGCCGAAGACGGCCAACTCGCCTCGTCCGTCGATCCTCTCTTCGAGCTGTGTGGCGACTTCCGCGGGGAGATCGCGGCGGACGCTCGCGGGAACCGCCAGTTCCAGAGCGCGGCGTGGATCGCTCTTGATCAAGCCCGCCATGTCTTCGCGACGGGCCTTCGCCAGGGTGATCCCGTCCGCCGCCAAGGACTCCTTGGCCGTGGGATCGGCCTCGAGATAGCTCCGCGCCCAATCGCGGAAACGGGAGAAATCTCCTTCCGCGATGGGACCTTGCCACCGGATCTCGGCGGCGGGCATCAAGTTCGATGGCCCGGTCCGGACGGGTACGACCGCAAGAAGAGCGGCGGATGGCGAAAGCGAAAGGGGGGCCGCGGTGCTGGCCGGCGACCGCACCGCTGTATCCAGGGCCGGCGTGGTCGGCAGTTCTCCCGGCTTCGTCGTGGTGCCGCGGAAGGCCACGACGATCGCGATCGCGGACACGAGGGCGATCGCCGGACGGACAAGGATCTTCATGGTTCAAGAGGGCCGGTTGGACCGACGCTGCGACTTCGCAGCGTCCATGCCGATCGGCCGGGGGGGCGTGGGGTAGACGGGAATCGTCCCGGACCGGTTCACGGCGTGGATATCTGGTAGAAGCGAGTGGTGTCGGCGACGGGATCGGTGAGCTCGATGACTCCGGCCGCCGGCTGGGACGCGATCGAACGGAGGACCTGCCAAGTGCCGCCTCCCAGCGTGGTGCGGACCCGCACCGTGTAGCTGCGGCCGGCTTGGGCCTGGAAACGCAGCCGCGATCCGTCGCCGGCGATGACTTCGAGCCGGAGACGGCTGGTCGCGTCTCTCGGATCGGTGCCCGCTGCGAACTCCTGCGCGTTGGTGAAGCCGTCGCCGTCCGGATCGCCTTCGGCTCCGTCCACGCCGACCGCGGAATCCGGGTCGAGACGGTGGGCGATCTCCCAATCGGACGGCAGGCCATCGCCGTCCGGGTCCGTGCCGAGGCCGTCGGCCGGGTTGCTCTGGCGGCCCGGCGTCGGTGTCGCGGCGGTCCAGTTCCGGGGCTCGTCGCCGAACAGTCGGCTCGAGACGCGCTGCAACGACCGTCCTGTGCCCGCCGCGTCCGACGGCCAAGGCGCGTCGGGCCGATAAACGATCTCGTCGACGACCACGTACCCGACATCGCCTGCGTTCGCGGCCGGCGCGGGAACGGGAGCATCGGGCGCCAGGAGACGCACGGTGCCGCCGGCGTTGTCGAGCGAACCGCGCCACGGGCCGACCACCGGGGTCCCGGCCGGGACGCCGGACCGCGCGCGGAAGGTCGCGAGCCGCGCCGGATCGCCGATCGGATCGAATCCCACCGCCAAGGCGAAGCCGCCGCCGGCCAGCGAGAAGCCCGCCGGGAAATCGAGATCGACCTCGCCGCGCAACTGCCAGCGGTTCGTCGCATGGGTCGGGTCGAAGAACGTCACCGGCCCGGCGGACACGTTGCGGAGCTCGATGAATTCGTCGGCCATCGGATCCTCGCCGGCGACCGGTGCCGGTTGGAAGTGGATCTCGGTCACGACGACCGGCCCGACCAGCGGACCGGCATTGGCGGCGCCGAGGGTGCGGCGCGGCTGGGCGACGAGATGCGCGATGCCATCGCTCGTGACCCATCGGCCGAAACTCACGCCGCTCCGCGATGCGCCGAATCCGGATCCAGCGTGCCAGCCGGTGAGTTCTCCTGCGGTATCCGCGCTGAACAAGTGCGCCGAATCGCCGAGCGAACTCAGCGAGAAGGCGGCGACACCCGTCCGGAACTGGGATTCGTCGAAGACGCGGTAGCCGCCCGGCGGGAGGACGGTGCCCGCGGGGATCCGGAACTTCTTCGGCGTCCGGTAGTCGTCGGTGAGCCACCAGCCGCCGATGTCCTGGGGTGTCGTGCCGGTGTTGAGCAGCTCGATGCTGTCGAGCAGCGGCGGATCGGTGTGGGCGAGCACCTCGTTCACGCGGACTGGCTGCACGATCGTCGGCGCCGGCTCGGCGGTGCCTGGCGATCCGCCCACCCGGGCGCTGGGCCGCCAGCGGATCGCTTCGCCGAGCTGGTCCGGACCGATCGCCTCGTCGGTGAGCGCGAGCGAGAACCCGAAGCCGTCCGCGAGCGGTGCCCAAGCTTGGTCGTACACGAAGTCGCTGACCGGTTCGCCCAACGGGCCGATGATCCGGATCCGCTCGTCGCCGTTGGACAACTGCCCTGTGAACTGGCCGGCGATCCCGGTCGTGCCCGGGTAGCGCGACAGGAAGGCGGCGCGGTCGCGCACCACGAGGACGCGTCCGCCCGGTGCGAGGCTTGTCACCGGACCGTCCGCGGCGAAACGGAACGCGACGGCGCCCGCGATCTGGAAGCCGGCCAAAGGCAACGTCCGCGTCGAAGTGTTCTTCAGCTCGATGAACTCGAAGTCGCCGGCGGAGTTCGTCGATCCGGACGGCGCCGGAGCGGGATGGAACATGATCTCGGTCACGAGCAGCGGCGGGACCACGCTGTAGAAGGTGGCTACGACCGGGCTGGACCATCTTGAGATGAGCGGCGGGTTGTTCGCGCCGGTCCGCGCGGTGTGGGCCGGGTTCTGCACGCGCGCCACGAGACGCGCGTTCGCCGATAGCACGATCGGTGCGCCGTCGTGGAGCTTCGCGGAAGCCGAGGTCCCGCCGCCCGCCGCGCGCGGATCGGTGCCGTCCAAGGTGTAATAGACCGAGCCCGCGGCCGGCGCGGCGAGTACGACCTCCGTCGAGTTGGTGAAACGGCCGGCGCGAGTGGTGATGGCGGACGGCCGGACGAACTGGCTGTCCATGAACTCCACGCGGTTCGATAGCCAGTTCTTCATCCACTGGACCTCGGTGGCGTAACTGCCGCCGCCGGCGCCCGAAGCGGTCCGATAGCCGCCGCCCCAGCGGGTGCGCTCGCGCGGTTGGGCTTGGCCGAGCTGGCCGGTGAGGTCGCCGACCAGTCGCCAGAGGTTCGTCGTCGCGAACTGCGAGCGGCGCAGGTCCTGATACCGGTCGATGTAGCGCTGGAAGAAATCAGGGTCCTGGAACAAGCGTCCCCACCACGCCTGCGTGGTCTCGTTGAAGAAATCCGTGCCCGCGTCACCGCCGATACCGCGCCAAGACTTCGGGTTGAAGTCGCGTCCGTCGGTCGAGCCGAGCGCGCGGTCGAAATCCCACAACGGCCCGAACTCCAGCTTGCCGTCGCGCGGTTTGTAGAAGTTCGCGCTGAGACGGAGCGCGTCGACGTTGAGCGTGATGACGTTGAGCAGATGGTGGTCGACCCAGGAACCCGGTTCGATGAAGGCCGCGTAGCCCTTCACCGGATCCTTCCAATCCGGGCCGTAGAGCGCCGAGCCGAACGAATCCATGTAGCTCTGGAGATACGTCCGCTGGGCGGCGCGCTCGGGCAGGAGGATCTCCCGCTCCTTGGGATCCACGTAGATGATGCCGGTGTTCGCCGCACCGAAACCGCCTTCGCCCGGGCCGCCCCGGTCGATCTTCATCATGTATCCGCCCGTCACCTGCGGCGCCTTGGTGTCCGCAGCCGTGAGGCCGGCGACGTCCACACGGTCCTTGCCGCGCTTGATCTTCTCCTCAAGCACATAGACGCCGAAATAGGTCGTCGACGTGACCGGCGAAGCCGCGCCGCTGGTGACGAGGTAGAGCTCGACGAAGCGCGTCCGCGGCGAATAGCGCCCGATGTCGCGGCTGAGCTGGTGCGCAAAAGGGTTGTGCACCATCACCGGCTCGAAACCGTTCGGTGCGTACAGCACCCAGTCGGATTCGGCCGGCATGCCGAGCAAAGGATGGTCGGCGCTGGCGTCGAGCTCGTCGTGCAGCTCCATGGTCATGCTCACCTTGGCGTTGCCCAAGGTGCTCGAACCGCGCGCGCCGATGCCGGCGCGGACCGAGAGCGTCGGCGCGTTGGTCAGCGATGTGACCCCGGCGACGGGCTCGAAGAGCTGGAGCACGGCGTTCTGCGAACCGGTGGCGGGTGGTCGTCCCGCGCCGAAGTTGTGGATCACCATCACCGGCAGGTCCGAGGTGAACGGGACGGCGTTCGGCGCCAACCGCAGGAAGGTCTCGCCTTGCGGCGCGCCGGGCAGCAGGCCGGTCGCGAAGGCCCGCGCGCGGACCCGCGCCGAGCCGACCACGGCGACCGGGCCGGTGTACGCGGTGCTGGCCTCGGTCGGCAGCGTGCCGTCGACGGTGTAGCGGATGACCGCGCCGGCGGCCGGGCCGTCCAGCGACAGCACGAGGTCGAAGTCCGCCGCGAACGTCCGGCCCTTCGTCGAGAAGACCACGCCGGGCGCGAACCCCGCGCCGCTGGTCGAGTTGGCGGTGCCCGGCGTCGGCTTCACGAAATAGCCGTCGATGTTGCCCGCGCCGGTCGCGCGGCCGTAGCTCACGTCGGGGCGTTGCGGTGGATACTTCGCGCCGAACGACGAGACGACTTCGCCGCCGGGCGAAGCGAGGCCAAGGAATCCTCCCGCGGAACCGAGCTTGAAGTTCGTGTGGAGACGGCCCGCGGTGTCGGTGCGGTCCTTGCCCGAGGCGAAGACGACCAGGTATCCACCGGCGGGCACGGTGATCGCCGGGAAGCGCCATCTCGCGAGCTTCTCCGGATCGTCGCTCAACGACCAACCGGCGAGGGATTGCGGGAGGGCCGCGCCGTTGTGCAGCTCGATCCAGTCCGACTTGTCGCCGTCCTCGTCGCGGAGGCCCGATGCGTTGTCGGCGAGGAACTCGCTGATCTCCAGGCCCGGCGGCCGGAGCACGGGGTCCACCGTGTAGCTCCATGAGCCCCCGGCGAACGGATGCGGCGCGCCGGCCAGGTCCGTGATGCCGTGGCCCGGGCGGAACGCGACCTCGACCTTGCCCGGCGGGACCTTGGCGAAGGTGAAGACGTACTGTGCCGGGCTCACCGTCGACACGCCGGTCGCGGCGATGCCGTTGACCAACAAGTCCGCCACGTCCACGCCCTGCACCGCCTCGTTGAACTCCACCTCCACGCTCACCAGTTCGCGGACCGCCGCGCCGGCGGGCGGATAGCGGTTCACGACGACGGGCACGGTGTCGTCGATCATGGCCTGGAGCGCGGCATCCCAGACGATGTCGCTGCTGGTGAGGGCGACGTTGAGCACCTGCACGGCGAGCACGTTCTCGCCCGCGGCCAGGATGGCGGCGGGGTTGGAGATCGGATAGTCGAGGGGTTCGGCCGGATCGGGGTTCGCCGCGGCGAGGGCGAAGGCGTTGAAAGACAGCTCGCCGGCCGGCACGTTGTACCGGGCGACCTCTTTCCCGTTGATCCATGCCACGAAACCGTCGTCGCACCGCGCGCGGAGCACGAGGCCCTCGATGTCGGCCGGGGAGGCGACCGTGAAGCGCTTGCGGAAGAACAGCGACGAGTAGCTGTTCTGCATGTCGGTGATCTGCGTGCCGGGGAAGACATCGCCGTACCAGAACGTCGCCGGCCCGACCGGCCAGCCGGCGTCGTTGAAGCCGCCCGTCCGCCACGCGGTGGCGTCAGGTGACGACGCCTCGACGAGGCCCTTCAAGTATCGCCAATCGGTCCCGCTGGCGACGAGGTCCAAGGCCAGTGCCGGTAGTGCCGACAACGTCGACCAAAGCAGCATCGACGACAGATGACGGAAGCAGATCATGGCAGAGATGCGAGCAACCTACGGACCAAGAACGCGAAGCCAAGAGGCGAAGTTCGGGCCGCATCCGGAATCCGCTGGGCCGGCCGGCCGCAGGTCGGCTATCGACGGCCTCGGCGAGACCTCGCCCGATCTGGCGACAGCCCGGCGATGGACCTTCGCAAGGGCAGGGCACCCGGTGGCGGGTTCCTGTCTTTGCATGGGGATCTGGAGTCGTTTGCCGAGCCGGTGAGCGGAGGCCCGGACGGACTCGCATGGGCGCTCAAGGGCATCGTCCTGCCACCCGGTCGGATCAAGGGGCGCGAGCGGCCCCGTCTTTCCGCCGATGATCAGCGTCCTCAAGGAGGCCCGGGCTTCACCGGCGGTCGCCCACGCTTCGGCGGTCTTCTCTTCCCTGCCCGGTCACAACCCCATCGCGGCCATCACCGCGGCGCGATCGGTCGGCACGCTGATCGGTTCGGAACCGGCCACCCGGATGGCCGTGTCCGGATCCTTGAGGCCGTGGCCCGTCATCGTCGCGGTGATGAGGCTGCCGGCCGGGATCTCGCCGGCGCGGACGCATTGGATGAGCCCGGCCAACGGTGCCGCGCACGCGGGCTCGACCATCACGCCCTCGGAGCGGGCGAGAAGCTTGTAGGCGTGGAGGATCTCCTCGTCGGTGACGCTGCGGATGGAGCCCGACGAATCCTTCGCCGCTTGGGTCGCGCCTTCCCAGCTCGCCGGGTTCCCGATCCGGATGGCCGTTGCCACCGTCTCCGGATGCTCGACCCGATGCCCGAGCACGATCGGTGCGGCGCCGGCGGCCTGCCAACCCATCATGCGTGGCAGCGTGTCGCAGCGTCCTGCGGCGTGGTACTCGCGGAAACCCTTCCAGTAGGCCGTGATGTTGCCCGCGTTGCCGACCGGCAAGAAATGGAAGTCCGGTGCGTCGCCGAGCACGTCGCAGATCTCGAATGCCGCCGTCTTCTGGCCCTCGATGCGGACCGGGTTGATGCTGTTCACCACCTCGACCAGGCCTGTCTCGCCGAGTTCGCGGACGATCCGCAGCGCGTCGTCGAAGTTGCCGTCGATGGCGATGGTCGTCGCGCCGTACATCAGCGCCTGGGCCATCTTGCCGAGAGCGATCTTGCCCTTGGGCAGGAGCACGACGCAGCGCAACCCGGCCCGTGCTGCGTAGGCGGCGGCGCTCGCGCTGGTGTTCCCGGTGCTGGCGCAGACGACGACCTTGGCCCCGCGTTCCTTGGCCTTGGTGACGGCCAGGGTCATGCCGCGGTCCTTGAACGAGCAGGTGGGGTTGAGGGCCTCGTACTTCAGGTAAAGGTCGAAGTTGCCGCCGATGGCCGCGACGAAGTTGGGCACCGGGATCAGCGGTGTGTTGCCCTCCAGCAAGGTGACGACCGGCGTCGACGCGTCGACCGGCAGGAACTGGGCATAGTGGCGGATGATGCCCGGCCACGCTTGGACGATTGAACTCATACGATTTGCGAAGCGCCGATTTAGAGCCAAACGCGGTTTCAAGGCACGGGAAAGTTGTCGGCGCACCCGGTTGTGCGCAGCGGATTCCCCCGGTCAAGGCGGACGGGCGCGTGCCGGTCGGCGCCCGGGCACTCCTTTTGGGAGCGGGCCGTTTTGCGGGCCGGTCACCGAATCCCGACCGCGTCCGAGGAACGGAATGAGCCGATGGTTGCCTCGCCCTGCGCCGATCCGTTACAAAACGCGGGTGCCGTCGCAACAAACGCTCCGCCAACCCGTGTCCTATGCCGGCATCGGCCTGCATTCAGGCAACCGGGTGAGCATGGGGTTCCTGCCCGCGCCGCCCGACAGCGGGCTGCGCTTCCGCAGGACCGACCTCGACGGCAGGCCGGAGATCGAGGCCCGCGCCGAGTTCGTCACCGACACCCAGCGCTCGACCACGCTGAGCAAGGGCGGGGTGAAGATCCACACCGTCGAGCACGTGCTCGCCGCGTTCGCAGGTGCCGGCGTCCACAACGCCGTGATCGAGATCGACGCGAACGAGCCGCCCATCGCCGATGGCAGCGCCCGCGAGTTCGCCCGGATGATCCGCGAGGCGGGCATCGTCGCGCAGCCCGACCCGGTCGCGCCCTACAAGGTGACCGCGCCGATCGAGCTCACCGTCGGCGAGACGCAGATGGCGATCTTCCCGCACAACGGATTCAAGGTCACCTGCACCAGCGCGGACAAGGGCGGTCGCTTCACCCAGTTCCAGTCCCTCGAGGTCACGCCCGAGTCGTGGGAGAAAGAGCTGAGCCACGCCCGCACGTTCTGCTTCTACGAGGAGATCGAGTTCCTCATCCGCAACGGCCTGATCAAGGGCGGCAGCCTGGAGAACGCCATCGTCATCCGCGAGGACGCCGTGCTCACCAACGAGCCGCTGCGCTACGCGGAGGAGTTCGTGCGGCACAAGATCCTCGACATCGTCGGTGACCTCGCGCTCGTCGGACGCCCCATCCACGGCCATGTCGTCGCGGTCAAACCGAGCCACCACGCCAACACCGAGCTGGCCAAGGCCATCGTCGCGCAGATGCAGAAGCCATTGGAACAGGCCCGCACCTTCTCGCCGCCCCCGGCTCCTGCCGCCGAGAAATCTTCTGAGAAACCCGCCGAACGCCGCCCCGCGAACGCCGCCACCGTGACCACGACACCCGAACCCGCAGAAGGCTCCGTCCGCGACGGCGCGACCCTCGATGTCAACGAGGTGATGAGGCTCCTGCCGCATCGTCCGCCGTTCCTGATGGTCGACCGGGTGCTCAAGATCGACGGCAACAAGATCACCGCCCTCAAGCTGGTCAGCATCGGCGAGCCGTACTTCGCCGGCCATTTCCCGGGACATCCGATCATGCCCGGCGTGCTGCAGCTCGAGGCGATCGCGCAGGTCGCCGGCATCCTGATGATGCGCCAGGCCGAGAACGCCGGGAAGCTGGCCTACTTCATGTCCGCCGAGGACGTGAAATGGCGCAAGCCGGTGCATCCCGGCGATTCGCTCATCATCGAGGTCGAGCTCACGAAATCGCGCGGCAAGATCGGTCGGGCCAAAGGCACCTGCCTCGTGGACGGCGAGGTCGTGAGCGAGGCGGTCGTCACCTGCATGTTCTTCAACCGCTGACGATGTCTTCCGCGATCCATCCTTCGGCCGTCGTCCACCCCTCCGCCACGCTCGGCGAAGGTTGCGAGGTCGGGCCGTACTGCGTCGTCGGCGAGCACGTCGTGCTCGGGCCACGTTGCCGGCTCCATTCCCATGTGGTCGTCGACGGCCATACCACCTTGGGCGCGGAGAACGAGCTGTTCCCCTTCGCCTGCATCGGCCTGAAGACGCAGGACCTGAAGTGGAAGGGCGGCGTCACCCGCACCGAGATCGGCGACGGCAACGTCTTCCGCGAGCACGTCACGGTCCACAGCGCCACGCAGGACGGCGACGCCACGCGCGTCGGGTCGCACAACCACTTCCTCGCCTACGTCCACCTCGCGCACGATGTGCAGCTCGGCAGCCACATCATCATGTCCAACGTCGCCACGCTGGCCGGGCACGTCACGGTCGAGGACCATGCCATCATCGGCGGGCTGGCCGCGGTCCACCAGTTCTGCCGCATCGGCCGGTATTCGATGATCGGCGGCTGCGCCAAGGTGGTGCAGGACATCCCGCCGTACATGATGGGCGACGGCAATCCCGCCGAGACCCGCTTCATCAACAAGGTGGGCCTCGAGCGCAACGGATTCGCGCCCGAAGTCGTCAAGACGCTCGTCCAAGCCTACAAGATCCTGTTCCGCGAAGGGCTGACGATATCGAACGCGCTCGTGAAGATCGAGGCGGGGCTCGTGAAGTCGCCGGAGCTGGACCATCTCGTGGCCTTCATCCGCGGCAGCGAGCGCGGCATCTCGAAGTAGGCGGGCCACGAAGGCCGGACGCCGGCGCGCGAGGCGCCGGTCCTCTCCGGCCTCACCTCCGGGTCCGGATCCAGATCAGAAGGACGGCGAGGAAGAACAGCACGGCCCCGGTCGCCGCGCGGCGACGCCAGTTCCGGGCGTCGATCCGGTCCGGATGGTCGTCCATCCACCGCTCACAGCTTGGGCAGGTCTTGTCGCGGTTGCCGACGCGGGCGCGGCAATGCGGGCAACGGGTCTGGAACAGCAAGGACATGGCTGGGTTGGTTGCGTCCACGAGGGTCAGTCGACGGATGCTCCCGACAAGCATCCCGGGCATCAGCATCTTGGTGCTCCCGAACGCCTCGATCTTGCGCCGATCTTCGTCGACCGAGCAACCTGGACCTCCTCCGGGAAGAGTTTTCGGGATGTCACTTGCGAGGTGTCTTCGGCTGTCGGGTCCTCTAGCGTGTGCGGCGTGAAGGCGTACAAAGCCATCGCTGCGATGGCAGAGAACCGGGTGATCGGCGCTGGCGGCAGGATCCCATGGCATCTGCCGGCGGATTTCCGCTGGTTCAAGCAGGCGACGATGGGCCAGATCCTCGTCATGGGCCGGCGCACTTTCGAATCGATCGGGCGTCCGTTGCCAGGGCGCGAGACGTTCGTGCTGAGCCGGTCGGGTTTCACTGCGCCGGGCACACGTGCGGTGGCGGACGAGACGGCGCTGGCGGCGGCGGTCGACGATGATCCTCGGGACGTCTGGGTCGCCGGCGGCGCGGAGATCTACGCGCTCCTGTTGCCCCGGTGCAGCGACCTTTTCCTCACCCGGGTCAAGTCGATCGTGGACGGCGACGCGTTCTTCCCGCCGTTCGAGGACCGGTTCATCCCGGTGGCGCAGATCATGGACAACGATGAGTTCACCGTCGTGCATCTCCAGAACCGTGACCGCCTGCTGGCCTGAACGGGCGCTCGCGGCGCTGCTCGCGTGGGCGTGCTTGGCGTTCGCGCCCGGTTGCGTGGCGGCGGACCGCACGACGGCGCTGCTCGCGTTCGCGCGGTTCGACGGGTTCACCCGCTCGGTCGCAGGCGCGGAAACCGTCCTGGTGTCGCCAGAGCTCGACCCGGGCTTCCCGTGGGACGAGCTGATCGTCTCGTGGAACGTGGCGACCAACGTCGCGCTGGCCATCGAAGCGCGCGGGTTGCCGGAAGGCCGTCCTACCCGGTGGTATGGGCTCGGCCGTTGGAGCGCCGATCTTTCGAGAGCGCCGCGGACCAGTCCGGACAGCCAACGGGACGCCGAGGGTTCGGTGGCGACCGACACGTTGGTGCTCGTGCGCCCTGCACGCCGCGCCCAGGTGCGCCTCACGATCCGCGGCCCCGTAGAAGGGCTGAAATTTTTGGCGTGTTCTTTCACCGACACGCGGGCCGTGGCGGTCCCGGACGCGCCGGACCGCGCCGCATGGGGACGCACGAACGACGTGCCGATCCGCTCGCAGGCCGAGTATCCCGAAGGCGTGCAATCATGGTGCAGCCCGACGAGCACATCGATGCTGCTGGCGTTCTGGGCGCGCGAGCTCGTCCGGCCGGAACTGGATGCCGATGTCCGCGAGGTCGCGGCCGGCGTCCACGACCCGGGATGGCCGGGCACGGGGAACTGGCCGTTCAACATGGCCTTTGCCGGGGCGAGACCCGGGTTGCGCGCGTGCGTGGCGCGTTTCGACGGGCTATCCGGGCTGGAAGCATGGACGAAGCGCGGCCTGCCGGTCGCGATCTCGGTCAGCTACGCGATGCTGAAGGGGGCCCCGCGGACGGAACCGGGCGACGGCCATCTCGTCGTGGTGTGCGGCTTCACGCCCGACGGCGATGTGGTGGTCGCCGACCCGGGCGTGCGCCGGGAACGCGTGCGACGCGTCTTCCCACGCGGCGATGTCGCGCGGGCGTGGGCGACTTCCCGTCGGACGGTCTATCTGATCTGGCCTGAAGACCGGTCCGTGCCCCTCGATTTCCGGTGATGGAGGTCCTTGCCGGCTCCGGCCGGGCATCAGGGTTTCTCGGGCGGCAGTTTATTGAACTCGGCGTCCATCCAATCGATCTGCGGCGGCAGCAACTGGCTGCGCTCGACGGTCGGATACCGGCGGCGGGCGAGCTCCTTCTCTCCGCGCCGGATGTGCAGCTCGAACCATCCATAGTTCGCGATGGCGCCCTCGTTGAGGTTGAGGGCGGCGGGGTTGAGCGATTTCAGCAAAGTCTCCGCCTCGTCGAGCCGTTGGTTCTGCAAGAGCGCCAGGACATGGTTGACCTTGCGGTCGTTGTTCTCCGGTTCGGCGGCCAACAGTTGCATGCTCAGCTGGATGGCCTGCTCCGGCTTCTGGCGCGTCACGAGGAGGACCGCCGCGTAGTTGTTGACGTGGCCGATCTTCTTGGGATCGAGTTCCCAAGCTTTCTGCGCGGCGGTCGACAAGACGGCCATGTCCCGAGCCTCATAGGCGGCACCGGTCAGGTGGAACCAGAACTCGGCCTTGTCGCCGAACTTGGACTCCAAGGTCTGCAGCAGGCGCTTGCCGTAGGACGGATAGCCCAGACGGATGATCTCGGTGGCGACGTTGAACGCGATCAACGGGTCGCTGAACTGGCCATCCACGGCTTTGGAGAACGCCTTGTCGGCGGCATCGGCACGCTGGAGCCGGTGCTCGGCAAGCCCGGCCAAGAACTGGCTGTAGCCTTCCAGCTGTCCTCGGAGGTCGGGCGTGTTGCGGAGCCGGAGGGCGAGCGCACGCAGATCCGTCCACTGCTTGAGCCGGATGTGTTGCCGGGCGAGCTGGACCCACATCTGGGGGCTGTAGCCGAACTCGGTCAGGTGGTTCCCGAGGAACTCGGCGGCGTACTCGTCGAGCTCGAGCAGGCTGAATACGCGGGCCATCCCGACGGCGTCCGCCGCGGATCCGGGCGGGCGGGAGAACGCCCTGGCCAAGGACTGGGCCTCCGCGCGATGACCGTTGCCCACGAGCATCTGCCAGTGGCTCACGTGGTCCCTGACCTGGTCGGCGTGATGTTCGCCCAGCCACGCCACTGAATTCTGGTACGCGGGGATGTCGTTCAGCGCGAACGAGACCACGAGTTGCATCTGATGGGCGACCTTGGCGATCGCCGGGTCCGCGCTGCCCAAGGCGGCCGCCACCTCTTCGCGCCCCGAACGCAGGGTCCGGGGCGGCCCCCAGACGGCTTGCCACGCGGAATGGTGGAGCCGGAGCATCGCGTCGCCCGCGAGCTTGCCTTGGTTCTTTTCCCACAGCTCGCCGAAGCGGTCGGTCTGCCGCGTGTTGAACAGGGACACCATGAGGTCCCGGAGCGCGTCGTCCGAAAGCTCCGCTGCCAGAGGATCCGCGAACTGAACCGCGAAGTCGTCGAGCTCATATTTGCGGAAGAACCGGGTCACCAAGGAGACGTCCGCGGCGTTGGTCCGGGTGAGCCTCAGCAGCCAGAGCGCCCGGTCGATACCGATGCCGACGAATTCTTTGCCGGACTTCGGCTGCCGGACCAAGGCTTCGAGCGGGCCGCGGGCCAGGTCCGGGGAGCCGAGATTGTTGTAGCCCGCCGCCCGCCAAGCGACCAGGCAGTCGGCAAGCTGGCCTTGCTTCTCGAACTTCTCGGCCGATCGCCGGAGCGACCAGGCCTGGACGAGATCGAGGCCACTGATCCGGACGACCGGCAGGAATCCATCCGGTGTGGTCTTCCAGATCTTGGGCAAGATTCCGGCCAAGATGATGCCGGACATGACGACCGCCATGGCCGCGAGGCGGAACCAGACGTCGTAGTAGAGCACGGCCAACGTTCCCGTCCGGATGAACCCGGGTGGTGCGCTCGAGTCGCCGTCGCTGTCGATCGGTTGATCCGGGGGTGGGGGAGTGGAGGTGGGTTCGCTCATAAGAAAAAAAGGCAGCTGGCGGGACGCTGGTCCGTGCGGGTTGGGCCGACCGGCACGGCGCCGGAGCATCAGCGGCCACGTAGCACGTCCGGGGCCGTCGTGACCGGGGAGAAAGACATCGGCAGAGGTCGGTCGTTCATTTCCCGGGAATCACCCGTAGGAACTCCGCCGGTCCTTCGGCTCGGAACATCGTCTCCGGAAGGGCCGCCGGCAACAGCACGAACTCGCCCGCGCGGACGCGCACCGGCCGGGTGGCCAGATCCAGATCCAACGCGCCGGCGACCACGCCGACGACGCTCAGGCCGCTGCCCCAACGGCCTTCCGAGACGGCACCGGCCGCGACCGTGATATGGTCGATGTCGAACAGCGGGTCGCGGACCAACGCCCGCGTCGTGACACCCGGAGAGGTCTGCACGGGACGGGAGGCGACGAGCTGCGGCTCGCAGTCGAAGAAATCGATCGCAGCGAGCGAGTTCTCCAGATGCAGCTCGCGTGGACGGCCGTCGAGGCCGACGCGGTTCCAATCGAACACACGGTAGGTGGTGTCCGAGTTCTGCTGGATCTCGAAGACGACGTTGCCAGCGCCCAAGGCGTGGACCCGTCCGCTCGGCAGGAACATCGCGTCGCCGCGCGCGACGTGGTGCACGTGGAAGCATCCGGCCACCGTGCCGTCGCGCGTCCGGCGCTCGAACTCGTCCCGGGTCACGCCGCGTCGCAAGCCGGTGTGGAGCTTCGCGCCCGCAGCGGCTTCGGCGATGAACCAGAGTTCCGTCTTCGGCTCGCCGTCGAGGCCGGCGGCCTTGTGCGCGGGGGGATGCACCTGGAGCGACAGGTCGTCGCTCGCGTCGAGCAGCTTGACCAGCCAAGGGAACCGCTCGCCCGGCCGCACCGGGCGTCCGAGCACTTGCTCGCCGTGGTGCTCCATCAACCAGCGCAGGTCGCGTCCGGCGAGCGGACCGTCGGCGACGACGGAGACGCCCTCCGGCCGGTCGGTGATCTCCCAGGATTCGCCGATGGGACGGTCCGGCGGCAGGGTCTTGCCGTAGAGGTCGGCCAGTTTGCGTCCGCCCCAGACCCGTTCCTTGAGAAGCGGCGTGAAGACCAGCGGGTAGAGCATGGGGGGATCGGATGCCTGCTGTTTCAAGCGGCCGCCCGCAGCGGTTCTGTGAAGCGGCCGAAGGCGCGGAATTTCGCGTAGCGCGCCTTGAGGCGACCGGCGACCGGCAGCGACTTCACGTCGGCCAGGTTGCGCATGAGCGCTTCCTTCAAGGCGGCCGCGGCCGCGTCGTGGTCGTTGTGGGCGCCGCCCAAGGGTTCCTTCACCACCTCGTCCACCAGTTTGAGCGCGGCCAGGTCCGTCGCGGTGATCCGCAGGGCCGCCGCCGCCTTGGGCGATGCCGCGCGGTCTTTCCAGAGGATCGCGGCGCAGCCTTCCGGGCTGATCACCGAGTAATACGCGTTCTCCAGGATCAGCACCCGGTCGGACACGGCGACCCCAAGGGCGCCGCCGGAACCGCCTTCGCCGATCACCGCGGTGAGGACCGGGACCTCCAGGAGCATCATCTCGCGCAGGTTCACGGCGATGGCCTCGCCGATGTGGCGTTCTTCCGAGCCGATGCCCGGATAAGCGCCGGCGGTGTCGATCAGGGTGACGACCGGGAGACCGAACTTGTCCGCCAACCGCATCAGGCGGAGCGCCTTGCGGTAGCCTTCCGGGTGGGCCGAGCCGAAGTTGCGCAGGATGTTCTCCTTGGTCTCACGACCCTTCTGCGTGCCGAGCACGACGACCCTTTGGTCGCCGAGCTTCGCGAAGCCGCCGACGAACGCCCGGTCGTCCGAGAACATCCGGTCGCCATGGAGCTCTTCGAACTCGGTGAACGTCTTCTGGAGATAGTCGAGCGTGTAGGGGCGCTTCGGATGCCGGGCCAGCTGCACCCGCTGCCACGGGGTCAGGTCGGTGAAGATCTGCCGCCGGGCCTCCTCGATCTTGGCCTGCAGGGTCTGGAGCTCCTCCTCCCAGCTGATCCCCATCGCATGCTGCTCAGGATGCTGCCGGAGGTCGTCCAGCTTCCGCTGGAGCTCCGCGATGGGCTTTTCGAAGTCGAGGTAGTGTTTCATCGGGCCGCCGGCCGGTTGTCGGCCGGTTGTGGATCCTAGTTTTCAGCGATCGGCGAGGCAATCTGCGAATTCACGACGGCAAATGCCCCAAGCGACTTCGCCCTTCCGCCGGGGGGCGTCGTCGTCGCACCATCGCATCCGCTACCAATATGGCACAAAGCACGCCTTCGTCCGTCGTCTCCCGTTCCGGCCGCTTCTCCGGTGGTCCGGCCGCCGATGTCGCCGCCTTCTCCGAATCGATCAGCTTCGATTGGCGGCTTTGGCGGCACGACATCCGTGGATCCGTCGCGCACGCCACCATGCTGCGCTCGATCGGCGTCCTGACGGCGGCCGAGCTGAAGGCCATCAAGGCCGGGCTCGCCGCCATCGGCGCCGAGATCGAGGCGGGCACCTTCACGTGGAAGACCGAGCTCGAGGACGTCCACATGAACATCGAGGCCGAGCTGACCCGGCGCATCCCCGCCGGCGCGAAACTCCACACCGGACGTTCCCGCAACGACCAGGTCGCCCTCGACGTCCGCCTCTGGCTGCGGGACGAGATCGTCGCGCTGCTCGACGAGGTGCGGATGCTCCAGCGCACGCTCGTGGACCTCGGCGCGGCCAACGCCCCGGTCATCATCCCCGGCTACACCCACCTCCAGCGCGCCCAGCCGGTCTACCTCGCCCACCATCTCCTCGCCTACGGGGAGATGCTCGACCGCGACCATGGGCGGCTCATGGATTGTTTCGACCGCGCCAACGTCTGTCCCCTCGGGTCCGGCGCCCTTGCCGGCAGCACCCTGCCGCTCGACCGGGAGCAGGTGGCCAAGCTGCTCGGGTTCGTCGACAGCGACGGCAAGCCGCGGGTCACCCAGAACTCGATGGACGGCGTGAGCGACCGGGATTTCATGGTGGAGTTCGCCGCCGCTGCGGCGCTCTTGGCCGTGCATCTCAGCCGGTTGAGCGAGGACGTGATCCTCTGGGTGAGCAGCGAGTTCGGGTTCATCCGGATCGCCGACGCCTACACCACCGGCTCGTCGCTGATGCCCCAGAAGAAGAACCCGGACGTCGCCGAGCTCACCCGCGGCAAATCGGGGCGCGTCATCGGCAACCTCATGTCGCTCCTCACGCTGCTGAAGGGGCTGCCGATGACCTACAACCGCGATCTCCAGGAGGACAAAGAGCGGCTCTTCGATTCCGCCGACACCGTCCGACGCTGCACCCGCCTGATGGCCGCGATGTTGGACAACACCACCATCAACGTCGCCGCCTGCGCCCGCGCCGCCGCCGACCCGCTGCTGCTCGCGACCGATCTGGCGGACTATCTCGTCGGGAAGGGGATGCCGTTCCGGCAGGCGCACCACGTGGTCGGGGCCGTGGTGGCGCTCGCCGAGAAGACCGGTCGGCCGCTCGACCGGCTGACGTTGGCGGATTTCAAAGGCGTGGATCCCGCCTTCACCTCCGACGTCACGGGCGTCTTCGACCTCGGCCAGGCGATGGCCCGCCGCCGCCTCAC
>JBBRQL010000043.1:0-23415 GCA_038226425.1 Verrucomicrobiota bacterium
CCGAAAAGGACGAGCGTCAACGCATGAGCCGAAATATAAGCGCTCATCTCGGCGAAGTTCTGCTAATGCCCGTCATCAGCAGGCGACCGGGCAACTCGGTGAGCGCGGCCATCCGGTCCGGTCCGGAGACCGCGCAGCGATCGATCAGCAGGGCCTGCCAGCCCGCCGAACGGGCGCCATCGAGGTCTTCGCGGCAACTGTCCCCGACATCCATCAAGGACGACGAGGGCAGCCCGAGACGGACGGCGGCATGGTCGAAGATCTCGCGCGACGGCTTGTGGGCCCCGACCTCGGCGGAGGCGACCACGAACTCGAAGCGGTCGGCCAATCCAAGGCGATGGAGAAGCGGCCGCAAGCGTTCGTCCCAGTTCGACACCGCCGCGATCCGCAACCCGCGCGCGGCGAGGACCTCCAGGCACGGCACCACATCGGGGAAGACCCTCCACGCGTCCGGTTCGGTGAACCGGTCCCACAGCGCCCCGAACAGATCCGGGGCCTCGGCCCGCTCGGTCAGGCCGGAGAACGTCACCCTCACCAGGTCCATCCAAGCGCGGCGGGAATAGTCGAAACCGTTCCCGGCATGTGCCGTCCGCCAAGCCGAACGGAAACGCGCGTCGAGCACATCGGCGTCCAAGGCACCGGCCCCGAGACGGCCCGCGACATCGGCATAGATGCCGCCGACCGAAGGCCACGGCTCCATCAAGGTGCCGCCGACGTCGAACGTCACGGCCTGAATCCTACCGGCCACGCCGCGGCTCATCGCACGCTCACCCGCAGATAGCCCGCCGTATCGGACACCGGGACCTGCTTGAAGCTGAACTTCCCCGGCGAATTGGTCGCGAGCGTCGCGGTGATCGCTGCCCATGGTCCTGACGGGGATGTGGCACGTTCGAGGCCGACACTGACCGGCATGCCCGTCACCTGGAAATCGACGCGGAGGTTGCCGTTCGGTCCGAGCACGATCGCGCTGGGGCCGGCTGTCACGGCGACGGGCGCTACGGTCGTCGTGGCGGCCAGGACCCACGGGCCGGCCGTGTAGGTGTGGGCACCGACCTTCGGCGCGACCCGTAGCGCGAAATCGCCGGCGACCGGCGGCATCAGGTCGAAGAGCGGCTCCGGGACCGTCGAGGCCTTGATGTCGGTGAGCTGCTCGACTCCCGTGAACCGCACGTCGTCGAAGTAGAAACCGCTCGTGAAGTTCGTCCCCGGGAAATAGGTCACGCCGTTGCCCCTCGTCACGGAGTAGACGAACCGCACGCTCATCTCCTGGCCCGCGAAGGGCGCGAGCGCGACGGAACGGGCGGTGAAGCGGTCCTCGATGGTCGCCCCGTTGTTCACGACCCTGCCGGACTGCTGCCAGACCGTGACCCACGAAGCCCCGTAGTTGGTCGAGACCTGCACGCTGGCGACCTGGTTCGTGGTCGCAGATGCGAGACGGGTCGCGAAGCTCAAAGCCCCGGCAGCCGTCGAGCGGATACGGGGGACGAACGTGAGCGACTCGGGCTCGGTCGTCTGTGTCGCCAGATGATAGCTCGCGACACCGGTCGCCCGGCTTTCTTTCGAGACCACCGAGTAGCCCGGGGTGACCGAAGCGATGAAATCGCCCGCGCCCGATTCCGCCCCGAACACCGCCGTCAGCGGCACCCGTCGCGCATATTCCCAGACGTAGGCCGTGGCACCCGGCACGAACGTCGCCGCGTAGGTGTTCGGCCCGCCCAGAAATGCGGCGCCCGGGCCGGCCACGACCGGCGGCAGGTAGGTCATCCGCAAGTCCAGCTTCAGGTTGGCACCACCGGCCACCGTGACGTCCTTCGGAGCCGGCGAGAATCCCGGGCCGCTGAAGCTGACGCGGTGCGGACCGTCCTCGGACGGCACCGCGTAGCCGCCGGACGCCGTGGTGACGGCGAACGAGTTGCCGTCCGACACCTCGACCGTGATCCCGCCCACGCCTTCGCCGATGTCGTAGGACTGGTTCCCGTTCAGGTCGTAGTACGCCACGCCCGTGACCAGCGGCGGCAGGTCGGAGCGCGAGCCGAAATCGAGCGTGACCACCTGCGGGCCGACGGTGTTCGTCTCGCTGGGCCGGATGACCGTGCGTGAACCATTGATGACGCCGATGCCGACTTCGCGGAACACCGGGTTGTGGTTGCTGACGCGGTGGCCGACGCCGACCTGGACGCCGCCCGGACCGAAGCCCCAGTCCACCTCGAACCCGGCGTGCCCGTACTCGGCCGATCTGGCGTACGCGAACACGCTCTCTCCGCCCGCGGCCGCGGGATAACCAGACCTCTGGAAACGGTCGCCGGTCGTGTTCACGATGTTCGCCGAACCGGCCGGATCCGTCTCCTCGTGGGCCTGGAGCGCGTTGTTGAACATCCATGCGGTGTGGCCGCGGGCCATCTCGGACAAACGGGGCTCGAACGCGAGCGGTTGCGCCGGCGCCAAGGCCGCGAGATCGGTGCGCAGCTTCGCGAGGTCGACGCCGAAGAACCCGTAGGTCTCGACGATGTCCGGATCCTTCGTCGCGGCAAGGCGTTCGCCCTCGGCCTTCGGATCGGCCCGCGTGCGGTTGACGAGCTCCAGATACATCTGCTCCTCATCGGTCGGGTCGCCGATCTGGTACCGGTCGCCGCCCGAAGCCGGCGCGGCATGTCCGGTCGCCGAGGGGACGACCTGGAAAGGAACCGGCGCCGGCGCCGGCGCGTGGAAGTCGGCGAGAGCGCCCGGGATGCCGGCGACGGCACAAGCGAGGAGGAGCTGGCGGATTTTCATCGTCCGGCGTTTCTTAGACGAACGCGCGGCCACCGGGCGAGCGCAAAGGCCGGACCTGCGATCAACGAGGCGCTTCGCCGACCACCGCCGCGAGGTCCTCGGATGTCCAGTTCTGCCGGATCGCCTCGAGCGCGTCGGCGGCCCGGCCATGTTGCCAGACCGCGTACCGGATCGCGAGGAGCGGATCGCGGAGGCACGCCGGTTGCGCCAGGAGTCCGGCGAGGAAGCCGGCGAGCACGTCGCCGCTCCCGCCCTGCGCCAAGCCGGGGTTGCCGCTCGGGTTCACGAAGACGGGGTCCTCCGGCCCGGGGCCGGCGATGAGGGTCTGGTGCCCCTTCAGCACGACGTGGCATCCGCCCGCCGCGGCGGCGGCCGCCCGCAGAACTTCCGAACGCCCTGCAGTCTCCAGACCGTCGCCGATGATCCGCTTCGCCTCGCCAGGATGGGGGGTGATGACGCGGAGGGCGCCCGGCGAAACGGGGCCGTTGCGCCGTACGTCCTCCGCCAGCCAATCGAGCGCGCTCGCATCCGCGACCATCGGGACCGACAGCTCCCGCCACCAGGCCGCCACCTGCGCGCGCAACCACGCCGGGACATCGGCTCCGGCGAGGCCGGGCCCGACCAGCAACGCCGAGATCTTTTCCGGCAACGCGACGGACCCGCTCCAAGCCTTCACCATCGGAGCGCACAGCTGCGACGCGACCGGCACATAGACTTCCGGCGACGTCACCAAGGTCACCAGCCCGGGACGGGTGCCGCCGGCACCGCGCGCGGCGAGCACCGCGGATCCGTGGTAGCCGGCGCTGCCCGCGATGATCACCAGATGCCCGAAGCTGCCTTTGTGCGAGACCACCGGTCGGGTAGGAGGGAAACCCGCGAAATCCTCCGGCATCGTCCACATCGTGCCGGACCCGGATCCGGCCCCGGGGAGGGCTTCCGGCCGGGCCGACAAGCCGATGTCCGTGGCGACCTCCAGCCGTCCGACATATTCCCACGCACCTTCGCACAAGAGCCCTTGCTTCGGTGCACCGATGGTGAGCGTCACCGTCGCGCGGACAGCGCCACCGCGGGGCCTCCCGGTGTCGGCATCCAGACCGGACGGGATGTCGACCGCCAAGACCGGGACATCGGAGGCATTGACGGCGGTGATCAACTGGACCCACTCGGGCGAAAGGTCGCGGTCGAGGCCGGTGCCGAAGAGCCCGTCCACGATGAGGACGGGGCGCCGGGGGGAAGCAATCTGGGCGGCGAGGTCCGAAAGCGCGTGGGCCGGGTTGAAGGCGTTGATCGGCTTGAGGTCGCGGTCGGCGACAAGGGGGGCCGCAGCACGGACTTCGTCGCCGTTGTGCCCGCGACCGGCGAGCATCACCACGCGGTCGCCGGCGCGCGACATCTCGCGGATCTTCGACGCTACACGTTCGCCGACACGTGCGATCACGTCCTTTTCCCGGGCGCCCCCGGCCCAGGAGGCGTTCTCCCAAGCGAGCATCTGTCCGGCGGTGATGACGGGGATGGGCATGTTCGTCTATTGCTGCGGATCAGGAGCGGTGCTCAGGCAACCTTGGTGTCCCGGGGCGGCCCCAAAAGGCCGTTGTCGTGGCAACGCGCCCGGGGCGCAAGCAACGGTTCAATGGACCGCGAGTTCCTGCCGGATGCCGAACTTGTCCACGCGCTTCCGGAGCGTGGCGCGGGTGATGCCGAGGAGCTTGGCGGCTTGGACTTGGTTGCCCTTCGTCTCCTTGAGCGCCTCGATCACCAGTTCTCGTTCGACCGCCGGAAGCACTTTCAGCTTGGGATCAGCGCGGGCGAAACGGAAAAGCGTCCGGGCGATGCCGGGAAGATCGAGCGGTGCCGACTGGGTCGAAGACGCTGCCGGCACCGGTGCCGATGGCGATGCCTCGATCACGGCCGGGCGAGCTGCCAGCGTGGCGGCCGTCACTTCCATCGGAAGGTCGGCGGGCAGGATCGCCGGACCCTTGGCCACGACCATCGCGCGGCGAAGGACGTTCTCGAGCTCCCGGACGTTGCCGGGCCAATGGTAGGCCTCCAGCGAGGCGAGCGTGGCTTGCCCGATGGACTTCGGCTTGCCGCCCGGCCCGGCGAGCTTGCGCAGGAAGTAATCCACCAGGAACCGGATGTCGTCGCGGCGTTCCCGGAGCGGTGGCAACTGGATGCGGACGACGTTCAACCGGTAGAACAGGTCCTCGCGGAACTGCTTCGCGGCGACGGCCTCCTCGAGCGGTTTGTTGGTCGCGGCGATCACCCGGACGTCGGCCTTGATGGTCTCGTTGCCGCCGACGCGCTCGAACGTGCCGTTCTGCAGCACCCGGAGTATCTTCGTCTGCGTGGTCGGCGACATGTCGCCGATCTCGTCCAAGAAGAGCGTGCCCTTGTCGCACTGCTCGAACTTGCCGATCCGCTGCGTCGCGGCGCCGGTGAAGGCGCCCTTCTCGTGGCCGAAGAGCTCGGATTCGAGCAGGTTCTCCGGGATCGCGGCGCAGTTGATCGCGAGGAACGCCCGGTCCACCCGGCGGCTGTGATGGTAGATCGCGCGGGCCACCAGCTCCTTTCCCGTGCCGCTCTCGCCGGTGATGAGCACCGTGGCATCCGTCGCCGCCGTCTGGCCCACGAGCTTGAAGACCTCCTGCATCCGGTCGCTGCGGCCGATCACGCCGATGTCGTAGTCCTCCGCCTCGAGCATCGGCTGGAGCGAGACCACTTGCTTCATGTCGCGGGCCGCCTTGAGCGCGTTGGCGACGAGCACCTTGAGCTTCGGCACGTCGAACGGCTTCAGCAGATAGTCGTAGGCGCCGAGCTTCATCGCTTCGATCGCGGTCTGCGTCGTGCCATAGGCCGTCATGAGGATGACGGGCAGCTTCGGGTCGAGCTGCCGGATGCGGCGGAGCGTCTCGAGCCCGTTGAGCCCGGCCATGCGGATGTCGGACAGCACCAAGTCGGGCTTGATCTTGGGGATGAGCCGGAGCCCTTCCTCGCCGCTCGATGCCGTGTGCAGCTCCAGCTCCGGGGAATCGAAGATGCGGCGGAAGGAATATTGGACGTCGGCCTCGTCGTCGATCAGCAGGAGTTTGTCCATCGTTCGGGGGTACGGTAGTGCCGGACCACGATCTTGCCAACGACCCCGATGGCCCGGGGTGCGGCTGCCTTGTCTTTTTTGTGGAATAAGCACCCGCTGGACAACTCTGCTTGTTGGATGAAAACGCGTTTGTTGCCTTGGCTGCTGGGCTGGTTGGCCATCGTGGTCGTGTTGGCAGCGGCGCAGCGCCTTGTCCGGCCGACTCCAGTGGTCCCCGCTCACGGCACCGCATCGGCAGCCCCCGTTCCAGTCGAGAACTTCCCCCATCTCTTCGCCACGTTGTCGCCAGAAGGAGACGAAGCCGCCGCTGCGTGCGTCTGGTTGGATGAGCACTGGCAGCCAGGACTGGTCGCGCCGCTGTTGGAACTCCTTTCCTTTGCATCCCGGCCGGAAGAGGAGGAACGCATCGCTCGCTTGATCGAATCGCACACAGGTGTTTCCCCGTTGCCGGACAGCGCGCCGGCCTGGCGATGGCTGTGGCGGACCAACGCCGTCATACTGGCGGGCTACGCCGAATTCAAAGGCGCTCTCCACAGCCGCATCGACCCGCGGTTCCGCGAATACTTCGCCACGGGCCGTCCCGCCACGATCCGGCTGGATGAGATCCGATGGGGCGGCGTGCGACGCGATGGCATCCCGCCGTTGCGGAGGCCCAAGATGATCGCAGCGGAAGAGGCCGCCTATCTGACCGACTCCAGCGTGATATTCGGGGTCGAATTCAACCGGGATGCGCGGGCTTATCCCAAGCGCATCCTGGCCTGGCACGAGATGGCGACCGACACGGTCGGCGGAGAGGACATCTGCCTTGTCTATTGCACGTTGTGCGGGTCGGCCGTCCCCTATCGCGCGACCGTCGCCGGCGTGCATCACGAACTCGGCACCAGCGGCTTTCTCTACCGTTCCAACAAGCTCATGTATGACGCGGCCACGAGATCGCTTTGGAACACGTTGACCGGCGAACCCGTCGTCGGCCCGCTCGTCGGGCATGGCATACGGCTGGAAGCGCTGCCGGTCGTCACGACCACCTGGGGCGAATGGCGGCGACGCCACCCGGAGACGACGGTGCTTTCGCTCGAAACCGGGCATCAGCGGGATTACGGAGAAGGGGTCGCGTATGCCGACTATTTCGCGACCGATGATCTGATGTTCCCCATCCCCGAACTGGATCCGACGCTCAAAAACAAAGCGGAGATCCTGGCCGTGCGAATTCCGGGCCGGACGAATGCACCGCTGGTTTTCGCAGCGGATTTTCTGCTCGCCCATCCGGTTTATCATGCCGAATCGGCAAGCACGCGGTTGGTCATCCTGACGGACGCCACCGGAGCCAACCGTGTCTACGCCGCAGGCGACACCACGTTCTTGCGTTGGGACGGATCGGACCAGGTGAACGATACCCAGGGCGGAGTCTGGAGCGTGCGTGAAGACTCGCTCACGAGCGCAAAGCGAGGCTTGTTGGCGCGGCTGCCGGCGCACCGGGCATTCTGGTTTGGCTGGCGCGCGATGCATCCAGAGACGCGTGTTTTGAGATAGGTGGCATGAACATCGGCCTCGCTGACGGGTGCGGCGCCGGCGGCTTGGCTGACGGGCCGGACAGCGCCCCGGACGGTTTCAATCCGGGCTCAACTTCACCCACATCCCGCTGATGCGCTCGTGGGAACCCTGGCGCGTGATGAGCGTCCTGCCGTCCACCTGCTTCCGCTCGGACCCGGCGAGGTTGGTGATGCGGTAGCCTTCCTCGGTGCGGCGGACGGCCTCAAGGCGCCCATCTCGTGCGCGGACTCGGCGGCTTTGCGGTAGAACTCGATGCTCCCGCCCAGAGCGATGTCGGCCATGAAATAGCGGACGTTGGTCTCGGGACACGGGGGCGCGGAGGCCGAACTTGAGCCACTTGGGCTGACAGACGGGATGCTCGGCAAAAATCCGGACGCCCCCGGATGGACTTCGCGCCGTCCCCCGCTGCTCGAACTTCGGCACCTCCCTCAGCGCCTTCGCGACGAGAGGATGGTCGGGCTCCGGCCCGAGCGAGACGAGGAAGAGCGCCTGGCCGAGATCGTCCTCTTCCGGCTCGTCGGTGTTGTCGGGGTCGTAAGATTCTCGCAGGCCGAGAACCCGTTCGCGGATGCAGTCCAGATTCCCCGTGGCCCTGAAGGCCAGCGCCATCATCGCGCCATCGCGATACCACGGCATCGCGGAAGATTTTTGTGGCAATGGAAGGCTCGTTTGCTACTTTGCGCGGCCTTCGTTCCGGCCAGACGTCCTCGGGGATGTGCTGTCGGCCGAGGAAACCAGCATCCGGCTCGGGAAAACACTGTGAGCGCCAACAAAAATTCGGCCAAGAAACCGGCCCCGAAGACCCCCTTGGTCCACGGCAAGACCGTGGGCTCGGCGAGCGCTGCCTCCATCCTGGGCCGCCCGCTGGCGAAGAACTCGAAGACCACGGCCAACAGCCTGAGTTGGATGCCGGTCAACAAGATCAAGCCCGAGTGGCAGAAGTTCTACCAGAACCTGCTCGACCTGCACAGCCGCCTCCGCGACCAGATGAGCGGGCTGGCCAAGGAATCCCAGTCCCAGATGGAGAGCTACAGCCTCCACATGGGCGATTCCGGCACCGACAATTTCGACCGTGATTTCGCCCTCAGCCTGCTCTCGTCCGACCAAGACGCGGTGTACGAGATCGAGGAGGCGCTGAAGCGCATCGAAAAGGACACCTACGGCGTCTGCGAACTCACGCAGAAGGTCATCCCCAAAGCCCGGCTCGAAGCGATTCCTTGGGCCCGCTTCACGGTCGAGGCCCAAACCCAGCTGGAGAAGGAGGGTGCCCTCAAGCAACGTCGTCTCGGTGCCCTCGGCACTGTGGATGCCGCCGGCGGCTCGGAAGCCGACGAAGGCGACGACGAGCCGGACGAGAAGCCCTCAGCCAAAGAGAAGGAATAAGGATTTATGCCCCGCGAAGTCGTTACCATCGAGTGCACGGAAGCGCGCAAGGAAGGCAAGCCGCCCTCCCGCTACCAGACCACCCGCAACAAGAAGCTGCAGACCGAGAAGGTCGAGAAGAAGAAGTTCAATCCCTTCCTCCGCCGTCACACCCTGCACCGCGAAATCAAGTAAGCCATGCCCCGCAAGACCAAACTCGAGGACAAGAAGAAGCGCCGCAATTCGTCCTCGCGCACCCCGCGCCCGAGGCCGAAAGTCGATTTCACGATCGACGCCATCGACTACAAGAACGTCACGATGCTCAAGCAGTACGTGACGGAGAACGGTCGCATGCTGCCGCGCAAGTACACCGGCCTTCCCGCCCACTATCAGCGCCGTCTGTCCGTCGCCATCAAGCGAGCCCGGCAGATGTTGTTGATGAAGTGAGGTAGCTCCGTCGGTGCCGTCGAGAACCCGCTGGCTGACGCCAGCGGTTTTTTCTCGCGCCTTGGATGCAATCGATTTGCATCCATAAAACCCGCCGTTAGGCTCCACCCATGCTCTCCCGTCGTTGGTTCGTCGCCCTGGTGACCTTCATCGGTTTCGCGGCCGGGATGGCGTCGGGCGCCGAGGCGACCCGGCTCCGGGTGCTCACCTCGATCCCTCCGCTCTATTGCTGGACGGTCAACGTCGCCGGATCGTTGGCCACGGTGGAGAACCTCTTGCCGGCGGACGTCAGCCCGCACGACTACCAGTTCCGGCCGCGCGACCTGAAACGCATCGGGTCGGCGGACGTGATCGTCCTGAACGGCCTCGGCCTAGAGGATTGGTTCGCCCGCGCGATCCGCGCCAATTCCAAGGATGCCAAGAAGAAGGTCGTCCGTGTCGCCGACGGCCTGCCGGAAGCCGTGCTGGTCCGTCACCTCCCGACGATCGATGTCGGGGCCGGGAAAGGCGCTGCTCACGATCACGACCATGACCACGCGGGCGAGCAAGCCAACCCGCACCTGTGGCTCGATCCTCAGATCGCCCGGCACGGCGTGAGCAACATCCTGCACGCGCTGCAGGCCGCGGACCCCGCCAACGCTGCCGGCTACGCGACGAACGCGACGGTCTATCTCGCGAAGCTCGACGCGCTCGACGCCGAGATCCGGACGGCGACCGCCACGATCCGCGGACGCCCGGTGGTCACCTTCCACGACGCGTTCCCCTACTTCTGCCGCCGTTACGGACTCGATCTGGTCGGTGTCATCGAAGAAGTGCCCGGCACCGACCCATCGCCCAGATATCTCGCCGCCCTCCTCAAGGTCGTCCGGGCCAAGGGCGTGAAAGTCCTCTTCACCGAACCCAGCTCCAATCCGCGTCTCGCAAAACGTCTCGCCGACGACCTCGGCATCGCAGTCGCCGAGCTCGACGTGCTCGAGACCGGTGCGCTGACGCCGACGAGCTACGAAGAAGGAATGCGGCGGAACCTCGCCGTGCTGCGGCAAGCCTTGAAGTGACCATGGCCGAGATCCGCTTCCATCCCGGCGGGCTGGCCATCGAATCCCGCGGCGTGCGCGTCACGCTCGGCGACACCCAGGTGTTGCGCGGCGTGGACCTCCATGTGCCGCGCGGGAAGATCGTCGCGCTCATCGGCCCGAACGGATCCGGCAAGACCACCCTGCTCCGCTGCCTGCTCGGTCTGCAGAAGCCCGACGCCGGCGAGATCCGTCTGTTCGGCGAACACATCGGGCCGGAGGTCCTGAAGCGGGTCGGCTACGTGCCGCAGCGGCTCCCGCTCGACCGCAGCTTCATCCTGAGCGTCCGCGAGTTCCTCGCTCTGCGCCTGCCCGGGACCGCGGGATGGTTCTGGCAGAGCCATCGCCGCACCGACGCGCTTCTCCGCGACACCCTCGAAGGATTGGACCTCGATGGGATCCTCGGACGGCCGCTCTCCGGCCTCAGCGGCGGACAGCTCCAGCGGGTCCTCATCGCCTCCAGCCTGCTCACGAAACCCGAGCTGCTGCTGCTCGACGAGCCGACCGCCGGTGTGGACCGCCCGGGCGAGCAGAGCTTCTACGAGCTCATCACGGAGGTACACCGGCGCCACAAGCTCACCGTCGTGCTCGTCTCGCACGACCTCTCGATGGTCTACCGGCACGCCTCCCGAGTCTACGCGCTCAACGGCGTCATCTGCTGCGAAGGGACACCCGAAGAGGTGATGAGCGCCGATTCGCTCAAACAGGCCTACGGCATCCACGTCACGCCGTACCACCACGACCACGGCCCCGGGCACCACCATGTTCACTGAAGCCTACATGCAGCGCGCCATGGTCACGGCCCTGCTGCTCGGGCCGCTGTGCGGGCTCATCGGTGTGTTCGTCACCGCGCGGCGCATGGCCTTCTTCAGCGACACCATCTCCCACGCGGCGCTCGCCGGCATCGCGGTCGGGTTCTGGCTCGGGTTCGCCGACCCGACGCTGCCGATGGTCGCGGTGAGCCTCGGCGTCGCCGCGCTGATGCTCTGGCTCAAGGAGAAGACCGACCTGCTCACGGACACGATCATGGCGTTGCTGCTCAGCGGATCGGTCGCCTTCGGCATCGTGGTGATCAGCCTGCTCAAGGGCTTCCGCGGCGAGCTGCACCGGTATCTGTTCGGGGACATCCTCAGCGTCGGCCCTCAAGAGGTCTGGCTCGCGTTCGCCGTGTCGGCGGTAGTCGCGGCGGCGGTGGCCGTGCGGCTGAACGCGCTCACATTGCTCACCGCCAGCGAGGACCTGGCCCACGTCTCCGGCATCCCGGTGCGACGGTTGAACTATGCCTTCGTGCTCGTCCTCACCGTCGTCGTGGCGCTGAGCATCCGGCTGCTCGGGATCATCCTGGTCACCTCGCTATTGGTCATCCCGCCCGCGGCCGCGCGCAACATCGCCCGCAACCTCCGCCAGCAGATCGTGCTCGCGGTCCTCGCCGGCGCGCTCGGCGGCGGCGGCGGGGTCGCCCTAAGTTATCGCTTCGACCTGCCCTGCGGCCCGTCCATCGTGCTGACCAGCGTCGCGTTGTTCCTCGCGACGCTCGCCGCCAGCCGTCTGCGCCAGGCGTCTGGCCGGGCGCTCCGCTCCGCTCCATGAGCTCTCCTTGCTCCCGCCATCCGCATCCCCACCGGCTCATACAACAGCCGTTGACGGAGCTGACGGACAAGCTGCGCAGCAAGTCTCGGAAGATCACCGCGCCGCGCCAGGCGATCCTCGAAGTGCTCCGACGGCACCGGCATCCCATCACCAACAAGGAGATCCACGCCGCGCTGGGCACGGCCGATTGCGACCTCGCGACGGTCTACCGGAACCTGCACACGCTCGAGGACATGGGCATGGTGCGGCGCTTCGATTTCGGCGACGGCGTCGCGCGCTTCGAGCTGCTGGAAGAAGGCGACGACGGGCACCACCACCACCTCGTCTGCACCGGATGTTCCGCGGTCGTCGAGGTGGAAGGCTGCTTCCCGACCGAACTGGAGCAAGCCCTCGCCCGGCGGCACGGCTTCACCCGCGTCACCCACAAGCTCGAGTTCTTCGGCCTCTGCCCGAAGTGCGCTCCGGCCGCTCCGGCCGCGCCCTGAACCCACCGTCATGCGACTCGACCAATGGCTCTGGGCGGTGCGCGCGTACAAGACGCGGACGCTCGCCGTCGAGGCCATCAAATCCGGCCACGTGAAGCTCGGCGGCGTGCCGACGAAACCCGCGCGCGAAGTCCATCCCGGCGAGATCGTCACCGCGCAGACCGGCCCGCTGCTGCGGACGTTGAAGGTCCTGGGCGCCCCGTCGGCCCGCATCGGCGCGCCGCTCGTGCCGCAGTTCGCCGAGGACCTGACGCCGCCCGAAGAGCACGCCAAAGCGCGCGCACAATCGGCTCTCTCGCAATCGCTCCGCCCGAAAGGCGCCGGCCGTCCGACCAAACGCGACCGACGGGTGCTTGATCGGCTGCACCTCTGACGAGGCCCGCGTCCAGGACATACGATCCTGGACATGTGGCCGAAGGTGATCGCCTCGCCGCCGATCTTCATCTGCGCGGTCAGCGTCAGGATGGCCTGCGGGAACTTCTCGACCGCGAACCGCGGAATCTTGGTCACCACGTAGTCGATGCTCGGCTCGAAGCTCGCCGGCGTCTCGCGCGTGATGTCGTTCCTCAGCTCGTCGAGCAGGCACATATAAAACGCCCCGTCGAACTCGGCCCACTCGTTTCCATCGGAAGCAGCACGCAAGACTCGCGCAAAGGCTGCCACCTCAAGCAGGCATGTGATCCGAAGCGCGCCTAGAGCGGGCGATGCGGGGAAAGATCCGGCTCCTACGGCGTGGACGGATGGGTGCGCACGCAATGGTCAACTCAACCTGAACTTCACGTCTTTTGCCGCATTTTCGTCAACTGGAGGCGGGTAGCTGCGTGGAAACACGACGCGGAAGGTCGTGCCCGTTTCTGCCGAGCTGGCGATCTCCAGGCTGGCATCCAGCAGTTCGCACAGGCGTTTCACGATCGAAAGCCCGATCCCTTCACCGGGCGGCAGAAGGGCAGACTGGGCGGGAGCAGAGGAGTCTTGGGGCTGCGTCAGCACATTCGAGGCTTCCCCCTTGGCGGCGGCGGACTTCACGTCCGTCTCCTTGGCGCTCGCGGTGGCCTCCTGCAAGCCCTCGAGCATGGGAGCGCCGGATCCAGCAGCCAAACCGGGGCCGGTATCTTTGACCATCAGCCACCAGTTCTTTTCCTCCACGCCCCAACTCACGGTGACTCCGCCGTATCCGGTGTATTTGAGCGCGTTGATCAGGAGGTTTTGGAGCAGGCGCCGCACTTTTTCGGCATCGCCGTCGATGGTGAGCGGGGCCGGCCCGTTCGCCTTGAGGAACAGGCCGCGTTCGTGGGCCATGGATTGATTGATCTGGCCAAGTTCCACGATCAGCGCGGCAACGTCGAACCTGGAGACTTTCCGCTTTTCCTGACCGGCCTCCAGCCGCGCCAGCACCATCAGCTCACCCAGCGTCGCAGTGAGCCCCTGCACCGCCCGCTCCAAGAACGCCGCAGTTTCCACCCGTTGTGTCTCGGCCATATCGGGCTTGCCGATCCTCGTCGCCGCCAAGCTCACGCCGAGGGCGTCGCTATTGAGATCATGCACTGCCTGATAGATGAGGGTGGCACGGCGCTGCTCGATCTCGTTCACTTGGGCGAGCGCGCCCATGAGGTCACCCACCCGTCCGGAGGCTTCCGCCTGCTGCATGCGCTCATATTGGGCGGCGCTCTCGCTCACCGTGTCATGGATCAGGCTGAGCAACTCGCGGTCCGCTTCCAGCAACGTCTCGTGCTCCAACTCGGGATGAGCGGCGGTGATCCGACCCAGTTCCTCGAACAGGCACAAATGGAGGTTGCCGCACTCGAGCAGAAGTTCCTTCAACCGATACCCCTGCTGCCAGCGTTGCAGTCCGTGCTTCACCTCCTCCAGCTGCTTTTTGACGTCCGCCGCTTCGGCGTCCACGCCACCCGGACGGGAGCGCAGCTTGAGTTCGAAGGCGTCGAGGATCTGCGGGATATGGTCGCGAAACTGCCCGATGGTGAGCGCTCGCTCGGTCGTCTGTTCGGGATCGGCGCGGGCCGCCTTGCGCCAGGCCAGCAGGATGGCCTCCCGGCGTGCTGCCAAGTGACTGCTTAACGCGGCCAACTGCTGGCTTGTGGTCAAGGGCGTAAACTACGAAGGCCGATTACCATGGCGAGTTTAATTCTTTGCCCTGCCAGTTCTCCCTCAAAATCCACGATCAATTGGAGCTGAGCGAGAAACCCGCGGTCGATCTTCGTGAGGTGGAAGATCTCTTCGATGGTGAAGCCGTCGCGCAGAACGTGGCGGATGAAGAAAATGCGCTCGGCATCGGGCACGCCACACCACTCCGGCCAAGGCCGCGCCGTAAAGCTGGCTTCGCCATCGTTCGTACCCCAAATTCCGGTTTGGCTCATGATTTCAAGTCGCATCCTATGCACCGCAGCGATGTTGGCGTTCCTGCCTATAGGCCTTTGGGCAGCCGGCCGTTCCGACTCGAAGTTCTCGCTTGATGGTCCCGGGCTCACGGCCGGGGAGAAGTTCGTGCTCGGACAACTCGCCGCCGGGAAATCTGCCGATCTGAAGAGCCGATTCGGTGAAGGAACGAACTCCGTGTTGCGGAGCGCTTTTCTTGAGGCGCTCATGTCACAATCCCGCACCAATGTCCATCGCAACGGCGTTTCCATCGAGCACGCGGTCATTGTTGATCCAGTCGGTCTGCGCAATGCGGTGGTGCGCCACGAAGTCAACCTGCTGGAGTGCCGCTTCGAGGCCGAAGTGGATTTCTCCAAGAGCGTTTTTGAGAACACACTGTCGCTCGCCGGCAGCACGTTCCGGGGGCCGGTGAATTTTTCCGCGCTGAAGATCGGACGTGCGGTCACGTTCGACCAAGCGAACTTCTCGGGGGAAGTGAACGCGTCCCTGATGGAAGTGGCCGGTGTCTTCACGGCGCGGGAAACGCACTTCAACAGCCGCTCCGGCGCGGTGGATTTCGCCAGCTTGAAAGTCAACGGCGACGCCTTCTTCACGCACGCCACGTTTGCCGGTCCGGTCACGTTCCAGTATGCGCACTTCGCGGAGAATTGGCGGTGCGAAGGCAGCGAGTTCACCAATGCCGCTGCTCTGGCGAACTTCGAAGCCGTCCAGGTCGGCGCCACCACGAGCTTCGCCGATGCCTCCTTCGCCGGCTATGTGTCGTTCAAGGACGCGCGGTTGGGCACCCTGAGTTTTTCCAAAGTCAGATGGCCCACCACACACCTCGACCACCCTTGGCTCTGGCTCAATGGCATGACTTACCAGCGCATCAGCGCCGGGACGGAGAAGGATTCCTGGAACAACCTCTACGACCTGGTGCAACGCACCGCGCGACAGTCCGCTTACTCGGCAGACATCTACACGAGCCTGGACGACTACTACCGGCGGCTGGGTTACCCGGGCCAAGCCAACATGTTCTTCCGCGCGCAAAAACAGCGCGAGCGCGAGGAAGTCCTCACCGGCTTAGCGTGGGCCTGGAGTTTCTTCCTCGATTGGTTCGTCGGTTATGGACGTAGTCCGCAACGCGCGATTTTCTGGAGCGTGGCCATCGTGGGCATCGGTTGCCTGGTATTCCGGCCCCAACGCATGGAGCCGCAAATGTGCGAGCACAGCGCGCGCAAATACAGCGCGTTCTGGTACAGCGTGGACGTCTACCTGCCCGTCATCAAACTGCACGACGCCGAGATCTGGAAGCCGAAGGAGGAATACGTCCTGGCTAATGTCTGGCGGCGCATCCATACCGTCTTGGGCTGGGCATTGATTCCCATCGCCCTCGCGGCCTGGACGGGGATGCTCTCTCGCTGACTATTCGCACCGACACTTCCTCCTCAAAATCCACGATCCCTTGGACTTCGCCAGAAACCCGGACTGATGGATTTGAATCCCGTTGAGATTCGCGGATGGAGCACCAGCTCCGGCAGGGCTGGAGATTTTGGTGGTGTGGCGGGCGACAAAGATTTTCTCCCTGACGAAGTTACGGAGCGCGGGTCTGCGACCCGCAGCCGCTACGCCAATTGGGACGTGTCAGGATTCGCAATGACCAAGACACGGCGGGATGTGCTGCGGCTCACAGAGCCGCGCTCCTACCGCAACGCGGTTGCACCATTCAGCCTAGCGTTGGCCGAGGCAGGCGGGCTACCCTGGGAAATGCGCGAAAATGAAAACAACTTGGAAGAAATCGTGTCAGGTCGGGGCGGGATGGATGCAACGCCTTCAGCGTTGAAAACATTTTGGGAACCTGAACCCAGGGTAGATCCTCGCCTGTCCGGTTCGGACCAACTCTGGGCGGAGGGATGGAATTCCGTTGGGATTCGATTGAAGATTTGCGAGCTAACGCACCAAGGCAAAGCACAAACCTTCAACGTCCGCTCCATATTTGAATCAAGCGCCGATGGGTTTAATATTTTCCACCTTCAAGCTCTTGCGCTCCATTTCGAGTTCTTGCTGCTTCGCTTGGTTCTTCTCGATTTTAATCTTGTCTCGCCAAGCAACATAAAGCCGAAGGGTGTGAGAATATGTTTTATTCCGTTTATTTTCCATTACGAGCATCGGAAGTATTTGTTTCACCATGCCACAAAATGAAGAGCCACAAGGACGAAAGGCAACATTCTCGTCAGCGATTCCACATGTGAACCACAAGGCAAAACCTTCAAGCAAGTTTGCTAGTCGGTAAACTGAATCGCCATTTTTTGAAAGTTCATCTAACCATTTACGTGAATCTTTCCAGCTAATTGAAATACCCTTGTCGTTTTCTTCAACAATGATTTTTTGAAATTGCGAGAATTTTTTCTGTTCGAAAACTTGGTCTACCGCTTCTGATGCGGGAAGAATCACGGAAGCAAATTGCTCGCACCGCTCCGTTGCTAGCCGAAACGATTCTCGTCGGGCTGTAATCCGAGCAACATCACGGGTCACCCGGATTTGCTTTAGTCCTTTCCACGCGAGGATGGCAAGAATGGGCGTTGAAGCAAAACTGAGCACCTCAAACGTATCCCTGACCGCTTTGATGTATTCGGGATTAGCAAGGTCACTCAGTTTCATGTTTTTCCAATTCTGTTAATTCTTCGCCGTACCAGCTCCTCCTCGGAATCTATAATCTCTTCGATCTGCAGCGGCAAACAGCGGTCGATCTTCGAGAGGTCGTAGATTTCCCCGATGGTGAAACCGACGAGAAGCTCAACGTTTCTTGGCTTTGGGCTTTTCATCTTCGTATCTCACATGGAAACCGATCTCGCGCTTCGGTTTGGCTGGTGGCGTCATCAGTTGCCGGATGGCGTCGAACACGACTTTGAACTGCCCGTCGTATCTCTTCTCCAAGGATTCCAGCTTGCGGGCCAGTTCGGCGTTGGACGACAGCAACTGCCGCAACCGCACGAACGTCCGCACCACCAGAACGCTCGTCCGGGCCGCACGTTCGCTGTTCAAGACGTTCGCCAGCATCAAGGCCCCGTGCTCCGTGAATGCGTATGGCAGATAGCGCCGGCCACCACGTCCTTCGTTTGAGGTGCCAAATTGGCACCTCAAAGATTTCGCCTCTTCCAGTGTCAGTTGGAACATGAAATCGGAAGGGAATCGGCTTTGATTCCGTTTCACGGCGCGATTGAGAGTTTTGGTCTCCACGCCATAGATGTCGGCCAAGTCCGAATCCAGCATGACCTTCTCGCCACGGATCAGCAGGATAGCCCGCTCGATCCGATCCACCGGGATTGCGATCGTGTCTTCGCTCATGGTTCGGAGGTGGTCATCATGTGCGCCCCCCTTGTTTCAATTCTTCGCCCCCGCCAGCTCCTCCTCGAAATCCACGATCTCCTTGATCTGGACCAGGAACCAGCGGTCGATCTTCGTGAGACCGTAGATCTCCTCGATGCCGAAACCGGCGCGCAGGGCGTGGCGGATGAAGAAAATCCGCTCGGCGTTGGGCACGGCCAGCTTGCGGCTGATCAGGTCGCGCGGGAGCACGTCGCGGTCGCCGTACATCTCGGTGCCGATGCGCCAGGGCTTGCCGTCGCCTCCCAGGCCGCTGCGTCCGATCTCGAGCGAACGCAGGCATTTCTGCAGGCTCTCCTTGAACGTGCGCCCGATGGCCATCGCCTCGCCGACGCTCTTCATCTGCGTGGTCAGCGTGGGGTCGGCTTGCGGGAATTTCTCGAAGGCGAAGCGCGGAATCTTGGTGACGACGTAATCAATGCTCGGCTCGAAGCTCGCGGGGGTTTCGCGCGTGATGTCGTTCCTCAGCTCGTCGAGCAGGTAGCCGACGGCGAGCTTGGCCGCGATCTTCGCGATGGGGAACCCGGTGGCCTTGGACGCGAGCGCGGAGCTGCGGCTGACGCGCGGGTTCATCTCGATGATGACCATGCGGCCGGACACGGGGTCGGACCCGAACTGGATGTTCGAGCCGCCGGTCTCGACGCCGACGGCGCGGATCACGGCGAAGCTCTGGTCGCGCATGATCTGGTACTCCTTGTCCGTGAGCGTCTGGATGGGCGCGACGGTGATGGAATCGCCGGTGTGGACGCCCATCGGATCGAAGTTCTCGATGGAGCAGATGATGACGCAGTTGTCGGCCTTGTCGCGCATCACCTCCATCTCGTACTCCTTCCAACCGAGGAGCGATTCCTCGATGAGCACCTCGGAGACGGGCGAGAGGTCGATGCCGCGGCGGGCGATCTCCTCGAACTCCTCGCGGTTGTAGCCGATGCCGCCGCCGGTGCCGCCGAGCGTGTAGGCGGGCCGGATGATGAGCGGGTAGCGGCCGATGCGCTCGGCGACGGCGCGGGCCTCCTCGAGGTTGTGGGCCGTGCCGGAGATGGGCACGTCGAGCCCGATGGAGAGCATCAGGTCCTTGAAGACCTGGCGGTCCTCGCCGCGCTGGATGGCGTCGGCCTTGGCACCGATCATCTCCACGCCGTGCCGTTCGAGAGCGCCGCTGTGGTGGAGCTTCATGGCGGTGTTCAGCGCGGTCTGCCCGCCCAGCGTGGGCAGGAGCACGAGCTTGCCGGTGGCGCCGAGGCGGGCCATCTCGGCCTTCTCCCGGACGATGATCTTCTCCACCGCCTCGGGCGTGATGGGCTCGATGTACGTGCGGTCGGCGAACTCCGGATCGGTCATGATCGTCGCCGGGTTGGAGTTCACCAGCACCACGCGGTAGCCCTCCTCGCGGAGGGCCTTGCACGCCTGGGTGCCCGAGTAGTCGAACTCGCACGCTTGGCCGATGATGATCGGGCCAGCGCCGATGATGAGGACGGAATGGATGTCAGTGCGCTTCGGCATCGTATAGACCTTCGTTAAACGGACGGCATGGAACAAGGCGGCGGAGGGGAAGGCGAAGGAAAAATCTGTCACATCGCGCGGCCCGGTGCCCGGCCAGGGAGTCTTTCCCCTTTCCTCCGGGCGCATTGACCCACCGCCGGGCGCTTGCACACTCTCCGCGATGTCCGCGGCCCCGCTTGCAACGACCTCTCCTGTCTCCTCGGCCAGATCGATGCCGGCCGCGCGCTGGGATTGGCCGTTCCTCGCGCTGCTCGCGGCGCTCTGGACATGGGCGATCGGCATCGATGCTCCGTTCTGGCAGACCAATCCGGACTACTCGTACGGCTTCATCGTGCCGGTGCTGATGGTCTTCTACCTCTGGAAACGGCTCGGCCAAGACGACCAGCCGGCATGGGATGTCGCCGCGGGAGGAGCGGCTGGCGCACGTCGTTTGAGCCCTTGGCTGTTGGCGGTCCCGGCGCTCGGGCTGTTCCCGCTGGAGGTCTACCGCATCGAATATTTCCAGTCGGGCATCGTGCTCTGGGTGATCAACCTCGCGACGGTCGGCTTCACCTTGGCCGGAGCGTGGTGGCTGGGCGGACGCCGGCTCCTCGCGACCGTGGCGTTCCCGGTGCTGTTCTTCCTCACCGCGGTCCCGTGGCCCGCGAAGATCGCGACACCGGTGCAGCAGGCGCTGATGTCCAACGTCGCGCAGGTCGTGTCGGAGATGCTCCTGTGGCTCGGTGTGCCGGTGCAGCTCGACGGCGCGGTGCTGCACCTCACCAAGGGACCGGTCGGCATCGTCGAGGCGTGCAGCGGCATCCGGTCGCTCCAATCGGGCCTCATGGTGAGCTTGGCCGTCGGAGAACTTCTATGGCTGACGCGGCGGCGGCGGGTCGGGTTGGTCGCCTTCGCGGTGCTGCTCGCCCTGACCAGCAACCTCATCCGGACTTTCACGCTCTGCTGGATCATGGAGAAGGGCGGCGGCGATGCGATGCACAAGGCGCACGACACCGTGGGCAACGTCGCGATGTATTCGCTCTACGCGCTCATCTACGTCGGCGGGAAGCTGCTCGAGCCGCGCGGCGGCGCTCCTTGGCCGGAAGGCGCGGGCGGGCCGTGGAAGGCGCGTTTCGCCGGGCTGCGCTGGACCGCGGTGCCGGAACTGCGCCCGCTTCTCGCCGTCAGCGTGCTGATGTTCGCCGTGGTGCACGGCTGGTACCATGTGCTCGCCCTCCAGGTGAAGCCGCAGACGACGCCCTACTTCACCGCGAAGACCGACAAGGCCGCGGGCACGGAGAAGCAACCGTTCGACGAGCAGGTCTGGGGACGCCTCGGCGCCACCGAAGGCGAGCAGGTCCGGCACCGGACGCCGACGGCACCGGCGGGTTTCGTGGACGCCTACCATCTCTTCTGGCGGCCGTCGCCGATGAGCAAGACGGCCCTGCACCACCGGCCGGACATCTGCATGCCCGGCTCCGGTTGGAAGCAGGTCGGCGAGGTGGAGACCGTCGAGGCCTCGCTCGATGGACGCCCCTTGCGGTGGCTGCTCTTCCGTTTCGAGAAGAGCGACCTGAAGGCGCTCCAGCTCTGGGGCGTCTGGCGCAACGGCGAACCGGTGGAGATGGATTATTCCGCCCGGATCTCCGTCCTGCCGGAGAAGTACCACCCCTTCCCCAGCGCCCGCCATCTGATGGGTGTCGAGCTGGTATCGGTCTTCCTGCCCTACCGCGGCGACGCGGCCCCGAAGACATCGACCCTCACCGCGATGCTCCCCCAGCTCTTCAGCTATCGCCCGCCCGAAACGCTGGCGAAGTGATCCCCGCCATGTCGAGAACACCGGACACGGATCCTCCGAGACTGGGCGTCGTGCGCGTCGGCAGTTGGCGGAGGAACCCGGACCGGGTCCGGAACACCGTGCTCCGACGGGGCGGCTCGCTCCTGGTCCTCGCAGTCGTGGCTGCCGTCGGGTACAAGATGGTCTACCCGGTGATCAAGGTCCGGCGCGGGCGCGACCATGCGCTGGACGTCGAGCGGCTCCTGCGGCAGGACGAGCTCAAGAAGGCTTCGGTCCAGCTCAAGCTGGCGCTCCATTTCGCGCCGGAGGATCCTGAAGTGCTCCGCACGGCCGCCCGCTACTGTTCCCTCCTGCGGCTGCCGCAGGGCTTGGACTACCATGAGATGCTGCTCGGCACCGGTCAGGCCACCGATGCCGATCGCCGCCGCCATGTCGAGCTCGCCGTGGTCCTGGGACGCGTCGACCTCGCCGCCCGGCAACTGCGCGCGCTGCTGCAAGAGCACCCGAAGGACATCGACCTGCTCCACCTGCTGGTCCGCCAACAGCGCGCCGCCCGCGACCTGGCCTCCGCGACCAAGACCGCGCGCTTCGCCCTTTCGCTCCGGCCCGAGGACGAACGCAGCCAGCTCGTGCTCGGACGGCTGCTCATGGACCGGCGCGACGCCCCAGGCCTCCGCTCCGAAGGACGCCGCCTGCTCTGGGGCCTCGCCGTCGGCGACGGCCCGGGCCACGACGCCGCCGCCGACCTGCTCATCGGCGACCCGGACCTGTCGCGCAGCGAGCGCGAGCTCCTCGCCAAGGCGGTCGCCGCCCGGCCCGGCAAGCGTCTGCGCGACCAGTTGCTGCTCGCCGAGCTGCGATTGCCGGGCGAGCCCGGCCGCAGCAACGCCATGGTCGCAGAGACGCTCCGCTCGCTCTGGCCGAGCGCCGACACGAACTCGCTGCCCGTCATCGGTGATTGGGCCAGCCGCCACGGAGGGTCGGAAGTCCTGCTGGCGCTGATCCCGGTCGACGGCGCCCACACCAACCGGATGTTGGCGTCGATGCGCGCTCTGGCGCTCGCGGAAGCGCGGCGATGGGACGAGCTCGGCAAGGTGCTCGACGAGGCCACCGGCCCGCTCAGCCCCTTCGTCTCGACCAGCCTCAAGGGACGCCTCGCCTTGTCCCGCGACCGCCGCGCCGAGGCCGAAGGACATCTGCTCGCGGCCATCGAGCTGCCCGGCCTGTCGGTGAGCCAGTGCCGCTTCATCGCGCGCCAATCGGAGCAAGCGGGCTTCACCCGCCTCGCCATCCGCGCCTGGCAACGGATCGAAACGGATCCCGAGGAAGCGGTCGGGGCCTGCTTGCAGGTGTTGCGGCTCGCGCGGCCGCTGGACGACACGCCGCTGGTCTTCGACACCGTCAAACGCCTCAACGATTTCATCCCCGGCGACGATCTGGTGGCCGGCGAGCGCGCCTGGTTCGAGCTGTTGCTCAAGCAAGGGACCGACCGCGGCAAGGACACCGCGGCGATGCTGGCGAAGAAGTACCCGTCGGAACCGCGCTGGCGTTATCTGGCCGCCTTGGCGGAGCTACGCGCAGGAAGGCCGGAGCCGGCGCTTGCGATGGTCGAAGCGGACCTCGGCCGCTGGACCGAGCTGGAACCCCGGTGGCAGTTGGTCGGCGTGCTCGCCCTCGCGGAGAACCAGCAACGCGAGGCCGCACGTGGTCTCGCCCGGCGCATCGACCCCAAGAAGCTCCGTTCCTCCGAGCTCCAGCTGCTCACGCCTTGGCTATGAACCGGGCGCCGCGGATCACCGCGTGCGCTGCAGGTGGTAGGTATGGCACGAGGTGCATTCCGAGCGGGCGCTGCCGCCCGGCTTGTGGCAGACGGCGCACGAGGCCTGCGAAGGCAGGTTGATGTCGGCGGTCGAGCGGCTCGCGCGGACCGCGTGGCAATCGTCGCAGCTCATCTGGCCGTGCTTCGCGTGGGTGAAGCGTCCGCCCAGGAGCCATCGGTCC
>JBBRQL010000044.1:0-22550 GCA_038226425.1 Verrucomicrobiota bacterium
AACCAGGCGAGGGCGAGCGATCCGATGCGGAGGGAAATCATGTGCCGACCTTGCCTAGCCTCGGGCGGCGTTTCAAGCCGATCGGTGGCCTCTGAGGCTCAGTTTGTCCGGCTCCGGCGGTGGAGCGAAGGCTGGTGCCGAGCGTGGTGGGCCGGTTCGCTCGGCCGGGGTCTAGCGCCACCATGGACCACGAAACGTCCAGCCAAACTGGGCCACCCCAAGGCCGGCTCCGGGCTTGGTTTCCTCGCGAAGGCGGATACGGTCTCGCCGAACCGATGGCCGTCGAATCCAAGCCCTTGTTCCATCCGGAGATCATCCGCCGGAGCGTACGCGCGTTCCCGCTGCCGGAGCTGCCATCCGCTGCCGTTGCCCGGCTGGGATATTGGGCCGAGCTGATCGCCTCGGGACGGGCCGACACCTTCAAAGAGACCGCCCTGCTGCCGGAGTTCCTCACCGACATCTTCATCGGGCTCCTGGGGTACTCCGGGCCGGCCGGACCTACCGACACCTTCACGTTGCAGCGGGAGACCCACGTCGAGGTGGACGGCCAGTTCGCCGATGCGGTGCTCGGCCGCTTCGATCCGCAGACGCGACGGACCGTCGTCGCCATCGAAGGGAAAGGCACGCGCGACCCCTTGGACCGTCCGTTCGCGGGACGGCGCATGTCCGCCGTGGACCAGGCGTACCGCTACGCCATCAACCTCCCGTGCGACTGGATCATCGTCACCTCGATGCGGGAGACGCGGCTCTACCACAAGGGCTCCAACCAGCACGCCTACGAACGCTTCGAGACCGTCCGCCTCGCCGCCGATCCCGCGTTGCTGCGCCGGTTCGTGTTCTTGCTCGGGGCGGCACGCGTCGTGCCCGCGACCGGTGATTGCCACCTCGTCGCGCTGCTCAAGGCGTCCGATACCGCCGGGCGCGAGCTCACCAACCAGTTCTACGCCCGCTACGCCGACATCCGGCAGCGGGTGCTCACCCGCCTCTGCCGCGAGAATGCCGCGGTCGCGCCCGCCGAGATCCTCCGCTGCACCCAGAAGCTGCTCGACCGCGTCCTCTTCTGCGCCTTCTGCGAGGACCGACACCTCTTGCCGGCGGACACGCTCCGCGACGCCTTCGCCCACCGCGACCCCTACAACCCGAAACCCGTCTGGGACAACTTCCGGGGCCTCTTCCGCGCCATCGACGAGGGCAACGCCGGCCTGAACATCCCCGCCTACAACGGCGGCCTCTTCGCCCATGACCCGCGGCTCGACACCCTCGCCGTGTCCGACGCGGTGTGCGCCCGTTTCAAGGACCTGGGCGACTACGATTACCGGCCCGCCCGCGAGATCGCCGACGAGGAAGAGGACACCGAGGTCCGCTCCGTCATCGACGTGGACATCCTCGGCCACATCTTCGAGCAATCGATCACCGACCTCGAACGTCTCCGGCAGGACCTGGACGCCACGGGTATCCCGGTGCCCGTCGCCGATCCCGGCGTCTCTCCGGCCAAGGCCGACGAACAGCAGGCGAAGGCGCGGCGGAAGAAGGAGGGCGCGTTCTACACCCCGGCCTTCATCACCCGTTACATCGTCGAGCAGGCGCTCGGCGGCGTGCTCCGCGAGCGCTCCGAGAACCTGCGCCGGCAGCACGAGGCCGCCGCGACCGGTACCGCGCGCAAAGCCCTGGCCGAGCCGGACGCCTACGACCTGCCCGCGCTCAAGGAACCGCAGCGCAAGGCCTTGATCCGTTACTGGGAAGCGTGGCAGGAAGAGCTGAAGCAGCTCCGCATCCTCGATCCCGCCTGCGGCAGCGGTGCCTTCCTCATCGAGGCGTTCGACCAGCTCCACGCGGTCTATGAGACCTCCAACGCACGGCTGGAGGAGCTGCGCGGCCACCGCACCTTGTTCGACCTCGACCGGCAGATCCTCCAGCACAACCTGCACGGCGTGGACCTCAACGCCGAGGCCGTCCAGATCTGCCAGCTCAGCCTCTGGATCAAGACCGCGGCGCGCGGCAAACAGCTGACCAGCCTCGACCGCACCATACGCGAGGGGAACAGCGTCGTCAGCGATCCCGCCGTGCATCCGCGCGCGTTCGATTGGCAGGCCGCCTTCCCCGAGGTGTTCGCCCGCGGCGGCTTCGACGTGGTGATGGGCAACCCGCCCTACCTCCGCCAAGAATGGCTCGCGCCGTTCAAGCCATATTGGGCGACCCGGTTCCGGACTTACCACGGGGTCGCCGACATCTTCACGTATTTCTTCGAGCAAGGCTTCGAGATGCTGCGGCCGGGCGGGCGGCTCGCCTTCATCACCTCCGGCAGCTGGGTGCGGGGCAACTTCGGCGCGCCGCTGCGCCAGTTCCTCGCCGCCAACGCGCGGATGGAATCCATGGTGGACTTCGGCGAGTTCCAGCCGTTCGAGGACGCGGAGATGATCCGGCCCTCGATTACGATTGTTTCCAAGGACAAACCGGGCGGGGAGATGCGGCTCTTCCGTTGGCTGACGGCCGGGCGGCCACCGGAGTTGCTGGGAGACGCGATCGCCCATGCGCCGACGATTAAAACCGGAGACTTAGGCAGCGAGCCGTGGGAGCTGGAGCAGGGCGATGTCTTGGCACTCGGGCGAAGCTGACGGCGGGCAACGGCAAGTTGTCCGACTACACCAAAGGCTCGCTGTTTCGGGGCGTCATTGTTGGGTTGAATGAGGCGTTCGTGATCACTCCACAACAGCGTGCCTTGCTGATCGCCACCGATGCACGCAGCGCCGAGGTCATCAAACCATTCGTGCAAGGTGCGCAACTAAGACCTTGGCAGATCGAGGACGGGAGGGACTACCTGATTGCGATCAGGTCTAGCGCGAACCGTGAATGGCCGTGGTCAGCCAGTGGTGACGAGGCGGAGAATGTTTTCCGGGTGACTTACCCTGCTATCCACGAACACCTGACTCGATTTCGTGACGCGGCAATGAAGCGGACGGATCAAGGGAAGCATTGGTGGGAATTGCGCTCTTGCGCCTATTGGGATGCTTTTGACGCACCGAAGATTGTCTGGCCCGACATCAGCAAACTGCCCCGGTTCAGCATGGACACGGAGGACCTCTGCCTCGGCAACAGCGGCTACTTCATCCCAGGAAGCGACTATTACCTGCTCGGCGTGCTGGCCTCGTGGGCGACTTGGTTCTTCATCAGCAAGACCTCACAACCGCTGCGGCTTCGAGGTGACCGGTGGCAATACCGCCTCTTCACGCAATCAATGGAGCACGTCCCCATCCCGGACGCGCCCGCACCCGAGCGTGAGGCCATCGCCGGCTCGGCGCGGACCTGCGGCGAACTCGCGCAGTCGCGCTACCAAGGCGAGGTCGCGGTCCAACGCCGGCTGGTCCAAGCATTCTCTGCGGACGAGACCGGCCGGTTGAACGAGAAGGCGCAGGCGTGGTGGGAGCTGCCCTTGAACCCGCTGGGCGACGCCCTCAAGCAGAGCTTCAAGCTGCCCGGCAACCCGCTGAAGAACCCGCGCATTGCCGACGAGTGGGAGCCGTATCTGAAGGAGCGCCGCGACAAGCACGCCCGCCTCACCCGCGCGCTCGCCGCCGCCGAAGCCGAGCTGAACGACCGGGTCTATCGCCTCTTCGACCTGACGCCCGATGAGATCAAGCTGCTCCAGCGCGAGGTCGAGCATTGAGCAAGGCGGGTCTGCCCGCCCCGTAGCCGCCGAGGTGACGAGGCGGAAGCCCGGCCGCAACGCAGGCTCCACCGTGACGAGACGGCCGCGGCGCACGGGCCAACGTGCGGATCCGCCTCCTCACGTCGGCGGCTACGACCGAAGGGCCGGCCCTCCACCACCGGCCTCGCTGGTCGCGGTGGACCGCATCCAACCGACGGAAACTTGAAGAACGGACATGAGCACGCCCGCCGAGGACGATCCGTGGCCTCTTGCCGAAGCCGATCGGGATTTTGAATCGGTGCCAGGATCGGAGGTGACCGTCTTCCCGCTCTGCGACCCCTCCGGGGTCGTCGTCCGATGCAACCCGAGTTCCGGGGGTATCGCTGGCACTCAACCCCCGGCTAATGGCTTGCATCCCTCCGGGATGCTTCCGCTCGCTTTCAACGCGAAATCCAACGCCTTGGTCTCCGATGTGGCCGATGTGGCCGATGTCGCGAGGCGGATACGCATTGTGTCCGATGCCGACTGGCCGGCCGAGGGAACCATCAAGGTCGGCCTCCGTCCGGGCGGACTGGCATGACGAAGGTATGAAGGCAGGAACTCGGAAGCTGCCTTGGAGACGTGGACCGGTCGCCTACGAGGTGGCGTGCCGGGGCTCGGAACTCGAGCGGGGGATCCAAGCGACTCCACGCCGTTTCTTGAGCCTCCGGGCGGTTGCACGTCTGCTGGGCATCTCTGTGCAGCCCGTCCGAGATTGGATCCGCTCCGGGCATCTGGAACGTGACCCGCAGAAGAAGCGGGTGGACCGGGTCGAACTGCTCCGGTTCGTCCGTTGGTTGGCCGAGCACGCGGAACCGCATGAAGAAGACCGATCGCCGCGTTTCCACCCGAAATGCGGCCTCCGCCCCAGGCCGTACAGCAAACTGAGCGGTGCCCAAGTGGTTTGGCCGAAAGACAGGAAAGCCCTCTCCCCGGTAGAACTTGCACTTCTGGTCGGTTGCCACCCGTCGCTGATCCTCAAGGCCCTCCGAGACGGCCGTCTTCACGGTCGCCGACGAACTCCGTGTCGCTGGGAAGTTAGCCGGAAGGCGTGGACCCGGGCCTTTCCCTTCGCGATCCGCCACCAAGACCATCTGCGGTAAGGTTCTCAAGATATCCGTAGAAGCGCCTTGACACGGTTTTTCTCTTGAAAAGGTGCCATTCCGCTCAACGGACGTTTAAACCCTCCTTAACCACCCGTTAAGAAGAACGTCATGGATCACAGATAATACGTAACGTGTTGACGTTACGGTATTCGATGATGGCGCCCCGGAACCACCGATGCGTCTGGTACCTTCCCTTCGCGCTGACCCCAAAGGTCAGAACGCCATCATGACAACCTCATCTATCGACTCCTCCGCTATCAGCGCGGTCGGCTACGACCCGCTGAATCAGCATCTCCACATCCGGTTCCGCTCGGGCAGGACCTACACGTTCTACCGGGTGCCGCCGGCGATCTACCACGGGCTGCTGAACGCCTCCTCGGCGGGGCAGTATTACCACGCCTACATCCGCGGGAGGTTCGGCCCGTGAAAAAGACCATGACGGCCAAGCAGATTGCGGCCAACCGGCGCAATGCCGCGAAGTCGACAGGCCCGAGGACGCCCAAAGGCCGGGCGGCGTCCAAAATGAACGCGATGAAGCACGGCATCCTTTCCCGCGAGGTGCTGGTGCGCGGGCTGAACCATGCGGAGAACCCGCGCGAACTGGCGGCCCTGCACCAGCGGTTCCGGGATGATCTCCGGCCGGTCGGCCCTCTGGAGGAGATGCTGGTGGACCAGATCGTGACCGCGCACTGGCGCCGCCGCCGGGCGCTGACGGCGGAAGCGGGCGAGATTGCCCTGAGCGTGGACGGGGGCCAAGACCGGCGCAGCACACAGCCGGCGCACCATCTGCAGTGGATGCTCTGGGAAGGCCGCGGCGACGTGATCTCCGGCATGCAAACGACGGCCTTAGGAATCCGGGTGATCACCAATTGGCTGCGGGACCTGCGCAAGCTGGTCGAGCAAGGCGGCGAGGTCACGGAAGCCGTCCTCGGTGCGGCATTCGGCGGTCGTGCGAACCGGCTGAGCCGCGAACTGGGGGAGTTCTTGGGGCAGTTGGCGCAGAACCCGGAAGGCTTGGAGCCCCAGGCGCTCCAAGCGCGGGTCCGGGAGCAGACGTTGCGGATGTTGGACAACCGGCTGTCTTTGCTGGGCTGGGAACTGGAACAACGCGAAGAGCGGGATGAGAAGGAAGAGGAAGCACGGCAAGCGGCGGCGGTGCTGCCGTCCATGGATGCGCTGGAGAAGATCACCCGCTACGAGACCAAGCTGGAGCGGCAGATCTACCGGGCGATGCTCCAACTGGAACGCGTGCAACGGCGGCGCGAAGGGGACGAGGTGCCCGCGCCGCTGGCCGTGGACGTCCCGGACCGGGAATGAGCGGAAAGGCGTTTTTTGCCAAACGAAGCCATCCCACGGAAAGCCTGCCGGATCGCGCCTGCCGGGTCACGCCGGCTCCGGGCCGGCCGGGCACCGGACCTCGGCGGGCATCGTCCGTCACCGGACCGTCACGCCAGCTTCACCGGTTTGTCGGGAGGGTGTCGCGGGGTCGTCACACGGGGTTCCCAGTGTCCGCGCCGCGTGTCCAAGACCGAGAACTTGTCCGTCCGAGAACTGACCCTCCCGCCCGCGGGAGAATGGTCGGCACCTGCCGAGGGCTGGCTGATCTGCCGGCTCGGCCTGGGGCACGGCTATTGGCGGCACGCCGGCACGGCGCTGGAGCTAGCGCCGGGGGACCTCTTGGTCACGCCGCCGCGGACAGAAGGCACGCTCCTGGCCAGCCGCCTCGGCGAGGTGGTGCTCTCGTGGGCCGTGGTGCGGCCGGAGAACTTGACCGGCCTCTTCACCTTCGCCGAACAGCAGGCGCTCGATGTCGCATCGCGGTCCGCCGCGCCGAGGCGCCATGCCGCCGACCATCCATCGGCCCTCGGAGCCGGCGCGGTCTTCGCCGACACCCCGTCGTCCGCGGTGCTCCGGCGCTGCCGGTTGTTGTCGCTCTTCGCAGAGGTCCTGGCGGCCGAGCTGTCACGTCCGGTCGCCGCGACGCCCGCGCCGACCGATGCCCGGGCGCGCTTGCAAGGGTGGCTCGCGCAGTTCCCCGAGGCCGAGCTGGTGGAGCGCTCGGTCGAGCAGTTCGCCCGCGAGCTCGGATGCAGCGCGCGGCATCTCAGCCGGCTCTTCCACGACATGGTCGGGACCTCGTTCCGCGAGAAGCAGACCGAGCTGCGGCTGATGAAGGCGCGCGAGCTGCTCGCCGCGAGCGACGCCAAGGTGATCCACGTCGCTCTCGAGAGCGGCTACCGGCATCTCGGGCTGTTCAACGCGCTCTTCAAGCGGCGCTTCGGCATGACCCCGACGAACTGGCGCCGCCAGAACGAGCCGGCATCCGGTTCGCGCCGGCGTCCGAGCCCGGGCACCCGCCCGCTGACCGCGGCCGTGGCGCTCTTGGCATTGCTCGCCATCGGAGCGCAGGCGCTCGCGGCGGACATTCCAGCGACCGCTCCTGCGGCCGCTCCGGCCGCTGCTTCCGCTTCCAAGACGAACGCACCGGCAGGGCCGACCTTCGCCATCCGCCGCTTCGACCTCCAAGGGAACACCCTCCTGCCCGCCGAGGTGGTCGACACCATCGTCGCCGATTTCCTAGGCGAGAAGGCCAACTTCGACACGATCCGCGCCGCGCTCTCCGCGTTGCAGCTGGCCTATCGCGGCCGCGGGTTCGCGACCGTGTCGCTGAGCTTGCCGCCGCAGAAGCTCACCGACGGCGTGGTGACGGTGAAGGTCACCGAAGGCCGGTTGGTGGAGATCAACGTGACGGGGAACCGGTGGTCCAGCGCGGAGAACGTGCGCCGCTCGCTGCCCGGCCTGACGACGAACGTCTTCCTCAACAGCAAGCTGTTCCAGGCCGAACTCGACATCGCGAACGCGAACCGCGACCGCCAGATCTATCCGCAGATCCAGCCCGGGCCCGAGCCGGGCACCTCGGCGTTGCTGCTGAAGGTGAAGGACCAGTTCCCGCTGCACGGCCGCTTCGAGCTGAACAACCAGGCGACGCCCGGCACGCCCGAACTCCGCGGCAGTGCCTCGGCGCAGTACAACAACCTGTGGCAGCGCGAGCACTCCTTCGGCCTGCAGTACGGGTTCGCGTTGCAGCAGTTCAAGGAGGCCGACACCGGCTGGAACATCTTCGACCGCCCGGCCATCGCGAACTACAGCACCTTCTACCGGATGCCCGTGTCCGCGCCGAAGTCGTTGCCCGCGCAGGTCGAGGCGGAACCGCAGCGCTTCGGCTACGACGAGACCTCGCGCCAGTTCCGCCTGCCGCCCGCGTCCGGCCGCAGCGAGCTGAACTTCTTCGCCAGCCGTTCCACCACCGACACCGGCGTGAAGTCCACGCCGCTCTCGCTGCTCAATCCCGATCCCGTCACCGGCAAGGCCCCGGACATCGCGCTCTACAAGGGTGAATCCGGACAGGACCTCTCGACCACCGAGAGCACCGGTTTCCGCTGGACCCAGCCGCTCGCGGACCTGAAGGGCATCCGCTCCACCTTGTCGCTCGGGGCCGACCTCAAGAACTACCACCTGAGCAGCCACAACACGAACAACTTCACGGTCGAGTCCACCTATGTGAACCCGTCGACCGGCGAGCTGATCCACAACGTGAACGCGTCGGCCGCGCCGCAGCCCACGCGGTCGCGGCGCGTGACCTATCTGCCGCTGGCGGCGCGCTGGGACGGCTCGCGGTCCGACAAGACGGGCAGCACCTCCTTCGGTGCCGGCGCGAACGTCAACTTCGCCGGCGGCCCCTTCTCCGATCGCGGCGAGTTCTCCGACGCCTCGGGCAACGCCAAGACGTCCGGCACCTACGTGACCGCGCAGGCCAGCGCGAGCCGCGACCAGCGGGTCTACGAGGATTGGACCGTGCTGCTCCGCGCCGACGGCCAGTGGGCGAACGAACCGCTCATCAGCAACGAGCAGTTCGGCATCGGCGGCACCGGCGGCGTCCGCGGCTACCAGGAAGGCGAGCGCTACGGCGACACCGGTTGGCGGCTCGCGCTCGAGCCCCGAACGCCTTGGGTGGACATCGGCATGGTGGACGGCTCGATGCCGATGCGGATCCGCGCGTCGGTGTTCATGGACTACGGCCAGAGCTATTCGCTGAGCGCGCCGAAGGGCGCCGAGAGCGTCGTCCAGATGTGGGGCGCCGGCGTCGGGTTCAACGGCGCGATCGGCACCACGTTCGATTTCCGCCTCGCCGTCGCGTGGGCGCTGCACACCACGCCGCTCAGCCGGCCGGGCGACCTGCAGATCTATTTCGGCGTCGGCGCGCAGTTCTGACCACGACCCGGACGTCACCATCACCGCCTTCCCTACCGCTTCCCACCCGATAGAACCGATGCCCGCGATGCCCACGCCGCCCCCCGATCCCCGCCCGAACGCCGCGGCCATGATGCCGTGGATGCTCGGCTGCGGCGGCCTCGTGTCGCTGCTCTGCGCTCCGGTCGCCTGGGCCAACCCGCAGGGCCTCGTCGTCGTGGCCGGCTCCGCCACCGCGGTCCCGGCCGGTCCGATGTTGACGCTCACGGTGTCGGACCGGGCGGTGCTGAACTGGCAGTCCTTCAACCTCGCGCCGGGCGAGACCACGCGCTTCCAGCAGCCGAACGCCGCGTCCATCGTCTGGAACCAGGTGCTCGACGCCAACCCGTCACACCTGTTCGGCAACATCCAGGCCAACGGCATCGTCGTGCTCGCGAACCGGGCGGGCTTCTGGTTCGGGCCGGATTCGGTGGTCAAGGCCGCCAGCTTCGTCGCCACCACCGCCGGCGGACCGCCCGCGGATTTCGCGAGCGGCGGATCCTGGAACATCAGCTACGCGCCGCCGCTCGCGAGCATCATCAACTACGGCCAGATCGAGGCCGCGAAGGGCGGCTCCGTCTTCCTCCTCGCCGAGAAAGTCGTGAACCACGGCGTGCTCATGGCGCCGGACGGCAACATCGGCCTCTACGCCGGCAAAGAGGTGCTCGTCTCCGAACGTCCCGACGGCCGCGGCCTCAGCGCCAAGGTCTCGCTCCCCGGCGGCAGCGTGGACAACTTCGGCAAGCTGGTCGCCGATGCCGGCAGCATCGCGCTGCACGCCCAGGTCGTGAACCAATCGGGCATCGTGCAGGCCGATTCGGTGCGCGAACGGAACGGCGTCATCGAACTCGTCGCCAGCGATCTCGTGACGCTCGGCGCTGGTTCGCGGACGTCGGCCCGCGGCGATTCTTCCACCGCCAGCGCGGGTGGTTCGGTGACCATCAAGTCCGGCCGCGCCTACCGCGACGACCCGACCGCGATGGTCAGCGTCGCCGGTGGTCGCAGCGGCGGTGACGGCGGCTTCATCGAGGTCTCGGCGGACGACCTGCCCGGTGTGCGCGCCGAGGTGGACGGCAAGGCCGCCGCCGGCTCGGTGGCGGGACGCCTGCTCATCGATCCCGACACCATCGTGATCGATGCCGCGGGCACGGGCTCCGGCGGCACGGGTGTCATCAAGCCCGGTGACGTCCCGAACCAGCTCCGGGTCAACCCGTCGGCCTTCGAGAACTTCTCGCAGATCACCCTCCAGGCGCGCAGCACGATCGACGTGAACACGCTGTGGAACCTCGCCGACACGAAGGCTTCCGGTGCGAAGCTCACGCTGGAAGCGGGCAAGGACATCCGCTTCGGCCAATCCGGCGGGATCCTCGCCGGACAGGGCTGGAGCGTGGAGTTCACCGCGGGCAAGGACTTCGCGACCGGCCAGGTCGTCAGCGGCACCGGATCCGTGCTGCTGAACGGCGGCAGCTCGATCACGGCAGCCGACGGACCGGTCAAGATCGCCGCGGGCAAGGACGTCACGGTCCAGCGCGGGTTCATCCACACCACCGACGGCGGCGGCATCAGCGTCTCGGCGGCCGGCGGATCGATCAACACCGGCACGCGCGCCGACGGCTTCGTCTTCCGTTCGACCGGCATCGGCTATGAGGTCGCGCCGGGCCTGGGCGGCATCAGCACCGCGGCCGGCGGCGACGTGTCGCTCACCGCGGGCAAGGACGTCGTGAGCTTGCTACCGACGCAGGTCGGCACGCACAGCGACGGCGGCAGCGGCGCGTTCGGTGCCCGGCCGGGCGACGTGACGGTGACCGCCGGCGGGAGCGTCTACGGCCATTACGTCGTGCGGAACGGCGCCGGGAAGATCACCGCGGCGAACGCGGCCGGCGAAGCGAACCGCCAGCTCGCGCTCAGCCTGGTGAAAGGCTCGTGGGACGTCGCCGCGACCGGCATCGCGCTGCAAGAGGTGCGGAACCCGAACGGCATCTTCAACCGCGCCGGCCGGCCGAGCGACACGACCTTCCACAAGTTCGACTACGATTCCGGCGCGTCGGTCACCTTGACCGCGACCGACGGCGTGCAGCTGCTCGGCGGCGCGTTGCCGCGGAACCCGAACGAGGCGGGCGTGCCGGTGCTTTATCCGCCCACCTTGGACATCACCGCCGGTGCCGGTGGCGTGCTGCTCGGCAACAACCTCACGCTCTTCCCGTCGCCGGTCGGCCAGTTGTCCGTGAAGACGACCGCGGGCGGCGACCTGCGCAGCCGCGACGAGGGCAAGACCTACGAGCTCGTGATGTCGGACAGCGCGGCCACGCAATTCACGTTCGTGAACGGACAGTTCGGCCGCGACGACCACGCGCCGGTGCCGGTCCACCAGGACGACGCCCGGCCCGCGCGGCTCGACATCGCGGGCGACCTGCGCGACCTGCTCGTGGCCGTGCCGAAGCGCGCCGAGATCCGCGTCGGCGGCGACGTCGTCAACGCCAGCTTCGTCGGGCAGAACCTCCGCGCTTCGGACGAGACGCGCATCGAGGTCGCGGGCGACATCCGCAACCGCAGCGACTACACCTTCGTGCCGTTCCCGGAAGGCTTCACCGTGCCGGACTTCGCCTTGCTCGACATCGCCGAGCCGAAGGTGTCCGGCACGTTCATCTTCGACGCGAAGAACCGGCAGCTCGGGTTCCGCGGGCGGTTGACCGACGACACGCGCGACGCGCTGCTCGCGTTCCATGTGCTCGTGTTCGATCCGCCGCTCGATCCGCTCGGCGTCCGAGTGGTCGACCTCGACGGCATCCAGCTCACCACGCCCTACGCGTTGCTGCCGGCCGCGGTGATCAACGCGCTCTACGACGCGAGCAAGGACGTGCCGCAACGCCAACCCGAAGGCTACCAGATCGCCGGCCCGGGCAAGCTCACCGTCCGCGCCCGCGACCTCGATCTCGGCGCGACCGCGGGCATCATCTCCTCCGGCGCCCAATCCAACCCCGCGCTGGCCAAGGCCGGGAGCAAGGGCGCGGACATCGACATCCAGCTCGGCGGCGACCTGTCGATGACCTCTTCGGCGATCGTCTCCAAGGCGGGCGGCGAGATCCGCGTCGTGTCCGGCGGGCGGATCGAGGTCGGTTCCGAGATCATCCTGCCGACCTCCGATCTGGCGCGCGGAATCTACACCTCGGCCGGGAGCTCAGTCACGGTCGTGGCCAAGAAGGACATCCTGCTCAACGGCTCGCGCATCGCCGCCTACGACGGCGGGGCGATCACCGTGCGTTCGCTGGAAGGCAGCGTGGACGCCGGCAGCGGCGGCCTCAGCCTCCAGAGCGTCGAGCAGGTCCGTGTCACCGCTGACGGCCGGGTGGAGGTGCTGAGCGATTACATCCCGGGCAGCGGCATCCTCGCGACGACCTTCTCCTACGGCTCGACCCGGGTCGGCGACATCACCATCGACACCCCGCGCGGCGACATCCTGGCCCGCGCCGGCGGCGTCGTGCAGGCCGCCTTCAACCGCACCTCCACCGCGGCCGCCTCGGTGAAGCTCACCGCCGGAACGCGCAAGACCGACAGCGATCCGGGCCACGAGGGCAAGATCGACGCCAGCCGTTCCGGCGTCATCGGCGGCAACGTGAGCCTCGACGCCACCGGTCCGGTGATCGGCGTGATCTTCGCCTCCGGCAACATCAACATCGACACGCCGCAGAGCGTGAACGTGACCGCGCTCGCGCAGGGCACGGCCACTGTGACCGCCGGCGGCAGCATCTCCGGCACGGTCGCCGGGATCGGCGCCGTCAACGCCAGCGGCGGATCGATCGACGCCGCGCTGCTCTCCCAGAACGTCACCGCCGCCGGCGGGACCTCCGGCCAGGTCGGCTTCGCCACCGCCAACGCCGCGGGCGCGACCTCCACCGCCGCCGCCGCCGCGACGGCCGACGCCAAACCCGCGGCGATCGCCGAGGCGAAGGAGGACGAGGACAAGCGCCGCGTCGCCACGAAGCCCGTCCTCGTCCGCACGATCGGACGCGTCACCGTGATCCTTCCCGGCACATCGAAAGCGAACTGATCCCCGAGCCCTTCCAAAGCCAGCAGCACCCATTTCCCCGCCATGCCCTACATCCTCGCCAACGCCATCAGCTTCTCCTTCAAACAGGTCAGCGCCGAGGGCGCGATCACCATGGTCATGCTGGCCGTGGTCTCGCTCTTCAGCTGGTCGGTCATCATCAACAAGTTCTTCCAGCTCCACCGCGCGCGGAAGATGAGCGCCAAGTTCTTCGCCGCCTGGCGCGAGACCAAGGACCCGCTGGAGCTGGCGCGCGGCGGCCACGAGTTCGACGGCGCCCCGGCCTACGAGATCTACGCCGCCGGCGCGCAGGAGCTCGTCTATCATCTCAAGAACAACCCCATCGAGGTCGGCGCCAGGCCCAAGGGCCGCGGTAAAGCCGCCGACCTGGGGCAGACCGACGTGCTCGCGCGGGCCTCGTCCACCAAGATCAGCCACGGTTCGTTCGACCTCGTGAAAGCCGTGCTGGAGCGCACCGCGAGCGCCGAGGCGATGGGACTGGAGAAGGGCATGATCGTGCTGAGCACCGCGGTCGCGGGCGGCCCGTTCATCGGTCTGCTCGGCACCGTCTTCGGCGTGATGGAGACCTTCGCCGGCATCGCGGTGAAGCAGGCCGCGAGCATCACCGCCATGGCGCCCGGCGTCGCCGGCGCGCTGCTCAACACCGTCATCGGCCTCTTCGTCGCGATCCCGGCGATGTTCGCCTACAACTTCCAGGTCACCAACATCCGCGGCATCACCAACGAGCTCGACAACTTCGTCAGCGAGCTCGTCACCGCCTTCGAGCACCGCTACGTGGACAACCGCGCGCTCGCCGACGAGATCCGCGACGCCCTCTCGGACACCGCCGTCCGTTCCGACGACGTGCTCATCGCGAAGTGACGGAACGCCGTCCCGCTCCTCCCCACCGCTCCCGACCATGAGGAAGTGCTCACGATCCGCGCACACGACGATGACCGAGCTGAACATCACGCCGTTGCTCGACCTCGCGTTCGTGCTGCTCGTGATCTTCATCCTCACCACCACGCCCATCACCAACGACCTCGCCCTCGAGCTGCCCAAGGCCGCGCCCCGCTCCAAGGAACCGGTGCCCAAGGTGAACTACGTGACGGTGGACGCCGGCGGCAAGATCTTCCTCAACCGCAAGGAGCTCACGCTCGACGCGCTGCGCGACGAGGTCATCCAGCTCCGCACCGACGACCCCGACCTGAACGTGACCCTGCGCGGCGACGCCAAGTCGCCCTACAAACAGATCCGCGCCGCGCTCGACACCCTCCAACAATGCAACGTCGCCAAGGTGAAGCTCGCCACCGAGGTCTTCGTCGCCAAGTGAACCCGGCCTCCTGACATGGACATCCCCCAGCGCCAGCCCAAGAAGCAGTCCCGGACGAGCTTCCTCGTCTCCATCGGGCTCCACATCGTGCTCGGTCTGGCGATCTTCCTCCTCGCCGCGCGCGAGGGCATCCTCGGCAAGAAGATGAAGGAGATCACCGCCGTGATCGTGCCGAAGGACGAGAAGAAGCCCGAGCCGCAGAAGCCCAAGGACGAGCCCAAGCCCGAGCCTGCCAAGCAGGAGGCCAAGGTCGAGGCGCCGAAAGCGCTGGTCGCCCCGCCCGCGGGCGTCACCACCGCGCCGCCGCCGTCCGGCGCCCCCGCTGCCGCGCCGCCGCCCTCGATCGGGGCCGATTTCGATTTCAACGACGGCGCCAAGGTCGTGCAGAGCACCTCCGACCCGAAGGAGCTCTACAAGCAGGCCGTCGAGTACGCCTTCCGCTCCCGCTGGACGAAACCCGACGGCATGGACGACACCGCCTTCGTCGCCGAGGCCGAGGTCAGCGTCGCGCCCGACGGCGCGGTGACGGCGGTCGATTGGAAGCGCGGCTCCGGCGACGCCAAGTGGGACGGCACCGTCCGCACCGCGCTCGCCCAGACCAAGAACATCGGCCGCAAGCTGCCGAAAGATTTCCCCGGCCGGTTCATCGTGCGCTTCGACGCGATCGCCGACACCGAGCCCGTCCAATGACATGAGCGCACACGCCGCCAGCTCCAACCGAGGCCGCCGCCGTCTCTCCAAGTCGTCGAACGCGACGATGCACGAGCTCAACATCACGCCGCTGATGGACCTCGTGATGGTGCTGCTGGTGATCTTCATGATCACCACGCCCCAGCTCTCGAACGACCTCGACCTCAGCCTGCCCACGGGCAAGGCCCCGGCGCAGCGCCCGGCCGAGAAGCCCAAGCTCCATTACGTGGACGTGGATCCCCAGGGCGGCCTCCTGCTCAACCGCCAGCCGGTGAAGCTCGCCGAGCTGCCGAAGCTATTCGCCGCCCTGAAACAAGCGGAGACCGACCCCAGCGTGGTCGTACGCGGCGCGGACGACGTGGACTACCGGCACATCGTCGGCGTGATCGACCTGCTCCAGCAGGCCGACATCACGAAGGTCGGCCTCGCCACCGGTCTCGCGAAGTGAGGCGTGCCGGGAGGCGGACTTCCGAGTCCGCCGAGCATCCGTGCACGGCCATCTCCCCTGCCCTGGCTCTCACCCTCTGGTAGAGTCTTCACGAGCCGAAGTGTTGCGGGAGCGCGGTCGTACCGCCCGCGCAGCGGGCCGGCCCGGATCGCGGTTGAATCCGCACCGGTGTTCTCGTAGTCCTTGTTCACCATGCTCCGACCGCGGAAACGCTACACCGTCCACGACCTCCGGCAGCTCAAGGGCAAACGCTGCCTGACGCACATCCACGTCAAGTCGCCCGAAGAAGCCGCGGCGGCCGAGCAGGCGGGCGTGGACCTGATGAGCTGCAGCTTCGATTCGCCCGAGGCGCAGGCGCGGTTGCCCCTGCTCGTCGCGGCGGCGCCGACCAGCTTCCTGTCCGCGGCCACACCGCACGGATTGGCCTCGCCGGAGGAAGCCATCCGCGTCGCGTTCCGTGCGTTGGAGGCCGGTGCCAGCTCGGTCTACTGCTCCGCGAGCCCGTCCATCATCGAGGCGATGGCGCGCGAGGGTATCCCGGTGGTCGGGCATCTCGGGCTCGTTCCCCGGCACATCACCTGGACCGGTTACCGGGCGATCGGCAAGACGGTCGAGGAGGCGCGGGAACTTCATCGCCGCATGAAGCAGCTCGAGGACGCCGGCGCCTACGCGGCCGAGCTCGAGGTCGTGCCGCACAACCTCGCCCGGTGGTTGAGCTCGCAGACGAAGCTGTTGCTCATGTCGCTCGGTTCGGGCAGCGGATGCGACACGCAGTTCCTCTTCTCCGACGACATCCTCGGCGACTACGAGGAGCGTGCGCCGCGCCACGCCAAGGCTTACCGCGATTTCCTCGCCGAGAACCGCCGCCTGCAAGCGGAGCGCGTCGCCGCCTTCCGCGAGTACATCGCCGACGTGGAGGCCGGGCGCTTCCCCGAACGGAGCCACCTGGTGGAGATGGACGCGCGCCTGCTCGAAGAAGTCGTTCGCTCGATCCCGTCGGCGGACGCGGCGAAGTGAGCGCGGGCGGCGGACGGACGACGCTTGATGGCCTTTTTGAAAAATTGACCTGCGGGCAAGTGGGACAGGCATCCAGCCGGAACGATGCAGTCAAAGGTTTTTTGGGGGCGGGCTACCAGCCTGCCGCGTTGGGTGCGCCAGGAACGCATCCTCTGGTGGGTGCGTCCTCGTGCCGAAGCTCGGCGGCAAGTTGCCGCCGAGAACGGCCAGGTTGGCCGTTCCACCCGGATCCATCTGCAGGGTCCCGGCTCAGGCGAAGAAGGGCCGGAGCACGTTGCCCGCGACCTTGAGCGCGCGCTGCCGCCCTTCGAGCGACTTGCCGAAGGTGTCGTCCTCGACCTCGATGCAGACCGGGCCGCGATAGGTCGTCTCCATCAGCGCGCCGATGAACCTGGACCAATCCATCTCGCCGAAGCCCGGGATGCGCGGCTGGTGCCATTCGAGCGGATGCGCGAACACGCCGACGTCGTCGATGCGGTCGCGGCGGATCCTCACGTCCTTCGCATGGACGTGGAACAGCTTCCCCTGGAACTCGCGCAACGGGCTGGCCGGATCCATGTGCTGCAGCACGAAGTGCGACGGGTCGTAGTTCAGCCCGAAGCTCGCGGACGGGATGTCGCTGAACGCGCGGCGCCAGATGACCGGCGTGGTCATCAGGTTCTTGCCGCCGGGCCATTCGTCCGCCGTGAAGGACATCGGGCAGTTCTCGATGCCGATGCGGATGCCGTGGTCCTCGGCGAAGGCGACAAGCGGGCGCCAGGTCTTGAGGAAGCGCGGCCAGTTGGCGTCCACGCTCAGCGTCCGGTCGCGTCCGACGAAGGTGTTCACCGTCGCGAGACCCAGCTTCTCCGCGGCGAGCACCACCTTGCGCAGGTGGGCGACCGCGGCCTTGGAGACCTCGGGGTCCGGATCGAGCGGGTTCGGATAATAGCCGAGCGCCGAGAGCCGCACGCCGTGGCGTGCGCAGAGCTCGTGGACCGCGTCGGCACGGGCGGCGGTGAAGCCCTCGACATCGATGTGGGTGACGCCGGCGAACTTCCTTTCGGCCCGGCCCACGGGCCAGCACATGGCCTCGACGCAGGCGAACTTCTCCGCGGCGGCGAAGGCGAGCACGTGGTCGAGGGAGAGCTCGGGCAGGATGGCGCTGACGAATCCGAGGTGCATGGCCGCAGTGTCGGCAGGCGGACGCGCTTGGCAACCCCGCACCGGGTAGCGGGGGCGATGGGACATCGTGATCGCCAGCGGCGCCAGTGTGCCGCCGCGCGTCTCGCCGGCAGAAGGTGCGGATGAACGGACACGTGGGAAGCTTTCCCGGCGCAGGCTTCCGCGGGCCTCTGCCAGCAGGATGCTGGCAGCACTTTGGTCCGCGCCGCGCCGCGACGGTGAAACAATGCGACCTTGGCGAGCCGGATCCATGCGGGTCCCCCGCCATGGTGCGATTGGAGGTGGCGGACGGTTTGTGGCGCAGAGTCGTACTCTTGCTGTTTGGCCGGGTCGGACTCGGAAGCGGACTGCCACTTGCTCTGTTGAAGAGATAAATCTGGAAAGCAGGAAAACAGGAACAGAGCCGGCGAAGCTCCGGTTTTCCTGTTTTCCAGATTTTCTCTCTCCGGTCGGTGTTTTCTACAGAACAAGTGCACCACCCGATCTCGTGTCCGCCACTTCTGCTCGCACCCGTCCGCCGCCATGGAGGTTGTCAGCGACGGTCAGGTCGTTAGCATCCGGCCATGATCCACCGCGCGCGCCCCGCTCTCCTCGCTCTGGCTTGTTCGCTCGCGCTGGCCGCGCCGGGCTCCGCCGCCGGACCGCGCGTGCTGCCGGAAGGCCGGCTCCCCGACGACCACCGCCTCGGGCCGCTGAAGGACCTCGACGGCTATTTCCCGTTCACGCCGCCGACGTCGAAGGACGCATGGGCGAAGCGCTCCGAGCGCGTGCGCCGGCAGATGCTGGTGTCGCAAGGCCTGTGGCCCATGCCCACCAAGGCGCCGCTCAACGCCGTCATCCACGGCCGCGTCGAACGCGACGGCTACTCGGTGGAGAAGGTGTACTTCGAGAGCGCGCCGGGCTTCTTCGTGACCGGCAACCTGTACCGTCCGAAGAACGCGACGGGCAAGGTGCCGGCGGTGCTCTTCGCCCACGGGCATTGGACCGATGCGCGTCTCTCCGAAGCGACCGACGACGAGCTGCGCAAGGAGATCGCCACCGGACAGGAGCGCTTTGAGCAGGGCGGCAAGAGCCGGTTCCAGTCGATGTGCGTGCAGCTCGCGCGCATGGGCTGCGTGGTGTGGCAGTGGGACATGCTGAGCGATTCCGATTCGGTGCAGTTCTCCAAGGAGCTGGTGCACGGCTTCGCCAAGGCGCGTCCCGAGATGGACACCACCGAGGACTGGGGCCTCTACAGCCCGCAGGCCGAGGCGCATCTCCAGAGCATCATGGGCCTGCAGACGTGGAACGCCGTGCGGTCGCTCGACTTCGTGCTCGGCCTGCCGGAGGTCGACCCCGCGCGCATCGCGGTCACCGGCGCCAGCGGCGGCGGCACGCAGACGATGATCGTGTCTGCGATCGACCCCCGGGTGACGTTGTCGTTCCCCGCGGTGATGGTCAGCACCGGGATGCAGGGCGGCTGCACCTGCGAGAACGCAAGCCTGCTGCGCGTCGGCACCGGCAACGTGGAGTTCGCCGCGCTCTTCGCGCCCAAGCCGCTCGGCATGACCTGCGCCGACGACTGGACGAAGGAGATGTCCACGAAAGGATTCCCGGAGCTCCAGCAGCTCTACACGTTCCTCGGCGCGCCGCAGGACGTGATGCTCAACCGCGGCGAGCATTTCCCGCACAACTACAACGCCGTCTCGCGCTCGGCCTTCTACACTTGGCTCAACCGCCACTTCCGCCTCGGCCAGACCGGGCCGGTGGTCGAGCGCGATTACCAGCGCCTCTCCCGCGCCGAGCTCTCGGTGTGGGACGCGCAGCACCTGGCGCCCGCCGCCGCGGACCCGGATTTCGAGCGCACGCTGCTGAAAGCATGGGACGCCGACGCCCAGCGCCAGCTCGCGAAGCTCGAGGAGTCGTCGCCGGAGAAGCACCGCGCGATGTTGCGCGGCGGATGGGACATCGTGCTCGACGGCGGCCTCGCCGATGCCGGCAACGCCGCGTGGGAGATGAAGGACAAGCAGGACAAAGGCGGCTGGATCCAGATGGCCGGCCTGCTCCGCAACACGAGCTACCACGAAGAATTGCCCGCGGTCTTCTGCTATCCCAAGCAGTGGAACGGCCATACCGTCCTCTGGCTCACCGCCGAAGGGAAAGCCGGCCTCTACACCGCCGGCGGCGACCTCAAGCCCGAGGTGCGCAAGCTGGTGGATTCCGGTGCGACCGTGCTCGGTATCGACCTGTTGTACCAAGGCGAGTCGCTCGCCGATGGACGTCCCCTCACCCGGACGCCCCGGGTCAAGAACCCGCGCGAGGCCGGCGCGTACACCTTCGGCTACAACCCGGCGCTCTTCGTCCATCGCGTCCACGACGTGCTCACCGCGGTGAGCTACATCCGCGGCCACGAGCGTCCCTCGAAGCAGGTCAGCCTCGTCGCGCTCGACGGCACCGGCCCGGTCGCGGCGGCGGCGCGCGCGCAATCCGAAGGCGCGTTCGACCGGGCGGCGATCCACGTCGGCGAGTTCCGGTTCGGCAAGCTGCTCGACCTGCGCTCGCCCGATTTCCTGCCCGGCGGCGCCAAGTACGGCGACGTGCCGGCGTTGCTCGCGCTCGGCACCGGCAAGCTGGACGCGGATGCCAAGGCCGATACCGTCGCCGATTGGCTGCTCAAGTGAACGGCGGCCAAGCGCTGGCAAGCCCTTCGAGCTGATCTTCGCAGACCCTGGGCTCCATGCCTCACGGTCGCGTAGTCATGGTTCCGGGTGTGCGCGAGCACGCGGATGAAAGACGACACCGTGATTCGCGGCGTCATCCGCGCAACGTTGCCTTGCCCCGGCTTCCGTCGTCTCCCTACCCTCCCGGGCACATCAATCATCATGGCCAAGCCCACCACATATCGTTTCTGCGTCGGACCCTGGAACTTCAGCGAAGGCGGCGACCCCTACGGCCCCACCACGCGCCCGGCGAAGACCTTCGACTGGAAGCTCGCCGCGCTGAAGGAGCTCGGCTTCGAGGCGATGATGTTCCATGACGACGACGCGGTGCCCGAGATCGGCACCAAGTCCGCCGCGCAGGTGCTCAAGGAGGCCAAGGAGCTGAAGAAGCGGCTCGACGGCGAAGGCATCGTGGCCGAGATGGTCGCGCCGCGCCTCTGGTTCGCGCCCGAGACGATCGACGGCGGCTACACCTCGAACGACAAGAAGCAGCGCCGTTACGCCATCGACCGCTCCAAGCAGACCATCGACATCGCCCGCGAACTCGGCACCGACCTGATCGTGCTCTGGCTGGCGCGCGAGGGCACCTATCTGCGCGAGTCCAAGTCCGGCGCGCGCTCCACCGAGCTGCTCGTCGAGGCCCTCGACGCGATGCTCAAGCACGACAAGCAGGCCCGCCTCTGCATCGAGCCCAAGCCGAACGAGCCGATGGACCACGCCTACATCCCGACCATCGGCCACGCGCTGGCCATCGCGCAGCTCACGCGCGACCCGAAACGCGTCGGCGCGCTGATCGAGTCGGCCCACTCCATCCTCGCGGGGCTGGACCCGGCGGACGAGATCGATTTCGCGATGTCCTTCGGCAAGCTGTGGTCGCTGCACCTGAACGACCAGAACGGGTTGAAGTTCGACCAGGACAAGCCCTTCGGTTCGGCGAACCTGCGGGTCGCCTTCAACCAGGTCCGCGCGCTGGAGCGCAACGGCTACGGCCGCAAGGGCGAGTACGTGGCCTTCGACGTGCATCCGTTCCGCACCACGCGGGAAGAGCACTTCCTCAAGCACCTCGACAACTCGAAGAAGACCTTCCTGCGCCTCGTCGAGAAAGCCCGCTCCTTCCCGACGAAAGAGGCCGACGCACTCATCGCCGACCGCAACTACCAGGACCTCGACCAGCTCGTGCTGGAGCATCTGATGGGGCAGTGAGAGAACACGTCCGGATGCCGAGACGCATTGTGGTCTCGGCATCCAGATCGTTGCCGTGAGCTTCGGGTTCGGCAGCAACCCGGAGGGTTGCCAGCCATTAGCCGGGGGTCGAGGAGCGCGGAGCGCGACGAACACCCCCGGCACGCTGGGCCTGGCCAAAGCATCCTGAAGGGATGCCAGACGGACGACACAAGACGCCATTGGCTGGCACCCCTTCAGGGTGCTAACGTATCGGAGCTTCCCGGGGGTATCGCTGCGCTCGCCCCCCGGCTAATGGCTGCCAACCCTCCGGGTTGGACCGGACCGGGCTCCGGCGTTAGGCGTTAGGCGTTAGGCGTTGGGCATTGGGCGTTGGGCGTTGGGCGTTCAACGTTCGGCGTTCAGCTCGGGCCTTCGCTTCACACCTTCGCTACCCACTTGAGGTCTTCCCACACGGCCTTGAGCGACGTGAGGTTTCGGCCGTCGAATACGTGCTTGGCGGCGGTGACGAACTTGCCGTTCATATTGCGACACCCCTCTTCCGCGTCCTTGCCCAAAGGCAAAGGCATCCGACGCCGCGCAGGGTCGATGCCGGCAAACTCGGGAAGATCACGATTGCTGCGATAAGGCCCGCGAGGGTCCCGGGGTATTTCGGACCGTCCCTTGGTCATCACATTGACACCCGCTGTTTCGTGGACACGGTTGACCACCGACCCAAGGCATGAATCGAGACCTCTCCCGAACGCACCGCTCGTTCGCTCCACACCGGAGCTGTGCGGCGATGATCCGCGCATGGCTGCCGGTTGTCACCGCCACGTTCTTGTCGGTTTTCCTACCCCGTCTCGCTGCTCAAGGGACGATCAATGCAAGGAACTCAAGCCTTTCAACTAT